>JAILJX010000099.1 GCA_024694365.1 Kiritimatiellia bacterium
AAAACCGGCGAGGCGAAAAAAATCGACGATTCCGCCTGGCTCAAGAAACTCCTCGAAAGCGACGAAACCAAGTGCTACGTCCGCACCAAATACGAGTTCAACAAGTCGAAGCTGCGCGAAGAGATCAAAGGAGACAACATCCCCGACGAGGAGAAACTCGAGATCCTCGACAAGCTCGCCGTCGCGAAGACGCCGACCTCAAGCCTGACGGTGCGTCCGCTCGCCGACATGGACAAACTCGAGGAGGAGCTCGCCGAAGCCGAGAAGCTCGCCGACGAAGGAGAGGAGGACTGAAAATGGAAAAAGCGAAAAGAAAACCCGAGCGCCACGGCATGAGGAAAACGCGACTTTACGATTGCTGGCGCAGCATGAAAAAACGCGTCAACGGAAACCCCGACAACGTCTGGCACCGAACCCATCCCCACTACGACGGCCTGACCGTATGCGAAGAGTGGGCGAACTCGTTCACCTCGTTCATGGCATGGGCACTCACGCACGGCTATGCGGCAAAACTCACGCTGGACCGCACGGACAACAGAAAAGGCTATTACCCGGAAAACTGCCGCTGGGCGACGCCGAAAGAACAAAGTCAAAACACATGCGCAACGCGGCCGGTAAGGGTGAACGGCAAGGATTACCCATCAATGAGCGAAGCGGCGAGACAGACGGGTATTTCCAGAAGAACGCTTGATCGCCGGATCAAGCGCGGACTTGTCACACCACTCAAGAGGCCTTACGATGATGCCCGGTGACATGCCCTGCTACGCACCATGTCCCGTCTCTTCCTGCAGGCGCTGCATCGACGGACTCTGCACCGACAATGCACCCTGCGAGAAGAGAGACGATGCGGCTAGAGCGTGCCGGATATCCTGTCGCCGGCGTCGCCGAGGCCGGGGACGATGTAAAAACCCGTGAGGACCGTCCCCGGCTTTTTTAAAGCTAGTCGAGATCAAGGTCGTCCATATCGACATCGTCGAGGTCGGCGTCGAATCCACTCGTATCGATGTTTTCCATCTCCTGCCGAAGCTGCTTCATCGCGGCGTCGAGGTCGTTGCCGAGCTTGTCCGGTTCCGCGCTGGCGGGCTCCGCCGCTTCGAGGCCCTTCATCTCCTGGTCAAGCCGCTTCATCGCGGCGTCGAGGTCGTTGCCGAGCTTGTCCAGTTCCGCGCCGACCTGCGCCGAAAGCGACGCGCAACCGATCAACGATACGACAAACAGCAGTTTTCTCATGGATTGCTCCTTCTCTTGGTTTTTATGGTTAAAGCGGCAACGGTTTTGCCGTCACGCACTGACGCCATTATATCAAATTCCCCGCCCGCGCACAAGGAGTGCGGCGGCGGGGAGTTCGATTCCCGGACGGAGCGGGGGGATCAGACGACTCTTCTGCCGTAGAAGGTTTCGAAGTCGCGCACGAGAATGCCCTGGTTGTAGAAATGCACGCCCGCATCGGCGCCGTCCGACGTCCTGAGATGAGGATTCTGCTCCTTCTGCATCTGCTTGAGAAGCTGCACGTCGGTCCAGGCGCCGTCGTCGAGAACGCGCCCTTTCTTCTGCAGTTCCTTCGCATGCGCGACCATCTCGTCCAGGCGGCGCATCGTGGCGTCGATGGCGGCCTCCGGGATATGGGGCGCGAGCTCCGTCCGCAGCTTCTCGCGGTCGCCGTCGAGCGCCATGAGCCGGTCGAACATGTCCCTGCTTATGGCGGTAGGCTTGAAGACGACCTGGAAGCCGAGGCAGTCCTTGAGCGTCTCCTGCAGCTCGCGCGCCTTGGAAAGGTCGATCTCCACCTTGTCCTCGCCGTCGAAGAACGTGAACGCGGGATGGTTGCCCTCGACGCGCCTGAGCGCGCCGAGCGTGGCGTCGGCGATTTTGCCGCACTGCTTGAGGTATCTGAGGAAAACCGACAGGTGGCGTCCCGTCAGGCGGAATCTCGTCATGCCGAGCCTCCACGAAGGGAACGACAGGTCGTTGTCGATTCCCTTGACGGAGACGTTCTGGTTGACGTCGATCTTCAGGAAGTAGTTGCCCCAATGGCGGTCGACCTGGCCGGAGAGCCAGTCGTTCCACTCGAGATCGCTGCCGGCCTTGAGGAAGTTGCCGGCGAGAGTGGCGAACTGTCCGTTGGTCAGCGAGCGCACGGAATTTTTGCTCTGCAGGCCGTAGCCGCGTCCGCCGGGCTTCATGTCGCCCATGCTGTTGCCGGGGGCGACCTCCATGAACACGCCGAAGAGTCCGTGGAGGCAGCCGACCTTCGCGCCGACCACGATTCCGGGGGTGCCCAGGAGTTCCGCGATCTTCTTGGACGCGGCGTTGAGGTGGACGAGAGACTGGAGCTTTGAATACCCCTCCATCGTCCCCGCCAGCCCCTTGAAGCCCTTCTCGCCTGCGAGCTCGGGCTTGAACACGTAGCTGGCGACGGAGCCGTCCCCGCGCCTGTATCTGCAGAGATGCACCTCGTTCGCCTGTCCCTGGCCGAGAACCGAAACGTCGATCAGATTGGCGTCGGCGATGTCGAGGTCGACCATGTCGTCCGTCGCGCCCCACGCCTTCGCGCCGGTGACGGTCGCGACGTCGAGCTTGCCCTCGTAGGCGAGCTTCACGAGATTGTCGCCCGAAAGCTTGCGGGAGAGGGGCTCCTTCCCGAGGTTCGCGGCCAGATCGGCGCAGCGGTCCGCAAACGTGGAGAGGAGTCTCTTCAGCTGCATGTCATCCGGCCTCGCGGCCGCGAACGCTTTCGCGGCTTTGCGTATCGCGGAGAGGTTCGCGGGGGTTGGCGCGGAGGAATAGTGCACGATCGCGTTCCTGAGAGCGACCGCGCGGGCGCTCGAGTCGAACGGGAAGAATCCCTTGGCGAGCGGCTTCAGCACGGACGGCAGGGCATCCACCGCGATGTCGCGGATGTCCAGGGCGGTATTCTCCAGCAGCCGCGCAATCCCCTTCAGATACATCGCGTCCGGACGCCACGTTCCGCCATCCTTCGTCTTGATTCCGTTCTTGGCGATGTCCTCGACGGCCGCCTTCGCGCCGGAGAGTTCGTCGAGAAGCCTGTCGACATCCTCGAAATTGGCCTTCGTCCCGGCGGCGGCGCCGCTCTTGACGGAGGCGATCCGCACCATGAGGGGAGCGAGCCTTTCTTCGACGGCGGAGAGCGCATCGACCGTCCCGTGCATCTCGAAGGCGGCCTCGGAGACGAGCCTCGCGATGGATTTGCCGCCGGCGGACTGCGCGCCGAGGGAGACGAGCTTCGCGACAACGCTGTTGAGCTCTACGGCTCTCGACTGCGCGCGGATCATCATCGCCTCGACGCCCGGAACCTCGCCGCCCGTCTTGGCGAGGAAGCTGCCCAGCTTCTCGGCAAGGCGCATGCTGATGTCTATGGCGTTGGAGACGGCGCTTCTTGCGGGATCGTCGGCGCCGGCCCCCATCGAGACGATCTGCTCCGGCGTGAGGGCGAGGGCGAGCTTCATCGCCTGCTCGGCGGCCGAGGCAAGGCCCTCGATCTCGGCTTTCGCGGCCGCGAAAGCGCCGGCCCCGGGAGCGGAGACGTCGTACCCCGCGAAAAGCGCTTTCGCGTCGTTGGCCGAGACCTGCTTGACACCGCCTTCGGCGGCGCGGTTGAGGAGGGCGGAAAGCTGCCGCACCATGCCTGCGCTCCCTTCGCCGAGCTTGTCGACGGCGAGAATCGTGCGGGCGGAAAGTGGCTTGTCGCCGCTGCCGTCCACGAGCTTCTCCACCTCCGCGCGCAAGGCCTCGCCGAACTTCGCGACGGCGGAATCCACAAACTCGCGCTTCGCGCTCTCCACCCCTGCAGCATCCTCCGCCCCGTGTGAGACGGAGACCACCTTGCCGCCGAGTACGCCCACGCCTTCGCCCTGCGCTCCGCCGGCGCCCGGCTTTGCAGCGAGTTCGTAGGCCTTTGCGAGAAACGATTCGAATTCTATCATATGCGGTCTCCTTTCGCTTTACGTTCACCGTGACTACACGCGGGGGACGGAAAGGTTACTCGTCGAAACGATAGTGGGCCGAATATACGACCTCCCCCTTGAACCGCGCCGCTTCGGGAATCTTGTCGAAGGCGGACTTGTGGGGATGCTCGAAGTGTTCGGGGTCGTTGTTTATGTCGTTGATCGCGTTTGCGTCTATCGCGGACCAGTCGGCATTCGCCATCCCGGCAAGGTTCTCCGCCGGAATCTTGATCTCGAATTCGACCTTGACGCCGCTCGTCGGCTTGAGCATGCCGGACGCGATGTCGAGTCCGGCGACCATGTTGAGATTTTTCTGGTCGATCTTCATGCCCACGCTGACGTTGCCCTTGTCGTCCATCGACAGCCGGAAGTCTCCCCTCAGCCCCGAAGACGCCAGCACGGCGAACGGCAGCCGGTCCCTGCCGGAGACGTCGAACGTCTCGGCGGCCGCGTTGAGCATGTCCACGACCGTGGCCTGCGTCATTATGGACATGAGGACGTAGATCTTGCGCTTCTGCTCTTCCGGAAGGGACGCGTGGGTCGCGGACGGATTGCGCGTCAGGAACTTGGCGAGCTTGTCGGCCGCGGTTTTGTAGTCGTCTCCGTCGATGACCGTACCGTCGTCCATGGCGACCCTGTTCTTGCCCTTGAGATCGCGGCTGAAGAGCCTGTGCTCGGCGTTGACGTCCATGCCGTTGCCGTTGAGCTCGCCTGCGATGTTCACGGCGGTCTTGAGCTTCACCATCTCCTTGAGCTTCCGGGCGAAGGCGGCGGTCTTCTCCTCGGCCGTGGCGTTCGCCGGCGCGCCGGCGAACTGTTCGATGCGCTCTTTGAGCAAGGGCACTATCGGGCTGGAGCCCGAAACGGCGTCCTTGGGCTCGAAAGGACGCCCCTCGACGCCGGCGAGCCTGGCGTAGCCTTCGACGCTCGCATCCTTCCCGCCATCCGCGGCGGACTCCTTTTCCACGACGACGGGAGTGGTGACCGAATTTCCGTTCACGTCGATCGTGGTCGTCCACGAGAACTTCAGCGGGAAGCCCTCCGGCTCGGAGTAGCGCACGGTTATGCTGCCCGTGGCGTCGTCCCTGGAGAGGGTGTAGGTCACGGGGGAGTGGTCGCCGGCCGTGAAGCCGTGCGCCATGAGGGCGATGGTGGCGGGGGGCATCGCGCTCTGCGACATGGCGTAGCCGAGCGCCGAAAGCTGATCGGGATGGGCCTCGCCGCAGAACTCGCGCAGCTTGTCGACGATCTTCCGGCTTGACTCGGCGACAGCGGGGTTGTCGGCGAGCCCGGGGACCGCGACGAGTTCCGTCTTGTCGGGGAACACGAACCTGAAGCGGCAGCTTTCGCGCGGAATCGCGAGCGAGCCGTCCTTGTTCTTGAACAGCGCGGGGCGCGCCATGTCCACCTTCATCGCGTTGAGGCCGGGCTCCGCCGAGCCGTCCATGTCGCCGACCGGAGGCGAGAAGGATGCCATGCGCGGCGCGAAGACGAGCGGTTCTCCCCGCGCGACCTTCCCGGCGCACTCTTCGTAGGTTCCGCCGCCGTTCTCCATCATCAGCAGGGCGGCGACGCCGGCATTCTTGTCGCCTCCGTCCATCATCGCCTGCGTGAATTTGCCGGTCGACGCTTCGCCGAGCTTCTCGCCGATCTCCTTGGCGGACATGGATTCGTCGACGCCGGCATCGCCGAAGAGCGTCTCGAGGACGGCCTTGCGGTCGAGCCGGCCGTCCTCGCGGAGCGCGAGAAGCGCGTCCGCGTTCTTCAGCACGCGCGCTATGACCATCTTGTTCTTCTGGATGCGGGCGCCCTTCGCGCCGTCCTCCGCCGGGAGGGGATCGATGAGATCGAAGACTCTGTACACGAGATCCCTGACATTCTGCGGCAGCTGCGCCATCGTGCTGCCCGCGGAAGTCGCGTAGCCGCGTCCGACGAAGCGCGTGGCGGCGTTCCGCTCCATGGAGAAGAGCTTTTCGGGATCGGTCGAGGAAAGGTCTGCGGTCATGTCGTGCGCGAGCGCGCCGAAGACGAATCTCGCGAGTCCGCGGTGCTGGCCTTTCATGAACGCGCCGGACGAGCCGTTGATCTCGGTCGCGGTCCGGGCGGCGTTCATCTTGATGTTGGCGGCGACGTTTTCGTACCATCCCTCGAAGCTCTTCATGAGCCGCAGGCCTTCGCGGAAGTTCGCCGCGCTGGCGGTGAAGCGTCCGCCGCACGCCGCGAGAGCGCGGGCGTCGCTCTTCGGGTTGAGCGCCGCGATGAACGCCGCGTCGTCCCCCCAGCCGCACGCGGTCTTCACGAGCGCGAACGTCTTCGCGAGAAGCGGAAGCTCGTGCCTGCAGTAGCCCGCATCGAGCGCCTGCCGCGCCATTTCGCCGTCGAGGAACCCCTTCTCGCCGGCGGCGACCTTCGCGGCGTCGGCCTCCAGCGCGCCGGCGTCGCCCGCAGTGGCGGGAGGCAGCGCGCCCTTGAACTCGGGCGCGGTGTTCTCCAGCCTGAAGATGATGTCCCTGAGCCTTGCGGCGAACGCCGCCCTGTCCATGCCCGTCGAGATGGTCACGCTGTTTCCGCGCCCGGACCTGAAAGTCACCGTGCGCGATTCCGGCGAGCCGCCGCCGGAGCCGTCCTCGACGTCCGCGAGCATGGCCTTGGCGATGGCGATGGCGTTCTTCCTGTCTTCGGCCGTCTCGACAGCCACGGTGTCGGTCAGGACGGACATAGCAAGGCTCAGGGATTTGTTCGCCGCCGTTGCGCGGCTGGCGTCGAGCGAGCCGTTCACGGCGTTGCGGACGGCCTCAAGATCCTTCACTTTGGCGGACGATACGCCGGCCTTGAGCTCGGACGAAGTCTTGACGGTATGTCCGCCGGTCGCGAGGTTGATCGCATCGGCGTTCCTGTCGAGGATCTCGCGCACCATCTGCCTGCTCAGGGGCTTTATGCTGCGTTCCTTGAGAGACTTGTCCCTCGCACCCTCCGAGGAGAGGCCGATCTGCCTGCGGATGTTCTCGAGCTCCCCGCCGGCGACTCCGCTCTCGGCGAGGCTTTTCACGAAAGCCTCCTTTATCGCGAGAACCTCCGAGTGGGAGAGGGAGACGGAATTCCTTCCCGTGAGAGTGACGTGGTTGTTGATCTTCGCCAGGGAGTTCCCGTCCTTGAGGGCGATCTCGCCGGCATTGTAGCGGCCTGACGAGACTTTCTGGAATTCCGAGATGGATATGTTGAGATTGCCGAGATTTATTCCGTTTGACATTTCTTTTTTCCTTAGCTTCAAGCTCCTTACACGCGACACGGGCGAAGGTTACAGCCTCATCGCGCACGCAGACGCTTCTGGGGAGATTATAGCAAATCCCCACGCCATGCACAACCGCCGCCGCAGAGGAAGGCGCGTGATTTTTTTTCAATTTTCGGCTTGCAAAAAACGCGGTTTTCGGTTATCATTTCATCAGAAACCCGGAGGCAGCGCGTCGCCCTGGCGTGCGCCGGGAATCAAACACAAACAAGGATCAAACAAATGGCTACAGCTAAAAAGGCACCCGCGAAGAAAGCTCCCGCCAAAAAGGCGGCCGTAGCGGCGAAGAAGGCCCCCGCGAAGAAGGCGGCTCCGGCGAAGAAGGCCCCCGCTAAGAAGGCGCCCGCGAAGAAGGCCCCCGCGAAGAAGGCGGCCCCCGCGAAGAAGGCGCCTGCGGCGAAGGCGGCTCCGGCGAAGAAGGCGGCCCCCGCGAAGAAGGCGCCTGCGAAGAAGACGGCGAAGAAGTGATTGATGCGCGGCCCGATGCGCCGCTTGGGTCGCGCTGGCTTCAAAACCAGCGCGCCCTTTTTTTCATCAGCCTTCGAGGATCACATCCATGACGTCTCTGCCGATCTTGTCGACATCCTCGGCGGTTATCGTCTTGACGACGGGCTTGCCGGTATCGCCGAGAAGCGGATTGAAGCGGCGGCCGACGGGATCGAAGACGGACAGCGGGCGAACGGTTCCCACGAGGTTTTTCTTCACGTCCGCCGCGACTTCGTCCCACTTTTCGATGTCGGGATTCTTCGCGACGAGGGCGGTGATTTCGCGTCCGATGCACTGATCGAGAGCCTGGTCCTTGTCGTGGGTGGCGACGGGACCGTTGCCGTCGACGGGGATGTTCGTGAGCCTGAATTCGTCCAGGCCCGTGGTTTTGGCCTCGATGCAGGGCCAGGAGCCGGCGACGGTGCGGCAGAATGCTTCGAACTTGTCCGATCCCGCACGCGCGGCGTCGATGCATACGTCGAGCGACGAAACGACGAAGGCCTTCAGGACGCGGTCTATGTACTCCTTGATCTGCCTCTCGGGATTCTCCAGGTCGTCCAGATTGGCGAACTTGTCGCCGCCGATGATGTTTTCGCCGATGTGCAGGCTCATGCCGTACTTCTCCAGCATGTAGTCGGCCACCATCTTGATGTTTTTGAGAGGCCTCAGCGAAAGAGTTCCGTCGTCGTTCCGCGCCTTGAGCACGTACTCCGCGCTTTATCTTCTCGCCGTACTTGTGCGCGACGATCTTCATGCCGGGGAACCAATGCTTCGCCTGCTTCGCCGTCTGCTCCGTCATGTGTTCGTCGTAGGCGCGGACGGTATCGGGGAGGACGGTGCCGTTGGTGACTTTGCGTCCGTTCTTCTTGGCGTAGGCGAGAACCTTCGGGTCGGAACGGCGCTTGGGGTCGAGACGGTGGAGGTCTAGGCGGTCGTTTATCTCCTGTTCGGGAGTGTAGGCGGCCTTCGCGTCGATACGCTGGAGTTTGGAGGCTTCGGAACGCACGGGGCTGCGCCCCGCACCCTCGGCAGAGACGGGTGCTTTGGGCGCGGAGAAAAGGTCGTGATCGGCGTCCTCGATGAGGTCGGGATTTATTGATTCAAGCCTTCCGCTCGCCTTCTTGGGCGTCGAGGTCGGCAATCCTCGCGGACGCCTCGTCCTCGCACCCCGTGGACTTCTGCACCCTCCTCCGCCCCGCGCCGACAAACACCTCCATCCACCAGTATCTTCCGCGCTTGTAGATAGCCATTTCGACCTCCGTTTACCCTTATTACTACTACATTTACTACTACACTCCGTCACGCCCGACCACTGTGACACCCCTTGTTTCATTGGTTGCCTTCGCATGGCTAGAACAGGCGGCTTCGTTCTAGCAAAAGGTATTATTCACCACGAATCGCGGCAACACCCGATGCCCAATGCCCAGCGCCGAGTTTAGAGGACTACGAATGGCGCCCGCTGAACGGGATTGCCGAGCGGGAGGGTTGCGCAACATTCTACACGCCTACGCCCACATCAGAATAAGCCCATTGATGTCAACTGAGACCCGGCGTCACTGGCGCACCCGCCAGGGTTTGTTTCCGTACTAGTTTCAGAAACCAGATATCTGGACTTGATATATCGCGTAGAAATATTCCATACTGTACGGCACGAATTCGCTGTGGCGCACCATCTTCATCTTTGCAGAAAAAGAAGAAAGTTTGGATGAGCCTGCCGCGCTTTTCGTAAGATTCATCCGGAAGCCAAGAAAGGAGCAGCCCGTGAAGAGATGCAGATGCAAAAGCGAAATATGGAACCTGATACTGGAACAGGAGGCCTCAGGCAAGTCGAAGGCGGACTTTGCCGCTGAACGTGGCATCCCTGCCAGTACATTCTTCTACTATGCAGCTCACAAAAGCCGTTACGATCCCATCAACATAAAGCCGAAAAGCCAGGGTAAGCGATACCACGGCAGACCATTGCCGCGCGTCCGGACCTGGGGCGACCGCCTGACGATTCATGAGCGCCGCTGCCTGGCGGTAGGGATTCTCCTCCACGAATCAGAGATGGCCCGACTCTATTACAGCAGACCCTTCACCGTGAGCGCGGGTGCTTTTGCGCTGGCAGAGTATGGCCTTTATCCAAGCAAAAAAACAATCGCAGGAATGCTGGTCGGGCTAGGAGTTCTGCCGGCGCAAGGAAAGGAACATGAAAATGGCAAAGTGTCTAACGCCTGAAGAAATATGGCAGCTCATCAAAGAGCAGGAGGCCTCCGGAAAATCAAAGACCGCATTCGCCGCAGAGCGCGGCATCAGCGCTCACCGGATGCGCTCCTATGTAAGGAACCGCTTCAAGTACGATCCGCGCTATGCGGATTTTCGTCCGAAGCGCCGCTCTGCCAACAGGAAACCCAAGGGGCCGATTAGAAGCAATAGAATGAGGCGGTTCATGTGCGCAGGCATTCTGTTCTACGAAAACCGCGACTCCATCAAGTATGTCGGACATCCGCTGTCGTTCAAGAACTGCGTCGGCGTGCTGAAGCAGAACGGCTACAGCCCCAATGTCGAATTCATCCGGGAGACGATGCAAAAGCTGAGCATCCCCGTGGTGGGATAGGAAGGAACTGGCAGAATAGGCCGCTCGCCGTCAGTCTTTGTAGGTGTGGTTTATGCTCGTGAACACTATGCGGCCGACCTCGATTCCTCCATCCGGCGAAACCGCAACCGTCAAGCTCGGCGCCGCCTTGTGGGCGCTGCCCGTCAATCTTACGATGATGTTCCTGCATATCTCTTCGCGAGCGCCTAGGCTCTTGTCAAGAGTGCCCAGCAGCAGGTCGAGCCAGACTCTCAGCGTCTTTGCCATATCCGGGCATTCACGCTTGTCTCCGTCCACCGGGTGATTCCCCAGATAGAGCATCCACACGCACTCGCCCGGAGCGTCAACCCAGAATGGCTGATCGCCCAGTTTTCTGCACGCCTCGGATATCTCCCGGTGGATTCCATCGATTTGCTTCTCTACATCATCTCCGGCCCCACCCCGGATGAGAGAGAAGCTAAGCTCCTTCTCCGGCGCCCCCATCAGCGGATCGCCGTTCGCAGAGGGCTCTTCAATCGCGTCTTCCGCGTCTTCGCCTCCATCCTCGCCCCACTGCCTTGCAAAGACAATCCTCGATGCTTCATCGCCCCCGTAAGCAAAGCGGGCAAGGCTCAGGAATGGGGACGCGTAGTCGCCTGCACTCTCCAATTCGATTTCAACCTCGCGGCTGTTCTGGCCGTCGGCCTTGAGCGAGTCCTGAACCTCCATCACCTGCATAAGGAACCATCTCTTGACGACGTCTTCCATGGCGTCGTATCCGCATATGTCGCCGCCCTCGGGCCGGCCGAGGAAATACTCGAACCAGGAACACTTGCCCTTGTCCGTCGGCCTCACTTTGTTCCCGCCAAGCGCCTTGCACGCCCGGATGATCTTGTCTTGCGAGGCTCCGATCTCCTTGAAGTATTCTTCAGGGGTCTCGCAGAGCGATATTGTCACTTGCACAGTCTTCTTCATTCAATGGCTCCCGTTACTTGGATTCGACGCCAGGGAACATCCGGCCCGGCCGGACAAGCACGGCAACGGGGCGCAGATTGCGCCCCACTCAGCCTCCGGACTCCCTCTGGGCGGTTCTTGCAGCCTTGCCATCTCGGCCCTTTTGCCATATCGACCCTGGTTTCAGTTTCGAAATCGCGTATATTTTACCACAATCGCCACCGTTTCACAATGGCGATCGCCCCTCCACCCGAAAAATACCGGTCCAACAGCTAACGACCTCCGTTCCGCACGGCAGCACGGAACGGAGGTCGGCGCGCTTCCCACGCCAGGGCATTACAGCTCTACCATCTTACCCTCGAAGCCGCCGAATTTGACGGCCTTCTCCTGTATGAGGCGCCAAGCCTTGCGGCGGAATGTGTTTGCAGACGAGTATCCATACCAGTCCGCAAGCTGCTCGAACGAAGCGCCCTGCATGCGGGACTCGAACATCACTTGCTCATGGTACGTAAGGGACATCATGAAGTTGAGGTAATCCATCCTGAAGTACAGCCTGCGGAATCCTCCGCGGGAACGGTCCTCCAGCATCTCTTCGGAAGCCAGGCCGCGGGCCTGGGCCTCGACGATATCCATGGTCGTGATCGGCACGAGTCTCGCCGTGCGCTTCTGGGCGCACTCCTTGCGGTGTTCGTCTATGAGATAATGCTCGATGGCTTCAATGAGATACGTCGAACGCTTTGTCCCCACCTCGGGGTTGAAATACGGTAGCGCCTTCAGCGCCGCATACCCCATTGCCGCCTCGTGGCATGTCCTGTCGCACGGCTGGATGCAACCCAACGCAACCAGAAGATTCGACTTTTTGCGGATGTAACCGGAAATCTCCTCGAGCGCCACTAGCTGCTCTGCCTTGCTTATCGTGAGACATGCGTCATTTTCCCGTCTGCTCCATCCGCTTTTGAGCGTACCGGCCGGGCGGCTTTCGCTTGCGCGCTTATGACGGACAAAGGCCCCGCAAAGAATCTCCTCCAGCTCTGGCTCATGGCTGAAGTTCTCAAAAGCGGCTATTTCCGCAGCCTTTGCCGCAGCGGCGCGGCGGTAGTTCATGTGGTCGCTCATGATCAGCACACTCCATGAAGCATCTGGCGTTCAATCTGCAAATAGACCCACTCCGTCCGTCTGGTGATCGAGAGGCCATTGCGCCTCGCACCCCGACAAGAAAACATCGGCCGCTTTTTCAGCGCCTCGACGTTTTCCACCTCCATGCGGGAACTTATAAGCCCCGCGCCGCCGATATGTCTGACGGTAATTATCGTCTTTTTCATTTTTTATTCCTTCCAGGACTCCGCGCGTTCCCGGACATCGGGTTCGTCACATCGAGTCTTCAAAAGTGCGGTATATTGGGGGCAAAAAGGCAAAAAAACCCCAACTGAAGCAAGCCGCAGACACGGCTTTTCAGAAGAAAAAGACAACAAAAAAAGCGAATCCTCAGAGGATTCGCTCAACTATAAAAAATTTTATCTTTTTTTGGACGTTGTGGTTTTATTGGGGGTAGCCACGACTGTCGCCCGGCATTTTCGCCCCCATTTTTCGCATCTGTTCCGAAGTCGCATTCCTCACCAATCCCTTTGCGTCCATTGCATCGCCTTTATGATGTGCGGCGCGGTATTTTTCAGCGCACGCCCACATCGCCGGGCCATTGTTCGTCTCAAGCGCCTGCAGGAATCCCTCCGGAGAGTGATCCCCCTTGCGCCAACTCGTTATCGTGCTTTCCGATTTCACTCCGAACAATTCCATCAGTGCGGCGTTTGTGAAGAAACTCCTACCTTTAGGAGGATTGTGGACCGCCTCGGCGATATGGCGCACCGCTTTGGGCGACAATTCCTCGACAACCATATGGATCGGGTTGTTCTCGGTCCCCAGGCGCATTGGCAATGCAGACGCCTCCCGACGCCCTTTGGCAATCAGGGATTCCTCGTATTTGATCTGCTCCTGCCGCTTTTTCCGCTCTTCCGCAGCCTGATTCAACGCCCTGATTGACGCGGACATCTTTCCGATGACGTCGCACAGGTACCTTTTCTTGTATTCGTCGTGGCGCTCTTCCTCCGTCCAAAGCTCATCAGGATCCTTTCGCCATTCTTTCGCCTCCTCCGGGAAATACTCTTCGGCCGTCGTTGTCAGAAACGCTATCAAATGCTCTTCCGCTCCGTCCCGGATTCGGAACCCTTTGACTATATATGCACGCTTTATCCGCAGATAGTCATAATACAGGTTTTTCCATTCAACATGAGGGTCTTCTTCTATGTATTTCACTACCCTTGCGTCACCGCCGGCATCGGTCAGTTCCTTGTCGGTGACTTCCGGGAAAGGTTCGAAAAGGTTCAGTGCGTCGTCTGCGCTTTCGGGAGCCGTCAGCGCAGGTTCACACCCTTCGATGTCGGCATCCCCTTTTTCAGCGAAGAATGGACTTTGGCTTCGCGCCAGATTTATCCTCTCCTCATCCTTCTGAGCCTGCTCCCGGAAAGCTGGACTAGCGCTTCCGAGCTCCATATAATCGTCGTCCTCGTACTCCCACGTTATGTTTCCGGCATACAAAACGCGTATGTCCTTGGTCCATTTTCCGTCGAAAATCGCTATTGCCGCATCGCGGCAGCAATCCCTGAGCCCGGACAAAAGTTCATGCCGCACACGTCTTTTCACCGGGCACCCATCGATCTTCTGCGTCAAAACCCTGTTCTCCGCAAGCCACCGTCTCGCAACCGCGATCGACCTTGAACGGACGCGTTCCGAAAGGAAGATCAAGTACGTGTCAAGCGTATTGCGGAGATTGCTCCATGCCCCTTCACAGCGATCCGAATCGTCCTCATACAGTTCATAATCGTTTATCCCCGACAAAAAAGCCATCACCCGTATGAACATCACCCCTCCGAGCATCCTCCACTCTTCAGCGCGCATCGAAGCCTTCGCAATCCTTGCAAGCATGTCCAGGCACCGGTAAAGTCTCGTCTCCGCCGCCGGGCACAGGAACACATTCCCGTCTTTCGTCAACTCTCGCAGTTCGGCATGTATATCTCCAAGGCTGTCGGGCTCCGAAGAGCACCGCGGCAACTCTTTTTCCGAGAGGTCGCAAAAGGTCTGAATCATCCGGCGCTCCAGCTCATTCAGCTTCGACGCCTCTTTAGGGTTCGCGTCGCCTTTCCACATGGGTGTATAGCATGACGTCTCTGAAAAGTCCCTGTAAGCGCGCCAGGCGATCCACGACGGTTCAAATAGGGCGCATTTGACGTCTCTTACAAGCCAACGGAACAATCCATCCCAACATTCGTTGAAAAAAATGAGCGGATCGCGCAGCACGGCATATTCGGACTCCGTGCCGCCAACATACGCGAGCCTTTTGTAGTAGTCGCCCCTCATAACGTCAAACGAAGGTGCCAGTATGGAGCTTCCATCCCTCCAATCGAACTGCCGAAACGCCTCCTCCCGAATGGATCCGTGTCCGTCAACTGAATCCCTTGCGTATATCTTCAGCGAGGATATGGCATCGTGGATTTTTCTTACGACACCCCCCATTTTCCGGCGATCGTCCTCATATGGCAGATCCATGTCAAGCGCTTCATCATGCTTGCCCATGCCCATCAATGCCCAAAACCTCTCGTATCTTGCGGCCAGAGATCCAATCTCAGACATGCGGGTCTCGTCAAAACGTTCAAGATAGACATTTTTGCTCATGCTTCCACTCCTGGTATCGTTGATGAAATACAGCCACCCGAGGCGGTCGCAGCACCGCCCCTTTCGCGGCGCCCTCTCGCACCCGTAAGCGTCTTCAAACGCATATCGCCCCAGTTCGTTTCGCGTAACCTCTCCGTAATCGAGCTTGCCGCGGTCGACGACCAACGTTCGGCAAAGATAGTCCGTCAAATCCCGGAGCCTAGACTTGAACTCATCCAGACTGCGCTCTATGGCGCAACTGTCCATTTCTCCATCACCGAAAACGGATTCGGCTTCATGGTGCAGGGCGTTCACCGCTGCGCGGGCCGAGCCGATTTCCGCGGCGCCGCCACACTTAGCCTGCAGGACGTCAAACACATCCGTCCAAACCGAAAGAAGATCCTTCCACAGGCATTTGGCCGTCTCAATCTTGCCGTTTTCCGGCTCGCCCTTTACGCTGTAGCCGTGCAGCTCGCAAAGGAAATCTGCGGAATACACATAAAGGACATCAAAGATATCGATCGGGTCGAGCGCAAGGCGAGCAAGAAACGGGTAGCGGTCTCTCGGCCCCATTTCTCTGGCCACAAGCAAATCGCATTTCGCCTCCACCTCCACGGAAGACATCTCCGCATCTGCACCTTTCTTCAGACCGACCAGCCGTTCGGCGTTGGCGCAATGCTTCCGTCTCAGGTCGGCCTTCTCCGAATCATCATAGACTGCGTGCTCCAGAGTGTACAACATCAGGATTTTGGCGAGACTGTACACCGCAGTCTCTATCTCGCCGATCATCTCGTCCGCTTCTGTCACAGCTTCCGGCATTTTGGAATCCGCAGTCCCTGTCGCGCCAAAGGCATTGCTGGCAAAGCCCCACAATACGCTATCCGCGGCCCCCGCGCAGCATATAGATTTCTTCCTCGGATAGATTCCGCAAAACCCCGCTGACATTCATAGCGTCCCCTTTGTGATGTTTGGCGCGGTATTTTTCAGCGCACGCCCACATCGCCGGGCCATTGTTCGTCTCAAGCGCCTGCAGGAATCCCTCCGGAGAGTGATCCCCCTTGCGCCAACTCGTTATCGTGCTTTCCGACGTCACGCCGAACAACGACATCAGAATTCTGCCGGTGAAAATGCTCCCGCCCTTCGGCGGATTGCGCAACGCAGCGGAAACCTCCTGCCGCCCGGTTTTCGACAGCCCGTCGAGAATCACATGCATCTTCCCGTCTCCGGAGAGCAAACCGGCGGCCGCCGCGACACCTTCTTTCCGCCCCCGCGCAAGCAGCTCCTCCTCCCGGCTTGCGGCGCCGGACGCACTTGAAGTTTCCTTTTGCGGATCGCCCCCCTTCCGTCCGCTGGCCGGTTTCGTCCGCTCCAGAACGAGCGCGCTTACGTCCAGCAATTTTTCCTTGAAGGTGGAGAAGAGGCTCCTGTATTCGGTCAAATCGACCGCTTCGTCGCCGAGCAGAAGGCGCCGCTCGAACATGCCGGTCAGCCCCGAAAAAGTATCTTGCAGCCTCGCCACAAGCGCAGAATCGTCAACATAGTCAGGCAAGTCGTCGATGAAGCACTGCCACGCGCATATGCAGTCGACCTTGGCCTCCGATATCTTTTGGCGGTATTCTTCAGAAAGGCAACACTCTCCGGCCGCCTTGCGGCACCCGAAGAATTCCTCCGAAAATGGACGGAGCGCCTGCGACATGAACAGGCTGCTCGGGATGACGAATTCATGCCGCTTTATTCCGCGCTCCTCCAGATGTGCGAATATGCGCTCCAGCTCCCCTTTTTGATGCGGGAATGCGTTCAATATCTCGCTCTTTCTGCCCTTCGGGATGGCTATCTTCGTCGGTTCCCGGCTGTACAGGCCCCTGTTTATGTCCCACATCAGGGCGCTATCCGCGCCCTTCAAGATTTCCAGCATGCATTCGCACAGCATCTTTCTGGTGGAAGCGCCCGCCTCATCCCTCTCCTTCTCGCGCATCCGCGTCTCGATCCACTCGGCCTTTGCGGCATTGTGGGCCAATTTGACGAACCTGTCCCGGTCTTCCGCAGAAAGAACAGGCCGGCCTTCGCCAACACTTCCATTCAGCATTGACATGGCTTCGTACCAAAGGCGGCTGGCCTCGCCGGCTTCCAGGCACCGTTTCCCCCTTCTGTCGCAATACCGGTTGAGCGCCTCCATGAACATCTGTCTCGCGCGAGCGACCCACCTGCTGACGATACGAAGCGTCTGACAGCCATCGGGGGAACCGTCCGTCGCATACGAGAAATGAACATCCAACGACAGGAAGCGTGCGACGTCAAGCTCGTATGTGAACGAGTCCTGTCCGGTTCCGTCGCTGAACGCCAAAGAGGAAACCGCAGCATCGTACTGCAGCCTGCCGGCGGTCTCGAGAAGGCTCCGGACAACGGAAGGCTCCAGCGGCAAGCCGTCCCGGTCGTTTCTCGCGTACCACGCGTTCCTGGCCGCCATCCTCCTCTTCCTGCATTCCGGCGGCTCACCCTCGCCGTCATCTGGCATGCCATCGACAATTCTCTGCTCCAGCTTCTCAAGGCGGTATCCAACATCGTACCAGGCGGTCTCGAATTTTTCAAACACATGTTCCAGCATACCTTTCTTCCCCAAGGGGGCAAAGTCCCCTTCTCCGCGCGGCAGCATGGCAATCGCCTTCTGGAACAAATCCCGCGCTTCATCGACACAGTACCCCTCCACCAGACTTTCGAGCTTCGAAAACATCATCTCCGCCACCGCGGCTATCTCGTGCATGCGACCGGAGGAGATTTCGCTTATCGATTCGACTCTGGAAAGAAATCTCTTCAGGTGGAGCAGCACAGCTCCCCGCCCCAGCATTCTGGCCGAGGGAAGGGCCGCCATTCCGTCGCGGCCGATCGCTGCAACGCGTCCGCCGTAAAAGGGTTCCGCCCGGTGCAATGTCTTTGCAAAGTCCACAATGGACAGCAGCAATGCATCCGCGCTAGGAGACACGGGCAAATCAGGCGACTCCATGTCGGCAATGACCTTGATCCGGTTGCGGGCCTGCTCCTCATAGCGCTTGGCGTCAGTTTCCTCCCTGGTCAGCGGCTGCTGGTCCGGCCGCAGACCCTGTGACATGGCATTTTTCACGGCAATCTGCATCTTGGAGACTCCCGCGTACAGCGACTCGGCGAACGACAGCGTGTCGCCCGAGCAATGGTAGAACGATTGCGCGCTCCCGCAGGAATTCCACTTGCGCTCGATATCGTTCCACTCGTCCACCAGCGCCCGATCCTCCAACCTAGCGGCGAGATCCCCTCCGGCACGGACGAGCGAATCGACATAAAACTCGACATTGTCCATCGAATCCCACCATCGGGATTGCCTGGACGAGAAATGCACCTCCTGCTTCGATCCGTCAGGAAGGAGATAGAAGTAGCCGGGCTCGTCCGGGGCGTCTTCGTGATGGCTGGCCCAATCGAAACAGAAGAGTGTATATCGCGGGAGCTTCAGCGCTTCGGCAAGAACCGGAGCCCAATTGTCCATCCTGAAACTCACCCTACCATCGCCCATATCGTCCAGCGCCTTGCTCAATATTTCCATCAGCACCTTCGTAGGCTCCATCTCGGAATATTCCACCGCGGAGAAGGTTTCGTCCGCCAATTTCCGCAGATTTGAAGCCTTCTTCTCCTCGTAATCCCTGACAACACCATTGAGTTTGGAGAAGAGATCGTCATACCCCGCCGGGACGACCGCGTAGAGCAGATTCAGCAGTTCCTCGCCTACGCAAACGTCTTTGTCGTTCAGGCACCAGGCCGGGATTTTCTCCAATGATTCCGCCCCCCACGCAATGTACTTTCCCGCCACGGGGTCTTCGTCTGGGAGCCCGTTTTCCCTCAGCCATTTCTTTCGCGATGCCGCAAGCCTGCCCTTCCAGTCCACCCCCTTCAGTTTGAACAGCTCCAGCGACACCTTCTGTTTCCGCGCCGCGTCCCCAGCATGGGAGAGCGCCTCCCCATAGCGGGCCGCGTTCTCCGCCGCGACGCCAGCGGCGTCCTCCGCCGTCGCTGCGCACTCCAGCGATTCCAGCGCACCCTTCGCCTGCAGCCACGATTCCGCGGCATCGTCGATATCCATCTCGACGGCGTTTCTGGCCTGCTCTTCGCAGTACCTGAGAAGCAGACACTTCACCTCCGCGTGGGCCGCCTTAAGATCCCCCTCCCGCGCGGCCGGATCGACAATAAAATCCCGGACGAGCCCGTTTTTCAAAAGCAGGCCGTCCGGAGCTGCAAGTTCAGCCCCCGCCGACCTGACAGCATTGCGCACGAGCATGCAAATCCGCCCGGCGTCGATGTCGCCCGTAGACGAATCCGCGCCCCCCGGATCGCGGGACGGCAGCACGAAGCTCTCCTTATCCGGCATATCCTCGCCCCCAGATCTACCTTACGGAATGGAGTTGAGGACGAAGTTCACGAGCCTGACGACCCTGACGGCCATCTCGGGCTCGCTCGGCGTGCGAAGGACGTTTTCCGGCGCAAGCCCGTGCGCTTCTGCAAGCCACTTGACGCACTCAGCTGCCCTCTTGCTGCGCCGCTTCTTCCCAAGAAGCTCAACTATGCCCTCGGTGAAGCCGAACGCCGCGGAGTCCTCTATCAGGTCCGGGCCCTTGACGTCGAACTCGACATCCTCCAGGTGTTCGACCCTTCCCTCGCACACGACGTCCACCTCGTTGTCGTCGCCAAGATCATAAGTGTAAATGCACCTGTCGCCTTTCTTCCCGAGAAGAGACTCTATCGGAGTCCTTGCGGCATACTTCACGCCCGGCATTGCGAAATCCCCGTCGGGGCCCTCCCTGGTGTACAGCTTCTCATCCCCTTCGAACATGTATTCGTGAATGTTGAGCCATCCGAATGCGGTCTGAATCGCAAAGTGCAGGAACGAGAGGGAGAGATTGCCCGGAACGGCGATCCGGCGAAAGAAGTCGCCGTGTTTGTACTTAAGGAGAAGTTTGACGATCGGTTTTTTCATGACGTTTGACTTTCTTGCCAGTATTATACACAATACCGCTCGAGTTAGTCAACTGCACAAAACTGCCCCGAAGAAATAGATATATTACATTTGAGGCCAAGCAGTTTCTCCTGCCCCGTCCAATCGGATGCGGCAAGGCGCATCAGCCTGTTGACGGTCAATCCGGCGGGCGCCCTCCCGGACATGACCGCCTTTATTATCCTGGGCGAAACGCACGCCATCGAGAGAAGCCGTCCAAAGTACGTCCTCTCTATGCGGTAGTGGCGAGCCATTTCGCTTACGGACTTGAACCTCCCCGAATCCAACATTCTCCAGAACGCCCGCGCCCGCGCATATGCAACCAAAATGGGATCCTTCGCATTGCCGGACACAAGCATGTTCTTCCCGCCGTTGCGTCTCAAGGAGGCAGGAACTGTCTTCACCTCGCCGCTCTGGAACACAATGTCTATCGAGTGCGGGTTGACTACCACCTCCCTGAAAAGCCTCCTGAAGAGCGTTTTCTTCTCCTCAGGCGGCATCGACGCCCAGAACACGTCCGGATCGGCCGCACGTGCCGCCTCTGTGCCCTTCACGCGCGACGCAAGGGGAAATGCCGCATCCTCCAGCAAAGCCTCGACGGGGCCCTCAGGAACGCGCCTCACGGGGCATGTCGACACGGCCCGCCTGCTGTCGGCGCGATCCATGTAGTAACCATACTTGGCTCCGGTCGTCTTCTTGCGCGTCCATGAATAGACCATGGCCGAGCCGCAAGTCCCGCAGCGGAGAAGTCCGTTCAGAATCGCTCCGGAGGGAGACTGCGCGGTTGCACGCGGACGGCTTTTCCTTTCGAGGGCCGCCCCGACGCGGTCACGAAGCTCATCGCCCACAATCGCCTCCTGTACGCCCTTGAGAGCCGTGCCTTCGCACATTATCAGGCCAGAGCTCGCGACATTTCTCAGCACATAGCCGACGCGCCTAGGATTCCACCCGCCTTCTACACCGGGACGCCAAGGAAGCCCCGCCCCGTTGAGCCTTGCGGCCACCGCCTTGCACGAGCCCGTTTCGGCGTAAAGCCTGAAGAGCTCGCGCACCGTCCCGGCGGTTCTTTGATCGGGGACAAGCCTCTTGTCGCACACAGCGTATCCAAACGGCGCTATGCCGCCCGTCCACATGCCCTTTCTGCGCATGGCCACAGTCTTGTCCCGCACGCGCTCGGATATCATCTCCCGCTCGTACTGGGCGAATGTCATGAGCATGCCCATCATCGCCCGACCCCAGCCTGAAGGGCCGATGAAATCCTGGGTGACGGAGGCTAGCGAGACACGGTGTTTTTCCAGAAGGGATAGAAACTCCGCAAAATCCGCCATGCTGCGAGATATGCGGTCTATCTTGTACACGGCGATCACGTCGACGAGCCCGGCCTCTATGTCAAGAAGGAGCCGTTTCATGGCAGGGCGGTCCATGTCGGTGCCGCTGAATCCTCCATCGTCGTAGCGCTCCGGCAAAAGCCTCCACCCCGCCTCGCGTCTCGCCTCGATGTAGCTCTTGCATGCGGCATACTGGGCGTCAATCGAGCTGAAGTCTTTCTCTAGCCCGATATCGAGCGATTTGCGGGTGTACACGGCGCACCGGATTGTATTCGGCGCCCCCTCCGTCACCGCGCACCTCCCGAAACGTTGAACCACCGCCGCCCGGAGTCGTGCATGCCTGTTATCGCCTTCACGCACGCCGTAAGGGACGGATAAGTCTTTCCGCCCATCTCGAACCACCCCCGCCCGACGGCCTTTGCCTCGTAGACCTTTCCTTTGTACTTGCGCACATAGGTGACGCCGCGGGCCGGTAGCCCTTTCCTGCGGACTAGCCGCGCCTCCCTCTTCAAGATAGGATCGCCTTCCGCAATACGGTCGAGAGTCGCCGCCTCTATCGCGTTTAGACCTCCGCTTAGCTCCTCCTGAATCCGCTGCGATATTCTCCTTCTGGCCAGGACGGGGCCGGGGAAAGGAGATTCTTTGCCGAACCGCTCCGCATATTCAGCCACAAGTTTTTCCATTGCCTGCTTCATTACGCCGTACATAATGCCATACTTTCTCAAAACACGCAAGCGCATAAGGCAGGATATTCCGGACAAAAAAGACCGGAGATGCATCAATCTCCGGTCTCGCAAAACAAATGCATGCTGACATAGTCAACCTACCCAATCATTCATCGGCAACCAATCCAAAGCGTTGCGCATCTCGGCAAAATCGTTGTCCGCCTCAAACAGCCGCTTCCAGCGCGACTTTAAATCCTCCACCTTGATTCGCCTACGCTTGGCCTCTTCCATAGAAATTACCGAAATACGGGCTCCATAAACGCCCATAACCAATCTGTCTTCAACCGAGCCACCTAACGACGCAAACTTCAAGCGGTCGAGATAAGAGCCCAGCAATTCGCACATCTCAACAAAATCCGCTTCCCGAAGGTACCGGGTCGCACTCCCGACCAATATACAAACTTGCGTCACATCAATCGCCCTTGCATACCGGATGTACGACAGAAACTGTGTCGTCACCTTGGGACTCCGATCCTTTAGCGCGCGGGCGACAAAATTCATCCCACAGTCACACAAGAACCGGACGCCAGACACCAAATCCCTAAACGCTCCGTCGGCAAACTCGCTGACAAGGCCTTTGCCTTTGCAAAATGACAACATGTAATCGTGCAGGCCTGCCCCGACGCCCGCCTTGTACACGGTGCGCAACACTCTTCCATCTCGGCGGGGGATTTCGCCATCGTTTTTCCGTAGCACGCAAACCAACGCCTGGAATACAGCGATGAGATTTTCAACATCGCACTGAGCTTGAGTCACCGTCGTCATGTCCACTCGCGCTCCTGACGCTGCATCGGCCTTGTACCTGCTGCAACACCCTTCCCATGCGCCGGCAAATCTTGCCAGCGTCCGCCCGACGGCCTCCGCTACGTCATGCTCTGGAAATTTCGCCTCCGACAACACGGAAAGAATTTTTATCGCCTCTCCGCAATCCATGAGAGGATCAATCTTCGCGAGCCTACCCAGACAAAAGCCGATCACGTCTTTTCGCTTGCAGACTCCTGTCAACATTCCCGGGTGCAGAAGCTTAAGCAGCGCAGCCGATTTCCCTTCGACCGCCGCGACAATTGCAGCGCCCATCCCCGCAGCCACCGAAGGGGGCAAACGCCACATCTTTCCGGAGATTGAAGCACTACACGCGGCCCACATCCTGCGCCTGCCGTCCTGTGAGTACAGGTCTTCCAAAACCCTTGACCATTTGCAGTGCATGCCTATCCGCTTGGCATTCTTCCTGATGTAAGCGCCCCATCTGCCGTAGATCGCGCGCATCGGATGCTCGCATGCATATTCTCGGAGTACAACGAGGTAAGGGGGCGGGCAAGGACAATCCTGACAAATCGGCAACAAAGGCTCCAATTCATCCTTTTGCAAGGAGTCGACCAGCAGGCTGAACGCTTCATCAAGGACAGGGCCACGTTTTTGGGCGAAATCGGAATCATAAAGCGAAACAAGCGTGGCGGCGACATTTCTCTTGGTCTCCAAAGCTGCAATTCGGCAGCAGAGGCAGCCCAAGGCCAAGACGCGACAGGCCGTCATGTCTCCAGAGGCCTGGTTTTTGGATCTGTCGATGCGAATACTTTCAACCAATGAGTTCGCGATGATATTTGCGCTGCCTGAAGATATTCTCCCAACCATAGCCCTGCTGAAAACACCTTTCTTGTCAACCGGGATGCCAACCAGGGACAGGACATGCATAGCCTGACCCAACGGCAGATTCAGAAAGCCGGCCACAAGCTTCTCGGCGGAAATCCCCTTACAAGCCAACTTGTCAACAAAGCGCAACGGAACTCCCGCCTGCTCCATGGAGACGAGCAGCGCCGAAGTAACCGGATATGAATGGTCGCGCCACGAGAAGCCGGGAATCGTAATTGTTTCACCGACACGGAAAGACCTTTTGTCGCCACGCTCTTTCCCCGGCACTTCGAGTTCATCCTCGCTCAAGCGCTCCGCCAGCGCACCCAGTTCATCGCGAAAGGAACATTTGTGCGCCCTTAGGATCGCCCACCGGTCCAGATCATGGTATTCTTCGCGGATGTGGACCTCACCAGTCGAGCCTTCCGCCCTGCCAGCCTCCAAACTCGACAGATAGCACAAGGTCATGACGATGGATTCCTGCGAAGCTCGCCTCATATCTTCGCCGCCATATTTGTCCAGGCCGCAATCGCGGATTGCGGAAACGCTCTTCATGAATTTTTCACTCTGGCATTGATCGCACGACACTGACATCTCAAGGGCCGTTTTCTGCGCCACCCACCACCCGTCTGTCGCGGCAACCGACCATTCGCGAAGCAAGGTCTCAGCGCGGTCTAGCTTGTTAAGATATATCGCGCATAGCACTCGTTCTTTGCTTAATTTATGCCGCTGCTCGGAATTGAGGAGTTTGGAACTGTCTGAGAGATGATTCTCGATCCGTTCCCATTCCGAGAAATCACCCCCCAGTCGGCATGATTCCATCAAGTATAGAAACAGGTCCACTGATTGGGGGCTGTCCTTTCGGGCCCAAGCCTCCCTCGAAAAAAGCGCATTCAGTTTTGGCGAAAAGGATAGCGCGTAATGGCATTTCTGAAGCACCCATGCCATCTCACACACAAACGCGTGCAACTCGGCAGTCGAGTCTGAGCGAAGAAATTTAAATGCGCACCTTATAAGTGACGTCGCCTGATGCCAGAGTCGCCGAAGGTATTCATTGGGCAGCATCTCCCATCCCGGATAGGAATTCCGCTGGGTCTTCAACTTCATTATCACTTTTCTGAACGCCGACTTCTGCTCTTCACTCGTCGCCGTCAGGGATTCCATTACGCCTCCTGTTGCCTCCACATCCGCATCTATCCAGCCCCGGCGCTTAACCCGACCTGCCAGCCCGTCAAGAAACATCCGCATGGCTTCTTTGTTTGGATCAGCGCACCCATGGACCATTTTGGCATAATTCACTACGTGTATCTTCCGGCGCTCCAGCAATTTAATCTCCGACTTCCTGAACGCGAACTGTCCGATCAAATACACCTTGCAGCCGTTTTTACCCAAGACGTCCCTGATCCAGCCCAACCATCCGAGAAAGTTCGGATCCGTCCCCGAAAACCCGACCAGGCACAATGTGTTCTCCATCATGTCTTGTCTGACCGTATTGACAAAACACGGGAAATCCAGCGGATATTTTCTGTAATCCTCCTTTGTTATCACATACGGCCTCCTCGCTGGCACATCTCCCCGAAAACTGCCGTGCAGTTTTATTATCCTGGGAATATGCTCCTTGGGCAGATCGGACTCCCTCGTCACGAGCCCATAGCGACGATCCAGGACCTCATGTCTGGCTTTTTCCAACAAAGTGTCATAATTCGTGGTCAGCACGTCCGCCCAAGGAAGCTTCAGGAGCTTGACATGGAAATCCAAATCAACTTTACGAGGCACCGCCGTAGTCTCAAGCACTGCATTGAGCGTCGACCGTTTCAACTCCGACTCGACTTCTTCAGCAAGATCAAGGATGTCGGAAGGCTTTTGGTCTTCACGCAAGCGCAAGACTTCGCAAAACTTTTTCGCCAATCCCCACCACAAGGGCATTTCAGGGTCGGAATTTCGGCTGAACCCGGCGCCGACGAGGACTACGGCGCGGTTCGCCATCAGCCGGTTGGCTATGTAATCAATGTCGGCATCAATAGATTTGCGCATTTCCGTTCTACCTCGCGAAATCAAATCGACCCCGTTTCACCCCAAACACATCTTTCCGCTTTTGTCGACCTTGCACCACAAATCTGGCCGTTGTGCGGCATGCCGCGCACTCATTTCGTCATATGTCATTGCACAGAATTTTCCATCGGCGAACCACTCGGATTTACATCTCTCGATAGTCTCGCCAAATACAACGAAGCATCCAAAATGATAGCCAAGCCACTCAGGATCGACGCACTCTCGCAACTTGTCCCTGTCCTCTTCGAAATCTTCTTTACTGTCATGGAGTTTAAATTCAAACATGCATAAGTTTCTTTGCGGATTGCCCCTGTAATGCACAACCATATCGGGTCGCATGTGCAACCTTCCAGAATTTGCGCCTGTGCGTGGTTTTTGAGCCTCTTCTTGACCGACCTTGTCGTATTCCAAATCAATTCTCAAGCGCTCATCGCGGAATTGGCTGTACACCGCCTCATGGAAGTAGCGATAGAAATTTCCCACCAGACTGGGCTCGTTCACACCGAGCCTCAACAAATCGGCATCAAGTCGATAGAAATTCTGCAGCGCAGACACCAGCCCGCTCAAAAGTATCCCGAACTCCTCATTTGCATCCATGCGCGCCTTTGCTCCCTGATTGCGGGTTTTGAGCATGCTGGCATTTGCTTGAAACATCTCTCTACACCGCAATTCTTCCGGACGTGACAGCCCTGAGCGTCGCATCGATGCCTCGCTCCAAATCATACTCCGGCTTCCACCCGAGAGCGAGCACCTTGCTCGCATCCAATTTCCAGGTCGGAATCTGCTCCAGCGCCCTGTCTTCCTTTGGCGGCGCGACCACGAACTCGACCCCCGCGACCTTGGCTACAGTCTCCGCAAACGCCTTTTCCGTGCAACACGATTCGGGATTCGCCACGTTGTAGGCCGTCATGATCTTCCCGTCTTCCACCACTTTCATTATCGCCTTCGCGCAATCCGCCGAATAGATGTAGCTGCCGACCAGCTCTCCGCTGTTTCGGCATATTACGTCCTTCCCCTTCGCCGCCACGCGCAGCCAGCGGGTGGGCGCACGCTTGTCGTTCTCGGATGCGCCCGGCCCGTACACATAGCCGGTCCTCACGATGGAAACGTCGATATTGTATTGCGACACGCACGACGTGCACAGCATCTCGCCCGTCATCGCACCGACGGTGCAGCTGGACATGGGATCGCACAAATCGACATCTCCGGGCGCATCTTCCTCGCAGAATCCGTTTTCCGGAGCGGCCGCGGGCGCTCCGTAGACGTCGCCGGATGAAACATAGACCACCCGCGTATTGCGCCGCAATATCGCGTAGCCGAGAATCTTTTGGACGCCCGTATATTCCCCCATCAGAGCGCCGGTGGGATCCGAAGCGACGATACCCGCAAGATCGTTGCTCCCCGCATGGATTATCACATCCAAACCCTCGTCGACCTTCAGGTTGCCGAGAACATCGAATTCCGCAAATTCCAGATTTGGACGCCTCCCGAAGAGCCTCCACAGCTTCTTGGCGTCTCGCCCCGCCGCAACGACGGATACCGTCTCCAGCTTCAGCAACTCTCGCACAAGGGCAGCGCCCACAAGGCCATCCGCCCCTGTAACATAGACCCGTTTGCCCGACCAGTAGTCTTTCATATTATTTTGACCACCCCTTCCTGTCTAACTCAAAGCAAAGAAATCGGTGGCTGTTACGCGACATCAATCAACCATATACATAAGCGCGTCCTTCAGGAGTTTGACTCTCATTTCCTCCGAACCATCGCGGTATCCGCGCAAGTAAAACCCTTGTCTCTCTGGCATATCTTTCCACGATGGCGCGCCATCAGTTGTGATAACAGGTTTCCCTCGCTCCAATGCCTCGGCGACGACCAGTGCGAAGTTGTCGCTCAGCGTTGGGAGACATAACACATCCGCCCAATCCCAGGCTTTCTCGAGTTCCTTCCCATGCGCATTGGAAACCTCCCGAAGTTCTATGCAATCAACATTGCATCCAGGCACTTTGTCTCTACAATAGCGGTTCAATTCCGCAACAGCCTGCTCAAGATACTCGGTGCCTTTCAATGGATGACGCCGCCCCAAGTACAAAACGTTAATCGCCTGCATTCCGCTCTTCTCAGGGAACTTCACGCTCTCGGGTATCTTAAAAAATCGCTTTATGTCCGCAACCTCAATCTCTGGACAATCCGTCCCTAAATACTCCTCTATCCACCTCTTCTCCTCCTCACACGTCGCAACAATCCTCTTGCACCTCCTGAGCGCCCACCTCTCGATAGGTCCGACGAGCCACTTCTTCCAGCCATGATACTTCAGCCTAACCGGATCATAGCAAGCCTCAGGCATCCTCACAGCCTTCTTCGCCCAAAGATTTGCCCACCAAAGACATGGCATCCAGCCACAGTGAATCCAGACCTCATCCGCCGCCCTAAGTTCCCATATCGTCGCCCAGCGCCTGAATACCACCTCGTGCCCCGCCTTGCGTTGTTCGTCCATTATGAACCTCGCAATGACAGCCGCTCCATTCCACTGCTCCCAACCGTTCGATATGTGAAGATATTTCATACCAATATTTCCTTCCAGCACTTGCCCTTAAATCGGTTCGTATCAAGTTTACGCATAAGCCAAGTTCCATCAATGACACTAGCGCACCTATTAACATAGCGCCAAAATCCAGACGATTGAACATCATGACGCACATCGACAACCGCTCTCTCTTTTATTAGGGCACCACTATTCCTCCCACTAAAAGTCTTAGATCCATCATGCTCACGAAACCCCCAAATATAAGCCTCAACACTCTCAAACTTTATACTTTTTTTTGCCCACCGTGTCCACAAATCTATATCCATGACATACTTTAAATCCGTATCGGCCCCCCCATATTCCATCCACACATCCCGTCTAAAGAATGAAGAAGGCCCTCCAGTCCAGACATCAAGCTTTTTCCCAAACCACGAATGCCATCTGGCATCGGTCCTTACCTCAACAATCTCTCCACAAGCATTAAAATATATCGAATTACCGGTAATCCACTTCAGCCCATTCATCCGATTCATCAGGGCTGTTACTTTATCAAGTGCACGCGGCAACAATACATCGTCCGCATTTAACCAAAATAGCCACTCACCCTTAGCCTTAGCGAACCCTCTGTTGAGCGCATCGCTCTGCCCATTATCAGGCTCCACATCTCCGTCTTGAACAATAATCTCCAAGTCTTCGCCAAGCCCCTGACCCCTGAGACTATCAATGGCCTCGGCGAAGTAAGGCCTTTCACCCTTCACAGGAACTACACAGCTGAACAACGGTGTCCTCATCTAAACACCCAGTAGCCTGCCAAACCGATCCACTCATGGAATGCATAGCAGTTGGTCGCATACGCGTTGAAATCCGGCAACAAGTCTGTAATCGAGAATCCCTTCGCCGCCATCATCGAATTCTCGAAATCCGCCGGTGCGCACACTACCTCCACCGATGGCGCATACCTCTCAAACATCATTCTCGCCCGCTTCATATGCCATGCGCTCGTCACGAGAAGGATCTTCTTGATCCTCATCTTCTCGATGCTCTTCGCCTCCTCCTCAGTATTGCGTGCATCATCCACAGTCCCCAGCGCATCCTCAGGTATACCAAAATCCCTCAACAGCGGGAAAGTCTTCTCTTCTACGCGCGAACTCGTCGCCAATATCTTAGGCGCCTTCCCAGCCTTGTATAACCTAGCCGCCTGCCAAATCCTGTCGGCGCTCGTCCACATCTCGGCATAGTTGCTGAGGTTAGTCTCTATGCCCATTGATCCGCCCAATACAACTATCGCATCCGCGTCAGGGAAACTCTCTACCGTTGGCACTCTCCCATCAACCAAGAACTCGCTCTCAAGCGGAACTCCGGTCACTCTTCCCATAATCGGCGTCATCCATATCCATAGCCAGGCTATCGCCCCAATCCCTATCCACTTCGCGGCTCTCGCCCTCTTCAGCCTGGCGCAAACAATCGCCGCCACGCCAAGAGCCAAAGCGACCCCGATAGGACTCACCGCCCAGCCGACGATCTTATTTATCACATACATCTAATTTTTCCTTCTATCCAATACCTGAGCTGTGGCAACGCCTGCCTCAAAAGCCCCAATATAACCCCAGCCTTAGCCCACCCGTACCTGCTCCTCATCCTATCGGCTAGTATCCCGAGTTCCCTGAGCCGATTCTCCGGGACGCTCCTTAAATCTTTTCTAATCCGCCTCATTATCCCGACTAGCCTGAAGGGCCGCTTCCATTCAAAGGCAAGCCCGACATACCAAAGCTCCCTCATCGCCTCCGCAGCCACTACTTCAGGCGCCCCAACTCCATTCTCCTCCATCCAATCCCTGATTCCGCCAACTACGCCCAATATCCTCTTAGGCTCAGGCGCCCTCTTGCCGGGAAACACCCTGTAGTGATATCCTCTCCCCGGCGCGAAGGCGATGCTCTTCGCCTTGAGCGCAGTCTTCACTTGAAAGAGATTGTCCTGCCAGCATGCTCCAGGCGTCTCCTCCATCACGATCCCTTCTCGCTCCAGAAACGCGCGATTGTATATTGCGCTCCAAATGCTGGGATGCTGCGCGAGCAGCTTTGGGCACTTCTCTATCGTGAAATCAGCCCCTTCTTTCGATTCGCCATCGAATGAAGCCGCTATCCCGCTGCCTCCAGGCCTTCCATCGTCGAAGAAGTCCACAAAACCGGTCTTGACGATATCCGCCTTTGTCTCCTCCGCGCGTTTCAAAAGGCCCACATAAAAATCGGGCTCGACCCAATCATCGGGCTCGAATATGGCGATGTATTCACCCTTCGCCATGGCGAGCCCCTTGTTGACCGCCTTCCCATATCCGCCATTCTCCTGGTGGACGGCGATGAACCGCTTGTCCTTCCTCGCGCATATATCGACAATCGCCCCGCATCCATCCTTCGAGCCGTCGTCGACGAGTATATACTCCACCCCCTCGGCGCTCTGCTCCCTAAGGCTCTCCAGCGCCCGCCAAAGATACCTCGCAACGCCATATATAGGAACTATGACGCTAAGCCTCATCCCTTTATTGCTCTTTTCCTCATTGCCTTCACCGTATTAAACACCTTCTCCGGCATAAATCTCTTTATCCTCTTTGCCCAGATCAACCTCCTCACCTTCCTCCTCACCTCTCTATCCTCAATCGCCCCGTAAAGCTCCTTTCGCCCCTTCCCCAGCCCAGGCGCAATGAGATGCCAATAGAGTATCCCGACTTGCCATCTCTTGAACTTCTCCTCAAGCCCGGCCACCGAAGCCATAAGCCCACTCTCCACCAAATCGCCCCTGATGCGCTCTATCGCCTTGAGGATGCAAAGCGGCTCCTTCTCTCTCGTGCGCTCCAGCGACCCCGTTCTCGCTCTATGATCCACAAACTTCTCGCCAACCTCCACTACCCTCCCAGCCATCGCGAGCGCCGAGTAGGTAAACCTCGCATCATTGCTGGAGCGTATCTCCTGAAACCTAAGGCCTGTCCTCTCAATGAACTCGCGCCTGAACATCTTGTCCCAAGCCCATCCAACCCATCTGGAATAAATGTCGACGCTTTCAACAGGCCTCTCGATGATCCTGTTCTCTTCTCCGCAAACGACAACATCCGCCGCGCTCTCATCCCCCGCTTCGACCATCGCCTCAAACATCCTCGGCGCGAATACATCATCCGAATCGAGAAAGATCAGCCACTCGCCCTTCGCCTTCTCAAGCCCCGCATTCCTCGCAGCCCCCGCATTCTCATGCGCGCGCCTCACTACCGATATCCTCTCATCCTTCTGCGCATACTCCTCCAATATCGCCGCGCTCCTGTCCTCCGAACCATCATCTACGCAAATCAACTCCCAATCTCGGAGCGTCTGGGCGAGAATCGACTCAATCGCCTCCCCGACCCACGCTTCCGCGTCAAAAACTGGCATTATGACACTCAACTTCATTAATCATTCTCACTTCAATCCCTGGAGAGCAAATTTACTCCCCCTAGTTTTTTTCATCCAAGGCCAATTAAGCTCGGTCGCGCTCAACAAAAATTGACGGCTATAACCACAACTGCACTCATCTATTTCGAACTCTCCTTCCGATTTCCTTCACACTTATCCTTTTCGTCATCTCTCTCGGCAATCACCCCAGCAATCTCTTTTGCTGCGACTAGTACGCCAAACATCACCAATACTGCAATATAATACTTCATGTTGCCCTCCTCTATAGTATTCAATGCCTAATTCTCTCATCAGCTTAAAACCTCGCATTGACCTCATCAAAGCGGCGCTGTGTTTACATCTGACGCTTGCGCATCTCGTTTTGATATTCCCGGTATTGCTCCGGCGTCATGGACTTGACCCGCTCATCCTCTCGCTTGATCAATATCCGGACAATGAGCCAAACTACGCCCAGTACGACAACCAGCGACCCGACCCCAATCAAATAGCCCATCTCAAGCCTCCACTTCTCTCTTAGGCAGGTCCTTGAATATCTTGTTCATCAAGTTCGACTTCGGGAAAACTATTACCCAAGCAGTGAGGAAGATTAGCCAACAATCCGTCCAGATGTTATAGTGCTGCTGGTACCACATCTCCAGCGCTCCCTTGTAAGGCGAAACATGCTTCGCATATGCTTCGTCGATGTTCATCCCCTTCGCGACCAGCTCGGTAAGGAGAGTCTCTTCATCACGGAATACCACCGAGCCGATTCCTGTGAGCCCTGGCTTCACATTGTATATAGTCGCCTTCACCTCATCAGAATATGGCGCGAAAGTCTTGTTTACGAGAGGCCTCGGCCCGACTATCGACATGTCGCCCAAAAAGATATTGAACAGCTGCGGCAGCTCGTTTATCTTCGTCTTCCTCAAGAACTTTCCGAAAGGCAAAACTCGCGGATCGTTATGCGTCGTATGGAGTCCGCCTTTCATATTGGGCGAGTTAAGGAGCATCGTCGCAAACTTCAGTATTTTGAAGTGCTTGTTCTTGTAACCGATTCTATCCTGCCCGTAGAATATGTAGTGCTCGCCGGTGCACTTGAGGATAATCATCACCGGCACAAGAAGCGGAGAAAGCAAGATGATTGCTATCCCGCTTAAAACAATATCGAAAAAGCGCTTTACGAACTTATACATATTTCGCCTCCTTAGTTGCATAGTAATACCGCCAACTCTCCTCCTGCCTCTCAGCCCTCACAAACTCCTTGAGTGTAGCCCTAAGGCCATCTTCTGCCCTTATCGGCATCGCGCTCCACCCGAGTTCAGCCTTAACGGCCGAATTGTCGGCTACGCTGTCTTCAGTGAGCTTGCCGAGCCTCTCTTTATTTAGCGGCAGATGAATCACCGAGCCGATTGCCGCCACAGTCGTCATCATCCACTTCGGGACTCTCCAAAGCCTAGGCTTCGTCTCATAGGCTTCGGCGATAAGCTCGATCAATCGGTTTGTGCCAACCAGCTCGTCATCGCAGATCGGATATATGCCATTCTTCCCGCGCTCAGCGAGAGCCTCCACCGCTGCGCAGATATTGCCAATCGATGTGAAGCTGCGCTTATTCTCGAACTTTGCGAGCGGCCAAGGAATCCCCTTTTTGACGACCTTCGTGAGCAAGTTGAGGTTGCCCTTGTTGCCGGGCCCATGAATCATCGCAGGCTCGAGGACAATCGCCCTTCCGTCCAGCCACTTCTCCGCTTCGCGCTTGGATTGGGCGTAAGGCGTATCGCCGTCGAGCGCCTTGATAGAGCTGAAGTAGATGAAGCGCTTCGCCTTCTTCTCGGTGGCGGTGAAGATCTTCTGGGTGAGGCCGACGTTTATCTCGAAGTAGCTCTCGGGCTTGCTGACTTTCTTGAGGTCGTGCGCCTTGCCGGCGAGATGGACTACGGCGTCCACTTCGGGGAGTGAGTCGAGCTGGTCCCAAGAGTAGAAGGAGTTGTAGGGGACGCCCTCGCGCTTGGCGGCGGGCAAGTCGAGCGCAATGCACTCATGGCCCTTCTCGGTCAAGTATTTGCAGAGATTCGTCCCCACAAACCCATACGCACCTGTAATCAAAAACTTCATGTTACATCCTCGAGTCGAGGCCTTTGCCTTTCTCTATATGATGGAAGTTCGGCAGATACTCGCCCAACACCTCCACCACCTCTGCCTTCGTCGAGCCGGCGTTGTCGAAGACCGCATGCAGCCTCTTGAATATCCCTTCGACTTCCTCCACGCTCCTCTTCTTCGAATTCTTCACCACTCCCAAATTCACGAACTTCGTCTCGTCCTTCTCATCCGTCGCAGTATAGAACTCCTCGAAACTCTTCTCACCGCTCGTATCGCTCCCGAAGAATTCGCACGGATACCCTTTTTCGTGTCTTTCGTGTATTTCGTGGTTATATTCCTCCATCGCCTCCTTCGCCTCATCCGAGCTCTTGCACTCCCAGCATCCGAGTCCCATGTCCGCGAGCATATCCTTGACGACAGCGTCGAACGGAATCATATCCTTGTTCTCATCTAGCTTCGGATAGACTATATCGCCAGAATCCGCGAGAACCGAAGCTGCGAGGCAGAGTTCGCCCGACTCTATCGGGCTTACGAAGAAGCGCCTGATCCCGAGCGGACAGCTCAGCGGCTGATGCTTCGCTATCCTGTTGAGCCACCCGATCGGCAGCGAGCCGTTCGAAAACGCGACATTCGCGAAGCGCGCAGTCTTGATGGGGAGCATATCGGAATACGCCATGATGGTCTCCTCCATCAGCTTCTTCGTCGCGCCCATTACATTCACCGGATTCGCTGCCTTGTCTGTCGACACGCAGAAGAACGCTTCAGGCGGATTCTTGACGAGTATATCGAGTAGCTTCTTCGCCATGAACACATTCGTCTCGCACATCGCCTCGATCGAGTGGACATCGCGCTCGGCTCTCACATGCTTCCTCGCCGCGAAGTTGGCGACTATGTCGAATGGCCCATGCGCCGCAAAGAATTTCTCAAACAGCCTGCTCCCCAAATCTATCGGTTCAGTGATGTATTCAGCCGGCACATAGAACCCACCTCCCCCTACACCCTCTCCATCCTCTTCTCCCTTTTCGTGTATTTCGTGTGTTTCGTGGTTCAATCTCTCCCCCGCCCTAAGCTCCCTCGTAAGCTCCGTGAGCGAATTCTCGTCAATATCCACCACATACATCGCCGCGGGCCTGAAATTCCTCAGCGCCGCCTTCACATAGTTCGACCCTATCGTCCCCGCTCCGCCGATGACGAGCATCCGCTTCCCGTCGATCCTAGCATGCATCTCAGCCGAATACTTCTCAAAATCGGCCTTGAGAAGCGACTCTGGGCGCTTCGTCATATACTTGCGGACGAACTTCTCTATATCGAATGTAATCATTTGACCAGCTCCTCCATTAGTTTCACATACATGCCTGTAACCTTGCCTCTGGAATAGTTGTCTCTGACGTACGCATACCCGCGCTCCGCCATAGCCTTCAAATCAGCCTTCCTCATATCCTCTATCACTTCCGGAAGCGTCTCGGCGCTCGCCATCCTTCCGCCTCCGCTGTCCTTTATGAATCTCGCCAGATCGCCATCCATAGGCGCAATGATGACGAGCGGCTTCCTGTTTCCGAGGATTCTGTATATCTTGCTTGGAATGCCGTCACTCGCCGCCTTTTCGTCCTGGCCGACATACAGGACGTCGCTCTCCGCATAGATTGAAGGCATTTCGCTTATCGGCCTGTATCCGCGGAACTCCACATTGTCCAACCCATCCGCGAGTTCCTGAAGCCGCTTCCTGTCGCCTCCATCGCCGACGAACAGCACCTTCACTCCGCTCCCGAGCTTCCTCGCCATGTCGACGAGCGGCCCGAGATTCTGTGGAACCCCCATATTCCCTGCATATGTAACGGTAAACGCCTTATGTGGCGCCAAAGGCTCAACCTTCTCCTCATCCTCGCCAAACTCCACGTAATTGGGTATGAGCCTCACCTTTGCCGGATCTGTTCTCCCCAGTATCTTGTCCCTCATTCCGTCCGTAATCGTAGTCACGGCGTCTGACTTCCTGTAGATGAACTTCTCGAGCCACTTGAAGAACGCGATTATCCTCTTGTTCTTCATGTACCCCAGGTTGATTGCTATATCGGGATATACCTCCTGCACATTGAAGACCACCTTGCAGCGCTTTATGGCCTTCACCGCCCAAGCGCTCAGCCCTATCGTCATAGGAGGCGTGCAGGCTATCAGCGCATCGATCCTCCCGAACGACCAGCAGACGAGCGTGCTGACGATATGGAACCATATCCAGCTCAATAGCCTCAGAGGCGGCCATATGCTCTTGTCGGGCATCGGCACATGATATACCCTAACGCCCCTGTAGTCGCTCTTCTTGAGGAACGGCCAAATAAACCATTGTATCGGCTGGCTCGCCTCCATGCTCGGATCGCGATGGAAATGCGGCGTAGTCGTTACCACGCTGACTTCATCCCCGGCCTTCTTCAAATCCTCGGAGAGCCCCGCCATTATCTGCGCCGTGCTGACATTGTCCGGCGAGAATATGAGGCTGAGTATGACGACGCGTCTGCTCATTTGTTTTCCTGTTTTATACTTCCAGCCTGAAGGTGTCAGGCTTCGCGGGATCGAACACTTCGTTCGCCCACATCAGCGTCACCATATCAGTATCGCCGACGTTCACTATATTGTGCGTATAGCCCGGCGGAATCCTCACAACCTCGAGCTTCTCTCCGCTCACCTTGTAGGAGATGATTTTCCCCTCCGGATCGTCCGCCATCCTGAAGTTTATCTCACCCTTGCCGCTCACCACGAGGAACTTCTCATGCTTCGTATGGTGCCAATGCTGCCCCTTGGCTATTCCGGGCTTCGATACGTTTACGCTCACCTGCCCGCGCTCAGGCGAATGCAAAGCCTCCGTGAAGCTTCCCCTGTTATCGCAATGCATCGTCAAGGGATAGGCGAACTTGTCCTCAGGAAGCGCCGCGAGATATGTGGAGTAGAGTTTCTTCGTGAAGCCGTCTCTCTGGTCGGGGACCATCAAGTCCTCCGGCTCTTTGACGAACGTCTCTATCGTATCCACAATCTCGCCGAGAGTCTTCCTGTATTCCGGCTCTACCGACAATATCTCCCCTTGTGCACTTTGTGTCCTTTGTGGCTCACTCTCACCCATGCACCCCACAAAGCTCTCCACCACATCATCGATGTACACGAGCCTCACTTCCGCAGCCCTGTCGCGAACCATTATATCCAGCCCGTGAGCCCTGTTGTAGCACCAGGTCGCGACTGCGCTGTTGTAGTTCGGCCTCGCCCACTTCCCGAAGACATTGGCGAGGCGGTATACGTACACCCTCGCGCCAGTCTTCTCGCCATATGCCCTAACCGCCTCTTCTGCGGCGAGCTTGCTCTTCCCGTAATCATTGTCGAGAGCTGCCTGGATGCTGGAGCTCAAGAGCACTGGCGGAGGATTAGCTCTCGAAGCGAGCTTCTCTAGTATATCCTCGGTGAAGACGGTATTCCCCGTCTTGAACTCCGATGGATCCTTCGGACGGTTCACTCCCGCCAAATGCATGACGAAGTCGCACTCCTCCGCAAAGCCATCCAGCTTCGCCTCGTCCCCAAGGTCGTACTTGAGTACCTCGACATCGGGCATCTGCTGGAGCGTCAGGCAAAGATTGCGCCCGACAAACCCCTTGGCTCCTGTAACGAGAACTTTCATTCTCCCCAAACCCTTCTCTTGATATAGTCCGTATACGATATGATGATCTTCACCACCTTCTCGCCCACATTCGGCATCGAATAGTCGGCGACCTTCCTCACAGGCCCGCATACATCGAGCTGCTTCAAGCCCTGCATTATCCGCTCGAAGTGGAGACCTACCATCATCACCGCCGCCTCCTCCATAGCCTCGGGCCTCTCATGCGCCTCGCGCAGATTAAGCGCCTTGAAGCCGAGAATGCTCGACTCCTCGCTTATCGTCCCCGAATCGCTCAAAACCGCCTTCGCGTTGAGCTGCAGCGCCAGATACTCCGTAAGCCCCATCGGCTTCATCAGCTTGATGCGCGGATTGAGAATCACCTTCGTCTTCTCGATCATCTTCCTAGTGCGAGGATGGGTCGAGACGATAACGGGAAGCTTATAGTCGCTCGCTATAGTGTTGAGCGAGTCGATAAGCATCTCGAAGTGCCTCGGGTCGGCGATGTTCTCCTCGCGATGTGCGCTCACCACGAAATACTTGCCCTTCACCACCTTGTTCGCCTTGAGAACCTTGGGCGTATTCTTCTTCACCTTCGGCATCTGCTCGGCGAGGACTTCAAACATCGGCGAGCCTGTCTTGATGACCTGATCCGGCGGAAGCCCTTCGCTCAGCAGATACTCTCTCGCTATGTCGCTGTAGCAGAGGTTGATGTCGCTTATATGGTCGACTATCTTCCTGTTCGACTCCTCTGGCACCCTCTGGTCGAAGCAGCGGTTACCCGCCTCCATATGGAAGATCGGTATGTGGCGCTTCTTCGCCGCGATTGCGCAAAGACAGCTGTTGGTGTCGCCTAGGACGAGAAACGCCTGGGGCTTCACCTTCTCGAGGACCGGATCGATCGCTTCGAGAATCTTTCCCGCAGTCTCCGTTGCATTCTTCCCCGCTGCGTTGAGGAAGTAATCAGGTTTCCTGAGCCCCAAATCCTCGAAGAACACCTCATTGAGCTCATAGTCGTAATTCTGGCCCGTATGCACGAGCGTATGCTCTATCGCCGGGCTCGCCTCGAGATGCTTCAATACGCACGCAAGCCTGATTATCTCAGGGCGTGTACCAACTACAGTCATTACTCTAAGTTTAGTCATATCGACCTCCTGAAATCATCATCTTTGTATTCCCCGACCCTGCAGTCGGAAAAAACCATAACTTCCGCCTCTCCATCCTGCTTGATGCAGAACCAGTTCCAAGGCTTGACCAGCAGCACTTCCGGCCTCTCGGCATCCAGCTCGAACGGCCTTTTGTGTATTTCGTGTGCTTCGTAGTTCATATCCATCGGCTCTATCTCGATAACCGTCTTGCCTTTTAACGGGAAGAACCACTTGCGCTCTCTCTTATGCCCTATCCATCCTCTTACCGGCGCGTCTTTGCTGTTCGCAATCGTATAGAACCGCTTAACGGCAGTCATATCGAAGTCATTGCAGAAGCGAAGCTTTCCCCTCGCATCCTCATGCTTCCCCCCTTCTATCAGCCGTTCATCCATACCATTCTCCCCTTCCGTGTCTTTCGTGTATTCCGTGGTTACTTCCAATCACACTCCCATTCTGCACGATCTACACGTTCTGCGCGGTTATATCCCGAACTCATCATGTATCATCGGCAGTTTCAGCAGGAGCTTCTTCATTCCTTCCACATCCAGCCTAGTCGTGTTATGCGAATGGTAAGTATCGAGCGTCGGCGCAATCTCCTTGCCCTCGACGAAATACTTGTCATAATTCAAATCTCTGCTGTCGGCGGGTACCCTGAAGTAATTCCCCATGTCTATCGCCTTCGCCATATCCTCGCGCCCCACGAGAGTCTCGTAAAGCTTCTCGCCATGGCGCGTTCCGATAACCTTGATCTCCGTCTTCTCCGCCTTATCGCGAAGCTTCGTCCCCTCCTTCGCCAAAGCGATGACCGCCTCGGCAAGCGTCTGAATCGTCGCCGCAGGAGCCTTCTGCACGAAGAGGTCGCCATTCTCGCCATGCTCCCAGGCGAAGAGCACCAGGTCCACAGCATCCTCCAGCGTCATCATGAATCGCGTCATATTGGGATCGGTGACAGTAATCGGCTTCCCGGCCTTGATCTGGTCGATGAAGAGCGGTATCACGCTTCCACGGCTCGCCATCACATTCCCGTATCTGGTGCAGCAGATTGTGGTCTTGGCGCCCTTCCCAAGCGACCGGCCCTTTGCGACTGCGACCTTCTCCATGATTGCCTTGCTCATCCCCATCGCGTTGATGGGATACGCCGCTTTGTCTGTGGAGAGGACGACTACATTCTTGACCCCGTGAGCAATCGCGCTGTTGAGAACATTGTCCGTCCCGACAACATTCGTGTACACCGCCTGCATCGGGAAGAACTCGCAGCTCGGCACCTGCTTCAACGCCGCCGCGCTGAAGATGTAATCTACTCCCGGCATCACTCCATCGACGCTCTGCCTATCGCGCACATCGCCGATATAGAATTTCACCTTCGGATTCTGCAGCTCGTGCCGCATATCATCCTGTTTTTTTTCATCACGGGAAAACACACGAATCTCTTTAAAGTCATCAATAAAACGGTTCAAGACCGCATGCCCAAACGAGCCCGTGCCTCCCGTAATCAACAATGTCTTATCGCTGTTCATATCTTCTCCTATCTGCTATCTTCTTTGCTGATGTTTAGAATTATCGCCCCCCGACAGTATCTCCTCATACCCACGTATCATACTTGTCACAACCGCATCCCATGTGTAATTTTGGAGTATAACATTTCGCCCGCGCAGTCCCATCTCTTTGCGCTCATCATCCGACGCCTCTAATGCTTCCTTCATAGCTGCAACCAACGATTTAAGATCTATGTCTATCCACCAGCCACATTTACATTCGTTTAAAACAGCCCATGGCGCTCCTTTAGTTGTGATCACAGGCACGCCGGCAAACAGAGCTTCTGCGACAACTATTCCAAAATTTTCACTATATGTCGGTAAAACAAATACATCAGACCGTGCGTACGCACCCCATTTCTCAGAATCACTCAATGGCCCTGTAAATATGAACACTTCCTCAAGTCCATACTCAGCAACCCGTTGTCGTACTAATTTTTCATATGATCGCTCTATCGCACCTGTAACCGTATACACCAACTCGCAGCACCAATTATCAATCGCCTTAAGGTCGTGAATTTGCTTCAACCGTGACCAGGCGTCTACTAATTCAAGTACTCCTTTTTTAGGATGCATCCGACTCATAAAGAGGACTCTTTTCTTTCCTCTGGATGTTTCATCGAAAAGTTTTCCAAGGACATCTGCATTGGGAAGATTGACGCCATTAGGACTTTCTATTAATTTATTTGTGAATCCTAAACGTCTCAATTGCCTTGCTTCACTTTTTGCCGTAACATGCAAAGCCGACGCTAGTCGAATATCTTTATCCTGATAAAGCAACCTGGCAATTTTTTTCTTAAGCCACTTCTGCCGCAGAGACCAGGGCTCCATAGCCCCCCTTGGTGCAACCACATAAGGTATCCCATTCGAACGAGCAATAGAATTGCAAATATGCAATTTGGGCATCCACAAATCATGCGTATGGATAATGTCTGGTGCAACATTTTCAATAATACCGCTAACCAATTTACGGTAGTCGTGTATTGAGCCACTTAAGTTAAAGATATGCCGAACATCTTCCAGCCCAGTAGTTTCACAGTGCTCTAAGGTAACTAGTGAAGAATCAACGCCTGATGACTGCAAGGCCCTCACTAAGCCCAATACGCTCCTAGCGGGCCCTCCGTAACCAGGAGACAATGTCTTAACAACATGTATGACTTTCATTGCAGTTATCGTGATTATGAGTTAATGTTTACAATTCGCGGTGGTTTGCCGCCTGCATTAACCCACAGTTCGTCCACCTGCCGCACTGTTAAATTAAGCTGTTCAGAATTACTAACAATCGCTTGGAACCGGCTTCTTATCAAATTCTTCTCGGCATCGCCTATCCGGCCATTAGCGACAACTCTTATCTCTAATATGTTTTTATCTGCGTCGACTGCTATTTGAGACGCGATTACAGCGGGAACCTGTTTTACGCAATCGCCGACCAATGCGCCAAAGAAGCTTACGCCGCAAGAGAATTTCAGCATTTCACTGGGCCGTCCCATCACATCTTTTATAGTCAGCACAGAATTTTCATCGAACGAACCATACGGCCCCCTAAGCTCAAGATAATCTCCAATATCATATCTAATGATTGGCACATAGCACTCGACCAACCTGGTCACAATATTCTTCGCACAACCATTCTTATCTTCTGCACACTGTAGCAAATGCGTATGCCAGAATGTATGGTAGAGCCCATCGCTGGGTTGCGTATATGCCATTACCCCACACTCCACACTGCCATACTCCATACACACAGGTGCGTCAAAAAATTCGGATATCTCGACCTTTTCAGAAGCGCTCAACGGGCCTGCAGTGCAAACGACAGCTTTTAACGCCTTGTATTCTCCCTTGTGGACCGCATTTTGCCTAACGAACGCTAGTATCGCAGGAGAAAATCCAATTACACAAGCTGGCTGCTGTCTACTAAATCTAGCATAAGCCTCCGTCATTCGCTCAAATCCAAGGTCATAAGCTGATTCCCGGCACCAGTTAGACAACCAATCCTTAACATGCCTTTTCAATATGTTAAACCGCCGCCTTAATCCATAGCCGTATAAGTGCTCGTGGCCCCACAACAAGAATACCCGATCCCCAGGATTCACCCCATAGGCGCGACGTCCTACCGTCTGTGACACTCCAGTGCTCCAATCAGGCCAACTTGGGAGGCGCACCGGAACGCCCGTACTGCCAGCAGTTATGATATAACTATGTGGCAAAACCGCATCTTTTCTTTCAAACTCACCTAAGTTGCGCAAATCCGATTTATCCAAAATGGGCCAGTCTCTTAGTTCTGACAATGAACGAATTGCATCAGGCAAGCGAAATTTCCGTTGCCACCTCTGGTAAAACGGCACGCTATTTCTTGCGCAATTCCATATCACGTTAAAGCGCTCAACCTGATAAGCTTCTATCTGCTCACGCGTAACATGAGATTTCATCAAAGTCTCAACCTGCTGGGCTGCAGCCAGCCGTTTCCTAATCAAAAACCTGTAAAATAGTTCTCGCATTTCCAGACCCTTTAAATTTTAGCAACAATATTTCCTCTTTAAGTGAGGCTCTTACCTGGGGGAGAACCTGGACACATCGCGTCTTCCACCTCTAAGGCATTTCCGTAGGATCTTCTTAATCACGATAACACATGCTAGGACTTTCACCCTGAGAGCAATTTTTTTTCTCCTAATATACGGGCGCATTTCCCGCGCATATTCATCACCGTGCAATAGACATCGATAATATTCTGCAAGATATTCATGTTTATGGCGCTTGAAATACTGTACATCAAATATTGTCCCGTATTGGTCCAGAACACCTGTGCACCACAATTCCAACATCGTTCTCATGCATTTGGCGCAGAGGTATGAACAATTCCTACCTGTAGCATTAATGTTCCAGCACACATTGAGAAATCTTTTAGATAAGGGGTACTTAACTAGTGCAACGATTTTTTCTATCCTAGGCCGATCAACACCATCGATCGCGACTGTTATGTACGAAAGACTACAAAACGCAAACAATACCCATTCATAATGCGCTGGATCCGACAATAGTCCACCGCTCATATCAAAACCTGCAATATCATACCCTGATGCGACATAATACCGGCTCCACAATTTCTGCAGCGCAAAAATAAAGAACAAGTTTCCATAGGATATCCTACCATCAAATCTCAGATCTTCAAAGCAGCCCCTATCATAATTAGAATCACCCACAACAAGCTCCACTCCGACTTCGCTACTAAACTCTCGTGCTTGTCTAAGAAGGTTCGCCCATCCGATATTCCTTGTATCATTCGTCTCATCATGGGTGATTCCGTGCACATTCCAAACACACCCATGCGTGATGGCTGGATGCGCAGCATACACGTGCATAGAATCTACGCCACACGAGCAACCCGTACCGATTGCGTTACCGCCGTCAGGATGTTCGATCTCTGGGGCAAGTGGTGCGTAAATCTTTACATGCCATCCACCATTTCCATTTTTGTTATCACTACGTGTAAGCCCATTCAACTTTGCAAAGGCTGGCAAGAACTGCTCAGTTAATTGCAAGTACAGGCGACTTGTCATCGGAGCCTCGGAAGTGATATCATGGCCATACTGCATCGCAAAATGCAAAAGTCCCAGTATAAAAGCATCCGAGCGTTCATAGCAAAGGAACTGTGCATACCGCTTATCAACATCCACATAGAGCAACCGCTCTGCTCCATCCACTACAATGTGAGCCGAAAGGCGGGCTTTGCCCCCGTCTACTGTTGTTGATGGTTGTTTGATAAAAATCATCTCTTGCTCTTTCTTTAGGCCACAAAGTGTTTCTCTCTGTGGAAATACGGAATCGACTCTATATTCAACCGCTTCACTATCTTGGCTGGAGCCCCTGCGTATACGCACCCCGATTCTGAATTCTTTCGTGTCAATACACTACCTGCTCCCAATACCGAGTAATCAGGCAGCAGACTCCCAGGTAGTAAAATGCTACCAGTGCCTACGAAACAGTACTTCCCCACCTTTACAGGTTTAACAGTCTGCCTATTTTCATAAATATCTATTGTGTGTGTCAAAACCTGAGTGCGTATCCCGGCTATAGTGGAAAAATCGCCTATGTAAACCCCGCCATTACAGTCAATGTAGTGCCTTGATGTGATGCCTGCACTACGTCCTAATATCAATTCACATCTCCTATCTAGTATGTGTTTGTACCAACGCTTGTCTGTAGTCGGAAATCCCGTAATATAAGTTAACGATGCTATCCCTGAATCCTCACCCATGTCAAGCAAATCTATACCCCTACATATAACTCCACTGTGAATCCGACTTCCCCGGTTCATTTTCAATGTCTGCGGACATATTATAGATCGTCCTATGAAAGCTGTCTCGTCAATCTCGTACCCAAACCGCCAAATTAGCAGCCGCCTACGAACAGCCCATGGCAATAAAATGATTAACAATTGGAATAACATAACATCACCAGTAAAAGGTCCTAAAATGACGAAACCTGCCAAGATTTCGATGCGATTTGCAATAACCTATCACCGCATCCGTGTATTTATGGAACAACGGCACACCATCATACTGCAACTGCGTAATACCCTGTCCTGCGGTATTTATCTCAAGGCATATCACATTACCCGAAGGCTCTGCAACCATATCAAAACTTAGTATATTCATATATGGAATGCGGCGCGCTATATCACACGCCAGAGCTTCCATGCTAGGGAAAAGCTCTAACTTACGTCCTGAAAACATCAAACTGGTGACGGGGTGTTTATCATACCGCTTTCCATCATAATCATAAGCATACTTAGTCAGCTCACCGCTACCCCCAATTCCAAGACACAATCCTCCCAGCATCATATTGTCACAGAAACTGCTCCGAGTTCCCATTCGGAGCATAGCCTTAAGCGGTACAACAAGGCCATTCCAAGGACATCGTAATGTCATAATGCGACATGTGTTAATCGAGCCCGGATTAAACACAGCGGTTTGCATATGTTGTTTGACCTTGAGTTGCACAATTAGCGGTACACTTCCGTATTTTCTCAAATCCGATGTTGACAAAGGTCCATCTTTCGACCGATTCCACAACAAAACGCCATTTCCTCCCGACGAATCTGTACTCGGCTTCACAACAAGCTCTTCTGCATCATCCAGCCGTCGTTGTGCAGCAGTATCTGAAAGCCAAGCAAGATTCTCGTCAAAGAATTCACCTCTTATATATCTCAACACCACAGGCGGGGTGTGCTCCCTCGGAACAAAATCTTCTAGCCTGTTTTTATCTGCAATAGATGAAGCGAACTCAAGGTCATTAAGGATCGGCTCTATGTAAGGGAAGTAAACATTCTCTGGGACATATCTATAGTCTTCTACGCCTGAAAGTTTGCTGTGCATTACAAACCAGGACGGATCCACCCTTCCATAATGTTTTACTTGAGACCATAGTGCTTTATGCGCGCCTATCTGAGTCAATCCTGTCGTTTCAAACAACTCGGGATGCTTAACCCTAACACGATGGTTTTTTCGCACAAACTGAAGGTCTTGATACCGAAGCAGTACCGGCCTGAGCCCCTGATTGATTAGATTTTGAAATCGCATATTCACTCCTGAACTATTGAGAACACTGAGAAAAGATTCCTTCCTTGGAACCTACGCGAATCGATAAGTGAACGCCAAACGGCCCCTGTTATGAGTTTATACATCTTCAAACGGAGAATTCTCACAAACTGGCCAAGCCGTGAGTAAGTTTTTCTTCGGAATATTTTAGAATCTTCTTCAAGAAAAGCGGGGGCCTTTCCGCCGAAATAAGCATGGGAGGTCTTTGATCCTTCATGAATTCTAAACCCCCAGAAATATCGCTTTTGGTGTACTAAATGCATTCCTGCGGCAAAGAACTTATTCCACAAGTCACAATCCATCGTAAATCTCAGCGCCTCATTAAAGCCACCTACATTTCGAAGTCTAGTCAAACTAAAAAATGAGCTTGGCCCTCCAATAACCGTCGGATCAACCCATTTATGCATACAATCAGTTATTCCCGTTCCTATCCTAGCTCTAATTATATTCAGTTCGTTGTTGAAATAAACCGTACCACCTGTTATCCATTCTACATCGGGGTTAGTACTCACTTGATCTATTACCGACTTCAACGTTCCCGGAAGCAATACATCATCCGCATTTACCCAACAACCCAAAAGTCCTTTCGCATGAGCGAAGCCTTTATTAAATGCATCACTTTGACCATGATCTCTTTCGCTTACCCACCAAGCAATCTTGTCGGCAAACTGCTTTATGATGTCAACCGATCCATCTGTCGATCCGCCATCCACAACAATAAGCTCACATTGTGAAAAGCCTTCCTGTTCGACAACCGATTTTATGGCAGTGCCTAGTGAACCTACATAATTATAATTTGCAATCACTATCGATATGATTGGCCAAACATCTTTCTTTGTTTTCAACCTCACGCACCTCCTTTAGCATATTATGCGGCAGTCTGATTTTCTTTTGCCGAACCGAACGCGCCATCAAACACGCAACAATCACTAGCGAAAAACCAAACCTATCCGCAAACGGACTAAAAAATATATCCCACATTCTTGCCACCATCCCGCATGCCAACCAATAATACCACTGCGGTATGGCTGCAATATCATCTTTTATAAATCTTATTAGAACAAATAGGGCATAGATAACGAAAATCAATCCAGCTATCCCATACCAACACCAGAATTCAGTCAACACCGAATGCACTGGTATCAATCTTGCATTAATAACATGACCATATCTCAAAGCACGAGACAAATTCGCGTTATACGCGTCAAAATCCTCCTGGGCGCCATATTTTGACAAGAATTCACCGTAATAACCCTCTGTGTCTAACGCCCACGGACCCCATCCAACTATCGGCTTATCGATGCACGCAACCAATCCCACAAAAGAGTCTATCCGACCTCCTAGCAGCAACGCCTTAACGCTCTCATCCCCATGTGTCTGGCGCTCATATTTTAATCTTGCCTCATCTCCTAACCAACCTCTTGATGCAGCTTCTTGGTATACCAGCTTTACACACACTAGACCAACCAGTCCAGCGGCAACGAGCCACCAAAAACGTTTTGATATTCTTTTCATCGTTGCTATCCGCTTCCCGCCCAGCAAGGCTAGCGCAAAGCAGCCCAAATACCCCAAAGCAGCAGATCGACCACTGACGGAAAACAGAATCCCATACAATGCAAAAAGAAGTGGGATAGCCAATGTCAGCGGCGAGGGGAACTGCAAGTACCATCCTTTCGGTAACATGTCTATTAAGCCGGAGAAGTGGCTTAGCCAGAACAATCCACCGTGTCCAGTTTTATTAATTCCAGATGTAACTTCTTCGTTTAAACTGTACGCATTCCTAAATATAAAGATATTAACCACCATTCCAATGGCAATACCAACGAACATCCACCGAACAGAAGGCATGTCAGTCCTCAGCAAACGATGTGCTACAACAAGAGAGCAAGAAATTAACGAGCAGACAGCCAGACCTCTTAAACTAAATTCTACAGGGCTCCTATTGACTACGCAAGCAACTCCGCAGCCAACAACAAGTATAATCGACAACCAAAAAGCCCTATGCGCACCTGTCCTACGCATAAAATCATATTCAGAGAACACACAAATAGGAGCTGTCAGTAAAATTAGCAGCTCTAATATGCTCAAACTCGCCAGTATCTGCAGGCAAGAAGTCAAGCCCACTATAAACCAGACGACAGCCCCCTTATGCATGAGACCACCTCTCATTCAAGCGAGACATTTCACTGAAAGTAAACCCCTTTGCGTTAATACATTTTCGCAAAATCCACCGGCTGTCGCAAAACACATGTATCAACAACTTAAAACAAAGAAAAAGAAGTCGCTTCCACAAATATTCAAATCGAGACAAATACGCCGCTTTCAAATCCAATCCTAGAGCGAGTTGTGCACAGCGGTACCACATCTCAACAACATCTGATATCAGCTTTATTCTAGAAGCCCTATTCCATGGCGCATCTGACACATAGTGCACCAAACCACCATTTGTAAAATTTACTTTCGTGTGATATAAACTAAAGACTCCCCAGTTAGCCGGTAGCGGCGCCGTCTTATCTCGACAAATGTAGCTCATAACCATTTGCTCTGGGCACGGAGGATCTGGATACTTCGACAGAAATTTCTTAGCCTTAGCAGTAAAATTTTCGCGACGGAGAAGACGAAGATTGAGCAACATCAAACCTGCACAGTACGATTTATCAGCCGGGAGTCTGAGCCCTCTACTCCGAAACCACGCGGTAGTTGCGAGCATGCTACCATCTAAAGGCTCAGGATCAATACTAGCCAGAAAAAATAAGTCATCATTACGCAATTTCATCAACTCGAATGGGCTACCAAGCCATAAAGTGTCACCGTCAAGCGAAACCGCCCAGTCCTCTGTCGGTATCAAGTCTTGTATGACCAGTCGTGCATATATTACTCGATTGCCATGCCACTCTGGATATTGATCAAATTCATGCGTTTGCCACTTGTGCCGTACAACCGAAACGAAATTGTTCAGATTTTCTAGGGCCGACTCGAAATTGCTAAATGTCTCATCAGATACATTCGCATCAATAAGATGAACAACAATATTGTGCTCGCAATCAGCATAGACCGCCGCACTCGCAGCCGAAACAAGTGTCGGAGTCATGTACCTCTCATCAGAGCAATAAACAATATGAACTCTATGCACTTAAATACACCTTTTTGCAAGTTTCATGATGATGTTTGGCAAGTCCTCTGTTCGCAGGAGATAGCAAAATCGAATAAAGGGCCATGTTACTTTATTTACAGCCCACGGTTGGCAGACATGATATACGGCGTAGTTGCTCCCAACGGGGATTTTTTTTATGCTATTCACACGCACCAATTCATCTTTTAACAATCTCCTAATGGCATAGCCCTCCGGGTCCTTCGCCCCATCTAAGTGCGCAAGACACTCAGCCATTGCTTTGATATATTTTACCATGACATCATACAAAAGAACCTCTTTCCCTTGTTTGGAAAAAAATAATATCTGATTCCGCTTTGCATCCAACACATCCAATCTGCGCTTACTCCAAGTTCGTCCTGTAATGCTCTCCGCCCGCTGCAAGTAATAATAACAAGGGGCAGATAATGCGGCTATACGATCTGCGCGGAACAATACTTGATAGGTCGTATACTCATCTTCATGCAATTTTCCAATGGGAAATCTGATCGCAGACCACAATTCTTTACGATATAACTTACCGCAAGAAACAATCGATTCAATCGGATGCGACAACCAAAAATCGTCAATCGTCAAAGGATTTGAGGAAAAGGAATCAAACAACTTCGGAGAGTCACCCTCCTTGACATACTGTAATCTCGTACTACCAATAGGGGTGCTGTACATCCTCATCGACAACAACAACCACTCAAGCGTTCTTGGATGAATTGTATCATCTCCATCCAGGAAATAGATATACTCTATCTTAGCATCTTTTTCCACCGCATCCAGACCTGCATTTCTAGCCGAAGACAGGCCGCCATTCTTTTTGTGGAGAACAACTATACGGTCATCAATATTGCACCAATCCTCGCATATTTTCGCTGAACTATCAAACGATCCATCATCGACTAAAATTATACGAATGGCCTTATACGACTGCGCAACCACAGATTTTATGCATGCGTTTAAATACTTCTCTATTTGAAAAACTGGTATAATCACTGCCACCATATCAGCTTCCTTCTCTCGATCCAATATTCATACCGCAATATTGTCCAATAATCCCTAGATATTTAATCGTTATATTATCGCGAACAACAAGCAAAACAAGTAGATAAAGAGGGATTATAAGACCAAGCCGGACAATGACAGAATACACGACTGCATCGAACGCAACAAGGCGCGAAACAGGAAAAGCAATCAAATATGCAAAAGATATATATTTCGCAATGTCCAAAACTTGCTTTATATATCCATAATTGAAAAGTCGTTTGGTTGGAATGAGGTTGATAACAGAGCCAACTATAAAGGCAAGGGCCTGTGCAATTACAACCCCGATAACTCCATGCCGGATACCGCAAGCTATTAAGCAACAATAGATAACTTTCTTCGGCAATTCTAATTTCAGCGTTATATCAGTACGGCCAAGAGCCTGAAACGACGATAAACTCAGCTGACTTATGGGGAGGAAAAGCGATCCAAAGAGTAATATTTGAAGAATAGGTGCAGAAGAAGCCCATTTATCAGTCCACAGCAGAACAATAATTTCCTTAGCTGAAAATGTCATATAGGCAGAAATTGGCGCTACAACTAGTAGCATTAAAAGCATTATCTCACGAAACTTTTCACGAAACACCTCTGTGGAACTTTGATATCGTGACATCACAGGCAGGGTAACCCTCATAACAAGGCCCGCCGAAGCATCCTTAACACAATTGTTTAAACTTGCTGCTTTTGTATAATACCCAAGTTGTTCTTTCCGAAAGCATTTACCGATAATGCAAGAATATATTTCGTTAAATATAGCTCCGATCAGATTAGCAGCGAGAAGTTTCGAACCGAACCCCCACAAATAGCCTAACGATTTTCTAGTAAAACGCCCGCGCGGTCGCCAATCCGAGATAAACCATATCATTAAAGCACCCATTGCTGTTGCTACTAGAGACTGAGCAACAAGTGAATATAGTCCAAAACCATTATACGCCATCAAAATGGCTACTACTCCACTGGGCAATTGAGTGGACAATGTGATAAAGGCTGACGCCTTAATATCAAGTTTAGCTGCCATTAATGTTCGCTGCACAACGCAGAATGAATTGAATAAAAGATTCAAACCCGCCAGACATACGAGCGGGACCAGCACAGGTTCACCATAAAATGCTGCTATGCATGGAGACATTAAACACAGCAGCCCGAAAAGCACCCCTCCTGCCAATATATTAAAATAGAAAGCTGTAGTCAAATCATCCTCATCCCGATCCAGTTTGCGAATCAAAGCGCTCCCGAAACCAGCATCAACAAAAGTTGCCGCTACGGCAATAAAGATTGTCAAAAGTCCCATTGTGCCGTAATCGGATGGCGACAAAAGTCTAGCTAAAATTATACCGATAAGAAATCCTGTGGCCTGACTCGAAACCCGCTCCAAAAAGCCCCAAAACACTGCACTCTTTGCCGAGCGTTCTTTTATCGTAAATATCCCCATGACATTAAATCACATTCCGAAAAGAACCAGCCAACTTAGATACTAAGGAACTTTTGCCAATCCAATATCTCAGCAAAGCCAGAAAGAGCAATCTGCCTTCTGCCGTATATCTGCTTTGCGTAGTCCCATTCTCGGTTAGGCATCTTCCAGTTCCCGTATTGCATTGTCAAAACCTCCTCATAATTACTCGGAACCAAGAAACTGATGTCATGAACTTTTAAAGTCACTAAATTGGCAATTCGCGGTCTGAACTGCCTAATTCCTGGGCGATGAACCGCATCACCCTCATTCATATTGAATGTGTAGACTTGCGTATAAAACTCCTCGCCATCATTGAGATAAGCAAAAAAATCAATGGGGACGCCCTTGTACCGAACTGTAACTTCTGTAATTGCCCCCTCATAAAGGAAAGCATGGATAAATTCAAATCCCTCCGACAGAAGAGCACTAGCCAATCTCTTGTAATCGCATGTTTCTGGAAACACGGAAAAATCCATATCCAAATCATGCTCCACAAATCCACCATCTCGTATTACACCTAACAACGTACCAAAATCTGCGAAAGATCGAATTTCTAGTTTTTTAACGGTTTTAGCTATAATGCCAGCAGCCTCATATCCATATTTATGCAAACAGCGATTTTGCAAGGCGTTGTTTACTCTCAACGCCCTTGCATAACGAAAGTCGTCAAATCTCTTAACAAATGAAGAACCAATGCTAGACTTGCATAAAATTTTTCTAAAATACTTTCGCATCATGTAGTTCCCCAACTTTCAATGGAAAAAAATCATATCAGCTGCAATATCTCTTTGATCGGCATGCAGAACTCGGCGCTTGCCTCCTGGGCGCGTTCGCACTCGAGGATGCGCTCGGCGCAGGCCTTCATCGCAGGATAGGAGGCACGGAGTAGCTGATTCGCGTAGATTACGATATTGACCCCAATCTTCGCGAGCTCGGTCTCGGTAATCTGCGCATATGTCGAGGGGACCACCACTATCGGCTTATCGGCCGAGACTTCGGCGCGGAAGCGCTTCACGAAGGAGACTATCTCGTCTGGCGTCTTGGCCTTCGAGTGGATCATGATTCCGTCGGCTCCCGCTTCGCAGTACGCCTTGCAGCGCACGATTGCGTCGTCCTCGCCCTTGCCGGCGATGAGCGACTCGCAGCGAGCGATTATCATGAATTCGTCCGTTATCTGGGCCTGCTTGCCCATCTTTATCTTGTGGCACTGGTCTTCGATGGAGGCCTGCTGCTGGACGTTCCCCTGCTCGAGGAGAGAGTTCTGCTTGAGGCCGACCTTGTCTTCGATTATGACGGCGGACACGCCAAGACGCTCGAGGGAGCGGACGAGGAACGTGAAGTGCTCGGGAAGTCCGCCAGAGTCGCCGTCGTAGATGATGGGCTTCGTCGTAATCTCGAGGATGTCGTTGACTGTGCGAAGGCGCGAGGTGATGTCGACGCATTCGTTGTCGGGCTTGCCCTTCAAGGTCGAGTCGGTCAAGGAGCTCAGCCACATCGCGTCGAATTCGTGCTTCTTGTTGTCCTTCGTGACTGAGGCGTGCTCGACGATAAGGCCCGAGAGCCCTGAATGCGCTTCCATCACGCGAACGATAGGCTTCGCGTTGAGAAGCCTCCTCAATCTGCGGCGGCGGATATCGGGCGTAGTCCCTACTTCACGTATCGCCTTGTTGAGCTGAGTCGATGAGATTCCGGGCGTATACTCGGGCTCGTAGAGCTCACCGCCCCACTGAGCGAGAGTGTCTATCACTCCTTGGCGAGTCTTCGCCTGGACGCCTTCGCGCCAGTCGGTGCCGTGGACTACATAGTCGGGCTTGAGCTTGAGGAGATTGGGGATGTAGTCGAGCTGTTCCTGCGGGATGACTTCCTTGACGCCCTTCAGCTGGGCGACAACCGCAGCGCGCTGCTCGTAGTTCATGTAGGGGAGGCGCTTGTAGCTCGCGATAGCGGCGTCGGTAAGTACGCCTACAGTCACGTCGCCGAGCTTCGCCGCTTCCTTGATGATGTTTAAGTGGCCGGGATGGATTATGTCGGCCGACATCGCTACGTATACTTTCTTGGCCATTCCTGTTCTCCTTAGACAAAATGTTCTTTTCTGACCTCGCAAGGATTGTTGCTGAGGCGGGCTGGGTTTACATTCTCGAAGATCTTGTCGATTAGCGCGCCTCTATCGAGGCACTTCTCTTCCGCGAACCGGGTGAGTGTCCTCAATTCGGCGACTGGCTTTATGTACTCCGGATGGCCATTCGCCCTGCACACAGCGGGAAACATCATGTAGACCGCCTCGCCATGGGGGACTCCATAAGTAGCCGTCATATAGTAGGAGAATGCGTGCGCAGCGGTCGTCCTCGATATGTCTATCGCGCGGCCCGCCCAATACGAGCCGAGGAGCTGCTCGCCCTTCGCCATCAGTTCGAGCGCCTTCTTCGCGTAGCCGCGCGACTCGTCTGTCGCGCCCTTCGCCCATAGCGACTCCACGGCCTGAGCATAGGCGTCGAATGCACAGGAGGCTTTCTGGTAGGCGGAAGCAGAGGCGCAGAATTCAGGTATGAGTATCTGATCTGTCGGGAGGTAGCAGAGATTGTCGGCTGAGCACTTCTTACCATGGTCGTAGTACACGGCGAAGCGAGTCGCTTCAGCGCCTGTTCCGGCGGTCGTCGGAATCGCTATGTAAGGGATTTGGGCCTCGCCGCGAAGGAGCTTCGTTGTGTCGATGACTGTACCACCACCGACTGCGATATAGGCGTCAGGTGCTTCGCCGACCTCTTTCAAAAGCTCTTCCACATTCTCTTTGCGGGCATTCTCGCCGGCGGTCTTGAGATGGGTGATCTTCTTATCCTTCAGGAACGGCGCGAGCCATGCTTCCGCGCCGCACTTCGCGTAAGACCCTCTCCCCGTTACGAGCACAATCCTATCCTTCCCCTCCAACCACTTGGAAAGGAACTCGGAGCCGTCTTTAAGTCCGTATGTCATCATTTCGCGAGCGTCTCCATGAAGAGCTTCTTGTTCACCTGCGGCGGCTCTTTCGGCCGGCCGAGATCCGCGCGCGCGCCTTTCGCGACGAGAACCATCTTGAAGGTCGGGTGGCCGGGGAGATTGTAGCCGCAGGCAGAGGCGATTATCGGGAGGCTGATTTCGCCGCCGACTGTGGGCTGGCCGCCGACAGAATCGTGGGCGGCGTTGTTGAGGACGATGTGCGTGAGGTTGGCGCAGGCCGAGGCGCCAGCGATCGCCATGTTGCCCATCTGCATTATCGAGGCTCCATCGCCGTCGAGGCAGATTACGGGGCGGGAGGGCTGCGCCTTCGCTATTCCGAGCGCGATCATTATCGCGTGGCCCATCGAGCCGACGGTGAGGAAGTCCTTCGAGTGATCCTGGCCAAGGCGCTCGCGCGTCTCGTAGAGCTCGCGCGAAATCATGCCGGTAGTCGAGACGACGACTGCATCGGCGGGGAGAGTGTCGAGGATTTCCTCTATCGCCTTCTCGCGCTTCAGGAGGGCTATGTCGGGCTTTTTATTCTGGAGGGTGTATGTCTCAAAAAGCCCCTTTTTGACGACGAGGGCGACTGGGCGCGATTCGGCCAGCGCGCGGGCCACTGCGGCGCGGGCCATTGCGAGGCCGGCCGCTTCATCGTCTGGGAGGACGGAGGTAGGGATGCCGAGAGTCTCGAAGAGCGAGAGCGTCACCTTCCCCTGCTTCACATGCTGGGGCTCGTCCTTCTTTCCGGGCTCGCCGCGCCAGCCTACGAGGAGGACCATCGGGATTGAGTAGACGTCAGGGTCGGCGAGGCTCGCGAGGGGATTCACCGCATTGCCTTGGCCGGAGTTCTGCATATAGACGAGCGCAGGCTTCCCTGTCGCGAGGTAGTGGCCCGAGGCGAGCGCCACCGCGCCGCCTTCATTCGCTGTTATCGTGTGCTGGGTGCCGCATGTATCTGTCACATACGCGCAGAAGCTCTTTAGGAGCGAATCCGGTACACCGCAGAAGAAGTCTACACCTTCACAGGCCAATGCTTTAACGAATTTTTCGACATTCATTTGTTTGCCTTCTTGTATGCGCCTTTAACGCCTTCCCACCAAAGTTTTCCGCCGATGCAGATATATGACTTGTTCAAATCGATTGTCCCTGAGAACGGACTGTTCGATCCTCGATTCGTGCCGAACTGGAGCTCGAGTCCGCCGAAGACAGGCTCCTTGGAAGGAATCTCCTTAAGCTTCCTCCAGCCATTGTTCCAGACGAACCATGCAAACGCCTTCTTGTCCCATGTGCACTTCACTCGATAGTTGGTTTTAGGTTGCAACGTCAAACCTATTCCCGTCCCGCCAGCCAAGTTCCATCCGCTGCCAGTCGTGGATAAATAGCCGACAAACTGGCTTCCGCTGATATAGAACGGCGTGAAACCGCATTTGCTGCCTATTCCACCCATCAAACCGCAAGTGCCTACGCTTGCGCCTGTAGTGAAATCTATCACGGCCTCGACAATCTCATTCTTCGGCTCAAAAGCGGTCTTTATCTTTGCGTATGAAGAGCCGCTGAATCCACTTAAAACACCCCTATCCTCTTTGATCAATCCACCAACCAACAGAACACCGATATGCTTCGCCCGCCCAACATTCCGCCCACCTTTTGCGCTGCCGGCACTGACTCCTGACGCTTGGCCCCTGGCTTCTACCCTCTCTTCCCACTCCTCCACTCGCCTTTCCGCTGCAACGCGCTGGAGACCGACGAATTTGTCGTCCTTAAGCGCCTTCCTATAAAGCGAAATCGCGTGCTCGGCGATTGCCTCGGCGAGGAACGGCGGCTTCACTTCGCCCACTTCCCACCATGCATCGGCGATCTTCTGGGGCGCCTCGTTTTTCTGCTCGAGTTCCGCCGCCTTCCTTATCGCCTCATTGTTCCCCTTCGCCAGCGCCTCGATTGCCGCCGGCCAATTGCCCATCGCCGCCTCGTAGGCGCCTACCTGAAACTGGAGTTTTCTGTTCTGCGGGCTCTTCTTCGAGGCAGCCTGCGCCTTCTTCAGTTTAGCGGCATACTGCTGGCGCTCTTTGAGGGCATTGTAACGCTCCCTGACCGGTCCGCCATTCCCAAAGCCTGCTGAACGCAGGGCCTTGTCGAGGAGAGCCGATTCGTCCTTCTCTCGCCAATCGGGCAGCGCTTCGCGCAGCGACACGAGGGTGGAGGCCGCGTCGTCGAACTTGTCGGCGCGCATGTATTCTTCGAAGGCGCCGGTCATGAGGAGATACTTCTCCGCGGGCTTCTCCGCCTCGTCCGCAAGCGCCATCGCCGCATCCGCCACCTGTTCATGGGTCTTCTTCCCCGCGCGCGCGGCTGCGAGATCCGCGGCCATCAGATTGTCGACGAGTTTCCCGGCCTTCGCGAGTTCATCCTGCGAAGGAAATGCGAAAGTCCCGCCCCATGCCAATACCGCAAACGCTATCACCAAAGCCAATTTCATCATCGTCTCCCATTATCCACAGCACATACCTTTCGATAAATCTCTGCCGTTTCTCTAGCACACCGTTGCCATGAAAACAATTTTACTCGCTCTAGCGCACAAGCCTTGAGGCGTTCCCGCTGTGCAGCGTCGGATAACAAATCCAAAATACAACTCCTCAATCCCTGCGCATCCCCCAAGGGAAAGTACAAACACGCATCACCTGCCACTTCGGGGAAACATGATGCTTTCGAACATACGACAGGGCAGCCAGATGCAAATGCGTCAAGAATCGGGATTCCGAAACCTTCATATCTAGACGGATACACAAATACTACCGCGTTAGCGTAAAGCGATGGCAATTCTGAATCATCAACAAATCCCTGAGAAACTTGTTCTGCAATACCTAGGCGATTGATAGACGCCTTCTCTTCATCAGAGAACGGGGTGCCGGTACAAAATACTGACAATGACTTGTCTTGTGCAAGAAGAGGCGCTACTGTCTCAATAAAGAATCTGAAATTTTTATACCCGCCCCGTTTACCGACGAATAAAAGATACCGATCAGTCAACGGCTTGACCGCAAGGTCCTTATATGCAACCTTTTCTCCTTGCAGACCAGTATAACCGTGGTAGACGACTGAAATCTTTTCTGGCTTCGCCCCGTAGAGCCTAACGAGATCGTTCTTGGTGTTATTTGACACGGCAATAATATGATCCGCATCTTCCAGAATCCGTCGTCTCATTCGTGAAACACGCCTATCAGAATGAAAGAGTTCGGGTATCAAATCATGAACCGTCGCCACTATTTTCTTTTTCCCGACAGCCCCTCTCCACCAATTCGAGTGGGGATGTGGATCCGTTATATGTAATATATCGAAGTCACTCTTTTTAACTGCCGCGGCATGAGCTCTACGATTGGCCAGCTCCAAAGATGGGAAAATATTAGGCAGGATATGCGCCAGTAACGAATACAAATGACTCACCCCTCTGAAACTGTGCCCGTGCAAATAATTTTGTATAAAGTCTTCAGCATTCTGCCTTCCGGGAGGTAGGCTGAATGGATATGCTTGCAAATAGGCATTTCGGCTGAATTTAGCCGAGAACCTACCAACACAATCATCTGGCAGATTTTTGACCAACTCAGTAAAGTATTTCGAGACCCCACCATGAGGCTCTCTAAACCCCAAGTCATCGTACAGGATTTTAATTTTTCTGCCAACTGCTAGCATAATACTATACGCCAGAAATCGCCAATTTTATAACAATTTACTTCCTATCGTCCAACATATAGAGTTCTGAAGCCGATTTTATTCAGCGCCATTGCGTCCAAACAGTTCCTCGTGTCGAAGACGAGCGCCGGCTTTCGCATGAGGCCGTATATCTTCGCCCAGTCGAGAGTCGGGTAGAGCTTCCAGTCGGTCATCACTATCACGGCGTCCGCGTCCTTCGCGGCTTCATACGGATCCTCGACGAGATCGATCGAACCGTCCATCAGGTCGGCGAGATCCTTCTTCGCGTTGGGGAGGGCCTTCGGGTCGGTGATCGCGAGGCGCGCATGCTCTTCATGGAGCATGCGGACGACCGCTCCCGAGGGTGTTTCGCGCGTATCTCCCGTATCGGCCTTGAAGGCGAAGCCGAAGATGGCGAGCTTCTTGTTGGCGATCGTGTTGAAAAGCGCGTGGAAGAGCCTTTCGACTATGCGGCGCTGCTGCGAGTCGTTCATCGCGATCACCTGGTTCCAGTAGGCGGCCGCATCCTTGAGCCCGAACGATTCGCAGAGGTAGACGAGGTTCAAAACATCCTTCTTGAAGCAGCTCCCTCCGAAGCCTGGCCCCGCCTTGAGGAACTTGGAGCCGATTCGGGTGTCGGCGCCCATTACGCGGGCGACTTCGCCTATGTCGGCGCCTGTCGCCTCGCAGAGCTGGGAGAGTGCGTTCACCGAACTCACGCGCTGCGCGAGCATCGCGTTCGCGGCGAGTTTGGTGAGTTCAGCGCTCCATACGTTCGTCGTAAGTATCTTTTCGCGCGGAACCCATCCATCGTTCTCGCCGGCATAAATGTCGACAACCTCGGCCACCGCTTTCCTGCCCGCTTCGTCGGTCGGCCCGCCGATAAGAACGCGGTCGGGGGTGAAGAGGTCCTTTATCGCAGTTCCCTCGGCGAGGAATTCGGGGTTGGAGAGGACGGTGAAGTTGAGGCTGTCGTGCGTATTCAGGATCGCGCTCATCGCAGCGGCCGTGCGGACGGGGAGAGTCGACTTTTCGACGACTATCTTGTCGGACTCGGCCCACTTCGAGATGTTCCTCGCCGTTGCCTCCCAGAACTGGAGGTCGCTAGCCCTTCCCGCTCCCCGCCCGAACATCTTGGTGGGCGTATTGACGCCGACGAAGATTATGTCGCACTTCTTGATGGACCCTTCAATGTCGGTCGTGAAGAACAGGTTCTTGCCGCGGACTTCCTTGACGACTTCGTCGAGCCCCGGCTCGTAGATGGGGAGATTGTCGGAGTTCCAGGCGTCGATCCTCTCCTTGTTGATGTCGACGACCCACACCTTGCGCGAAGGATTCATCTTCGCGATTACGGCCATAGTCGGGCCTCCGATATAGCCCGCTCCTACACAAACGATATCTTTGTTCATTTCCCTCATCTTTTAATTCTCCGCCGCTTCTCTACTTCTTCGTTGCTTTTACGCATTCAGCCTCCGCCCGCATGGCGCCACAATATTCAAAACTATCCGCCGATTCTGAGTCATATTACCATCTTAATAAAGCACAAACCAAACTAATAACAACTCTAGTAGCTTAAATCTCTATGCCTGGCAAAAGATGTTTCAACCAAACGCCCTGCCGAAATATGTCTCCCGAATGACGGTAAAGATTTATCCGCGACAATATGTTGCTCATCGTGTCTGAATCGCATGCAATCCCACTTCTAACCAGCCCTTTCACGACTTCCAGAAAGTAATCATAAGTCCGCTTTTGGGTCCCATATGAGATTAACGGAATGCTCGTGAGCACATGAGACTCCAGCTCATACGATGATAATGAGGTTCTTCCTGTGCTCTTATTCATATACTTGCACAATCTAACCACATTTCGAACAACATTGCCGCCAACGAATGTGTTTAATTGCATCAACTTAGGATCTAAATCCCTGGGAGAAGTGTACATCCATCCAGTAGAATACATTCCGGTTTGCGGTATGTAATACCCCCCGGTCCACGCATCCCGTACGGCTGGAACTAAGTCGTATTTGATATAATCAAGCTCAAGCTTTACTGCAGGAGCGTCTTTCCTGACGTCTGACCTCGGATACTTCCCGGCGACAAACGCCCTTAATCTGTTCCTGCAACATTCTGGATCAGTATCCGTAAGATTTCCACGAAAGACCACCATTATATCAATGTCTGATGCTTCGTCGTATTTTCTTGGAAGAATAGTATTTCTGGTCCACGACCCAAACACAAGGGTTTCATCAACTTCCAGCTTACTGTTTAACCAAGTTTGCAGATTTTCTATCGAAAGCTTAATCCGGGATCTTTCTGCAGCAGACCACCCTAAGACTAGCTCCCTACCCGCGAAACTTTCTAATGAGCCATTAAGCATCGGTGACACCCCTCCCAATAAAGCTTTCATGCGCTCTTGCGACGGCATTCTCGGTATTTTGGCGCGAATTCAAACTCATTCTGTATAGCCACTCGGGCACAAGAACGCAATTTGACCTGCTTTCGTATATTAAATCTTGCGCCTCCAAAAGTTGAGCGCCAATCATAACATCATTTTCGAGAGCCTCCTCGATACTGCCCTCTATAATGTTCAGTTTAGACAGATTAAATAAATCATTACAGATTCGAACGAGCAGCCTAAACAAATAAGAACACACGCCAGCACCGGCAGAGAGGATTGCTATAGCCTTACTCACTTTTTCATCCCAGACCCCAACCACTACTAGAATGAAAAATGTGATTAAGCCTAAGCCTATTGTAATCGCCATAATGACCCTCAACTTGAAGTCCCACCTGATGTTCTCCTTTTGACATCGGAGAACTGCCTCCTGCGAACTTAAGGCCGAGTAATCCGAGTACCAATTTTGAACGCGCTGGATATCCGTGGCCCTTTCGCATGCACCTATTGAGATCTCCTTTGCAATTTCACCCTTCAGAGGGACATCCCTCCATCGAGATAATTGATCAGACGTAAATGCGTCTTGGAATATCTCCCTATCTATGAACTGCTGAAGTCGAGCAGCACGTTTTCGCAGTTGACTGACGCAGAACTCCCCTGCGAGCATTAGTATCCACACAAGTATGGTAGCGCCGAAGACCGATGCAGAGGTCCAATCAGATATGCCACGTAAGGATTCTCTACACAATGTAAACACCGAAAGCACAATTGCACTTGTCATCGGCACATATGCCCACAGTTTGGCACGAGCATACAACTCCCGTTGCGCCACGAGGCACTTCAATATATTCGGATCATTTTGCCGGATATAAAGCGAATTCGCCATCCGATAGTAACTAAACGAGCCTGAGTACTAGAATTTCAACTGCGGCTTCTGTAGATCCCGCATCATCTTCCGCATCACTCGCAATTTATGAACCTCGGGTCTGACCTTAAGTTCATTAAATCCTACATGCTCTACATGTTCTGCACGGCTAAGCAATCGGCTCTATATCTTTGAGGCATGGATGCTTCTGGTCCTTGTCCGATAGCGTGATTTCGCACCCGATCTCCGGCCACTCGATTCCAATCTCTGGATCGTCGAATTTCATTCCTCTATCTGCCTCCGGGCAATACAGGTTATCGCACTTGTAGCTGAACAGCGTATCATCCTCCAGCACAAGATAGCCATGCGCGAAGCCTCTGGGTATATAGAACTGCTTGCCGTTTTCCGCGGTCAGCGTCTCCGCTACATACTTTCCGAAGGTCGGCGAGCCTTTGCGGATGTCGACTGCGACATCCCATACCGCGCCGCGGATAACGCGGACGAGCTTCGCCTGAGTATGTGGCGCCGCTTGCCAATGCAGGCCTCTTACTACGCCCTTCGACGAACAGCTTTCGTTGTCCTGTACAAAGTCTGCGGTTATCCCCGATGCCTTGTACCTCTCAGCGTTATACGTCTCCACAAAGTACCCTCTCCCATCCCTGAAGTACTTCGGGAGTATCACCTTTACATCCGGTATTGCTGTTTCTACTACTTCCATACGTCACCCTTGGAGCTGCTCCTTCAGTTCGGTCGATGATATGTCTGGTGTCCTGGGCAGATAGACGACTTCGCAGAGGTCTTTTAGAAAGTCGAACTTTCCTTTCCAGTCTTCACCCATCACGAAGATGTCGATTTTGTTGTCGATTACATCTTGGCGCTTCTGCTCCCATGAATTCTCGAAGAGGACCTTGTCTACGCACTTGAGTGCTCCCACAATTTCCGCCCGTTGGAGGTCCGGTATGGCGCATTTCTTGTGCTTCTCCACCCAGTTGAACCGGTCGCTGGAGACGACGACTGTGAGAGTCCCGTTCTCGCCGCCCAGAGCTTTGGCGCGCTGCAAAAGCCTGAGATGTCCAATATGGAATAGGTCAAATGTCCCGTATGTTATTACATTTGCCATGGTTGCTTTCTGCCTATGGCATTTGGACTCACACTGCTTGGGGCGCGGCGGGCTGCAGACCGTATCTGAACTCCATGTTCAGCGCCCGCGCGATTTTCTGCGCCGAGCCAAATGAAATGTTGACCGACCCGGTCAACAGTTTTGAGACATAAGGACGGGCGACATTCATGCGCTTTGCAAGTCCGTCATGCGTGAGGTGAAGTTCAGCCATGCGGACTTCAACCTGCTGCCAGAACGGACGGAGTATTTCGGTTGTTTCTGGACTCATATCATTGCTTCATTGTTTGGATAACTCAAAGCTCTCGCCCCGTCAAGTATTCAGCACACTTGACCTCAATACCCATAACTGCCCTTTTTGACGCGTACAGTCTGGGCGCGTGAACATCCCTTTTTGGGGCATCCGTGAATATAGTAACACTTCATTTTTCTTGGCCAGCTAAAAATAGGCCGTATTTATTGGGGTTTTTGAATTGTTTGCATCGGAAGCACAGTTTGCTTTTTTGCAGATGGCAAAAAGTCATATTTTAAATACGCCCAAAAAACAGCCTCTTTCCCCTTGTGCGGAAAGAGGCAATGTGTTACGTTATTTCTTTTGGCGCAAAATTTGTCGGATGTAACAAGGAAGATACTCACACCTGGGCCAATATCGTCTGGCGAAGGTTTTGGTACTCATCCGCGGTTATGAGCCCCTTCACCCGCATTTTCTCGAGCTGCCCCAGGCGGAAGGCCGCCGTGTGGCGCCTCGCCGGCAAAGCGAAGCCGTTCCCCGCACGGCCCTTCACGGGCGCGAAGCCGGGCGTTACCGTCCCGTCCGGCCCGAAGGTCGGAACAGCGGACACGGCCTCCCTGAGCGCCGCCTCGTTGGCGTGGTAGTAGTGGCGCGTCATCGAGGTCGACGTATGGCCGACTATGGACTGGACGACCACAAGCGGGACCCCCGCGTTCGCGGCGAACGAGACGAACGAGTGCCTGAGCGAGTGGAACGTCGCCTCGGGGGTGGCGCGCTTGCGCCCGTCGAGGTACACGCTGGTCTCGATCCGGGCGTCCGAGAATATCTTCGAGAGCGTGCGGCTAAGAATCCACCGCCTCTGTGCGTGCAGAAGCGCGATTCCGGGGAACACCGCCCCGCTCCTTTCGAGCGACGGGACCGCGAGGAACGCGTCCTGGAGCTGGCGGTGGATAGGGATCGTGACGGGCCGCCCGCCCGAATAGCGCTTCGTCTTGGCAGGGATGAGCTGTATTATGCCGTGCTGGAGGTCAACATGCTCCCACGTGAGCCTGCAGCAGTCCCCGAGGCGGAGCCCCGTGCAGACGGCGAGAAGGAAGAGGAGGCGCCATTCCGGGCCTTCCGCCCCCGCCGCGGCCATGAGCCGCCGCACCTCGTCGACGGAAAGCTCGCGCCTCGTATGCCCGTCGTGGGCCCGGGGCGGGATGTTCTTCCAGGGGTTGTCCTCGATGCCGCGATCCCCAAGGAGCGTCCGGAATATGGCCCGCAGGGTGTATATCCTAAGGTTGCATGTCATTCCCGCATGGTTAGACTGGTAGAAGGCCAGGTATTCCTCGGCGACGCGGCGCGTGACGCCCTCCGCCACAGTGATTTCGGGGTGGGCCTCGCGGAGCCACACCGTGAAATTGAGCCATACGCCGTATTTCATCTTCCTCGTGAAAGGGCTGAGCCTCGCGGCGTCGGCGGAGCACTCGAACCGCTTCCACTCCTTGAAGAGCGGAACAGTCTCGAGTATCTTCTTATGCCGGCTCTCCATCTCGACGACGAACTGTTCCAGCGACCGTTCGGCCGCTTCGCGGTTCTGCGTCCCCGCCGCCCGCCTGTAGGTTTTCCCGTTCACCTGGACGCGCATCGTCCAGTTGCCGCTCCTTTCACGTCTGAGCGACCCTCTTCTTGACCGCAGTTCCCACATGTCTGTCTCCTTTATCTTGCGTTGTGCCCCATGACGCAACGGAGGCGCCGCGCCTCCGATCTACGGCATTAGGATATGGACATAATGCCGTAATCGCAGACAGTTATCAAGAAGAAGATATCGAAAAGTTACGTTTCAATTGGCTTCGCCGGAAATGGTGCTTTTTGCGCATCCGTTCGGGATTACGAACACCGGTTCTCCGCCATCATGGCCCGAAATGGATGTCAGACCGCAGTAAAAGGCCATGGACCGGAAATTCGACGGATTGAGTATTCCGGAGGGGAGGATGCCCGTGAAAAGGCCGGACTGTGCACCTTCGCCTTCATGCAGCCGTCCGCGGATCCAATCCCGCCCCGCCAAGGCCTCCAGCAGCTCGCCCCCTGCGGATTCTTCCGAAATCCGAGAGTCCTGCAGGCAGTTTGAGTCCGTCCTTTTCCATCGCTTTCGGCCATTGTACCATATTCGCCCGCGATGGCAATCGGCGGCGCGGGCGCGGTTCCGTCAGGATGCGATTCCTGCAATCCTCTCCTGCTCGTCCCAATCCTCCGTCCCCAGGGCGCAGAGCTTCGAGACGGAGAGGTCCGAAGGGGCCCTCCCCGCGATTATCGCGCTCTGGATCGCGGGCGAGAGGGTCGCGAGCCTGAGGCCGCGCATCACTATGTGCGCCTCGGTCCTCGTCTTCCGGGCGAGATCGGTTATGGTCTTCGCCTCGCCGCGGTCGAGCATCCCCATGTAGACGGCACCGCGGGCGAGGTTGGAGATGAGCGGGTCGCGGAGCATCTCCTCCGGGGTCTTGGGCCGCCCGGGCTCCGCCGCGTTCTCCTTGCGGACGCCCGTCCCGCTCCCGTTTTTCACGGTCTTGACGGCGAGCGGTATCCTGACGAGGGTGTTGCCGTCGCCGAGGACCGTCCCGATTTTCCCCAGCACCGGGGTGAGGCTCCCGAGACGGGAAGTCTCGAGCACCACCTCTATCGACTCGGGGTAGACGGTGGCGCGGACGACGGCCGCGCGGACGAGGGTGTAGCGCTCGTCCTCCGAGAGCTCGCGCCAGAGAAGCCCGTGCCCGCGGAGCGCCCCGAGGATCCTCGACTGCTCCAGCCCCGTTTTGAGCGACATGTCCACCGCAAACTCGAGAGACGTCCGGAACGCCGTCTCTATGGCGCTTTCCACCGTGCCCTCGAGGAGCCTCGCCGGGATGTACTTGACGGTGCATCCGGAATCGACGGTCTTCGCGTGCCTGCAGCAGGCGTAGTAGGCGTATTGGGTGAGCGATCCGTTCTTGTACGTCCCCCTCTTCGTGAGGCCGGTTTTGCAGTGCCCGCAGAATGCAAGCTTCGCGAGAAGGGCGTTGTGCCGCATCCTTGGCCGGCCCTTTCCGCCCTCCCCGGCGAGCTCCGCGCGCCTCTTCTGCACGGCGTCGAAGAGCTCCCTCGCTATTATCGCGTCGTGCTCGCCCTTCACGAGCTCCCCGTCGAGGCATTCGCAAAGCCCGGCATAGCGCGCGTTCTTGAGGGCGACGGACACCTTCGCCGCGTTCCATTTGGTCCTGCCGCCGGTGAAACCGGATTTGTTGAGGCGTCTCGCGACCTCGACCATGCTTCCGCAGTCGAGGTACCATTCGAACATCTTCCTGACGTGCGGGGCCGTCGCCGCGTCGACGATCAGCCTCCTCTGGAAGACCCTGTATCCGTAGGGCACCTTCCCGCCCGGCCAAAGGCCCTTCTTGAGCGTCGCCCCGTACTTGTCCCTGATGCGCTCGCGTATCATGTCGCGCTCGAACTCGGCGAACGAGGCGAGGACCCCGACGAGCATCCTCCCCGCCGCGTTCGACGTGTCGATCTGCTGCGTCACCGAGACGAACCCTATGCCATGCTCGCCGAATTCGCCGGAGAGGGTCATGAAGTCCTTGAGCGATCGCGTGAGACGGTCGAGCTTGTAGGCGATCACGATGTCGAACTTCCCCGCCTTCGCGTCGGCCCTGAGCCTGTCCATCGCCGGGCGCTTCAGGCTTCCGCCCGAAAAGCCGGGGTCGGAATAGACCTCCGCCGCGACCCAGCCGTTCCCCGCCTGCGCGTTTATGTAGGCGCGGCAGCTGTCCTCCTGCGCGGCAAGGGAGTTGTACTCCTGGTCGAGACCCATCGTGACCGACTTTCTCGTGTATATCGCGACCCTTACGCAGGGGGCGGAAAGAGAGACGCCCGCCTTGCGGAAGGCGGGCGCCGTCATCATCGTCTTCATGCGTTCTTCCTCCTCAGTCCTCTATTCCGAAGAAGCGCCTGCCGGAGCAGTGCGTCCCCGTTATCTTCCTTGCGACCGCAGTCGCGGAGGCGTACGTCTTTCCGTCCTGCCTGTACACGAACCGCCCGTTGCCGTCGGCGGCGATGACGTGCTTCACGCCGCGGTAGATGTGGCTCCACGTCTTCCCGGCCCTCGGATATCCGGCTTTCCGCCTTTCGCGGAGCTCCGGATTGAGGACCGGGTCGATCCCGGCGACCGCTTCCAGCACGCCCTTCTCCGAATCGGAGAGCGCGAGCCCCGTCCTGACCCCCTGCACCAGGAAGCTCAGGCGGGAGCGCACGTATGCCTCGCTGAGCTTCCCGGCGTGGCGACCGAGAAGGCTGCGGTACTTTTCGCGCAGCCCTTTAGCGTCCATGGCGGCGATTTCCGCCACCTCGCTTTTGACCGTTTCTTCCATCATAGTCCCTTCTCCGCTCGTTACGCGGCATATGTTGCCATAACCATCGCGGGAATAGCAACTGCTATTTTGCGTCAAAACGGCATGTCGCCGAAGTCGCCGTCGTCCCCCTCAGGAACGGGCGCGTCCATCGCGGGAAGCCCCCCGAGCTCGCATGCGACGATCTCCGGGTACCTGTTTCCCGAGACGTGGCGCATCGTTATCGCCTTCGTCTCGCGGACGAGCCCCATGAAGAAGCATTCGCACGCGTCCTCGGCCGTTTCGGGGACGGGGCAGCCCGGGTCGGCGTGCTCCCGCCACCAGCGCTCGAACCTGGATCTCGCGTAGCCGGTGTGCTCCGGGCATATCCACTCGGAATACTCGTCGCAGGCGAAGTCCACGTACGACGCCCCGCTCTCCATGTCGTCCGGCGGGCACGTGTACGTGACGCGCACGGTCTTCGGTGCGCCGGGCGCGGCGCCGCGCTTCGTCCACACCATGAACTCGGTCTTCGCGACCCTGCGGGTCGTGACGGACACTTCGCCGGAGAGGATCGCCGCGTTGTCCGCGTGCGCCTCGTGGATGCGCTTTCCGCGCTCGACGGGGAACTCGCAGCCGCACTCGGGGCAGAGCGCCGTCGAGATGGCGACGTACCGTCCGCACCGCGGGCATTCCCGGACCAGCGCTCCGCCCTCGCCGGAGCCGCCCGTCCTGGGCTCCCCGGCGCGGATCGCGTCGATCGGGCCGAAGCGCTCAACGTTCTTACCGAAGTCGAGGACGAGGCACTCGGTCTTCCCGGTCTCCGGGGAGAGCCTGAAGCCCCGCCCCACCATCTGGACGAAAAGCCCCGCCGAGGCGGTCGGCCTCAGAAGCGCGATCGTGTCGAGGCGGCGGATGTTCGTCCCGGTCGTGAGAACGGACACGTTGCAGCAGTATTTGAGCGGAGGGAGCGGGTTACCGAAGAGGTCCGCCGCGCTCTCGCCCTTCATCCTGGAGATCACGAGCTCGCGCTCCTCCGACGGGGTGTCGCCGGTCACGACGGCGCACTCCTCGCCCGAGAACCCGGAGATGAGCTCCGCCACCCTCCTGCAGTGCGCGACCGACGTGCAGAAGACGAGGCACGCCTTGCGGTCCCTGGTCATCTCCACGATCTCGCGGCAGGCGGAGGTCACGATGCGCTCTTCGCCCATGGCCCTTTCGACGTCTTCGGCGACGAACTCACCCGCCCTCATGTGCAGGTGGCCGAGGTCCGCGCGCGCGGAGCCGGCGTGGGCCGATATCCTCGAGATGTAGCCCCTCTCGATGAGATCCCTCACGTTCACCTCGTGGCAGATCTCGTTGAAGAGGTTCTCGGGCCTGCAGATGAGACCTCCCTGCGTGCGGTAAGGCGTAGCCGTCCATCCGACCATGCGGATTTTCGGATTCAGGCGCTCGGCGGCCTGCAGAAAAGTCCTGTACCGCCCCTCCCCGTCGGGAGGGACCATGTGCACCTCGTCGACCATCACGAGGTCGAAGGGCTTGAACAGGTCGATGCGCCTGTAGATCGACTGGATTCCGGCGACGATGACGTCCTGCTCCGTGTCCCTGCGCCCGAGCCCCGCGGAGTACACCCCCACGGGGAGTCCCGGGCAGAGGGCCTCCAGCTCCCTGGCGTTCTGGTCGACGAGCTCCTTCACGTGCGCGAGGACGAGCACGCGGCCGTGCCATTTCGCGACGGCGTCCTTCGCCACCTGGGCGATGCACACTGATTTCCCGCCCGCCGTCGGTATGACTACGCACGGATTCGTGTCCTTCTCCCTCAGATGTCGGTATACGCTATCGACGGATTCCCTCTGGTAGTCTCTCAGTTCCATGTTTCCCTTTTTCCTTCAATTCCAGGTGCACGAGCCCGTCGGGGGGCATCGGCTCCAGCATCCGTATGTCGATTCGCTTTATCTGCGCGTCGTCCCCGATAAGCCCCGCGTGGACAAGCGAGTCCAGAGTGCATTTGAGGACGTTGTCGAGATCCCTCCTCCTCCCGTCGGGCGGATAGAAGTCCCCGGAGAGCTCCACCCTGCCGGTCAGCTTCGGAAAGCGGCCGGCAAGGCGGGAGACCGCCATCAGCCTGAACCTGCGGCCCTCGCGGCTTATGAGCACGCGGGGGCCGACATGCCTGTAGTAGCGGTTCACCGACGGAGGCCAGGGGAGCTCGAAGCTCACCTCGCCCACGGGGCCGTCTCCTGGGATGAGGCCTGCGGCGCGGGGGCCGCGGCCTTCCTGGGGGCGACCTTCTTCACGATATTGCGCGTCGCGTCGTTGCGGTCGACCGCGACCGTGACGAGAAGCGGAATGTTGTGGAGCTGCGCCGTATCGGTGAGCCTTTCTATCCCGGCGGCCCTGCACATCGCCGAGAGCTGCTCGCGGCCTATGCGCTGCGCGTCCGGGCTCGTGCGGTGCTCGTACGTGAGCCAGGCGAACACCTTGCGGCCCTTGCACTCGCCGGAGACGACCTCGAAGGTGAAGTTGAAGCCCATCCCGTTCCCGGACTTCATGGCCTTCGCCTCGGAGTCCGTTATGACCGCCTCGTACGTTCCGGGGGGAAGCGCGTCGAAGTCTCTGGTCGGGGTTATCGCGGTGGCGTCGAAGTTTATTTCCGCCATGGTTTTTCTCCTTTTCTTTTATTTGATGTTCTGCGTTTTGGTTGAAAGGCCCGCGACGAAGGCGTCCCAGTCCAGGGCGATCTCCGCCGGAAGGCCGAAGCGGTTCTTGGCTATGCATGCGGGCGATCCGTTGGTGCGGAGGATCCTCTCCCCGCCGTCCGCCCCGATGGGCGCGGCCTTGCCGGTCGTCGAGTCGACGCGCATGCGCCTCGTCGCGAAGAGGACCGCGTCGACCCACTCGCACACGAGCGAGCAGGCCACCTTGTGGAGGCGCGGCGTGTACCTGTCGTAAGAGGCGTGCTCCGGATCCTCGAAGCGCTCCACCTTCGAGTGCGCGATCAGGATGACCGCCATCCCGCGGCGCGAGCGGATCTCGTTCAGGATCGAGACCGCCTGGCGCCAGTAGGTGAGCGCGTGCGTGTAGCCCTTCCCGTATCCGCCGTCGGCCTTCTCGATGCACTTGACCCCGAAGTCGGAGCACACCCTGTCCCAGATGAGGCGCTCGAGCCAGTCCAGCGAGTCTATGCAGAGCGTCCTGAAGCCGTGCTCCTCGTCCCTCACCGCCTTGAGCTGAAGGAGAAACTCCTCGAAGCTCCCCGCGATCGGGAACCTTGAGCACTCGATCTCCGAGAGCCCATCCTCGGTCTGTATGAAGACCGCCTTCGGGGCTTTGGCGGCGAACGAAGACTTGCCGACGCCCTCCGCCCCATACACCATGAGCCGGGGCGGCGAGGGGCGCCTTCCCGACTGGATAGATCCTATAAGCGACATGCGATTGTGTCCTTTCCGTTGTTTTGTCCGTGTAAAAAATGAGAGGCGGAAAAACCGCCCCTCCGGATTGGTTTTACGGCATCCGCCGCAAGCCCGTCCAAAATTCCCTCATTTCGCCCCGAGAATCCTGACGTCCTCGTAGTCCGTCGGCCACACGCCGGACCTGCGGCACGATTCGAGGCGCGAGAGCGAGCGCATGTTCGAGCAGCTCGCCTGGGACACGAGATCGTCCGAAAGCCTCCACACCCCGGTGCGGAACGGCTCCCGCTTCTCGACCCCTATGAGGTAGAGGTCGGTCGCGGGGCCGGGCTCCCCGTCGAGAACGGCATCCTGGACGCAGAAGAGGACGTGGCTGTAGAATTCGAGCTGCTGCGGGTATCCGAAGCGGATAGCGTCGCTCTCGAAGCAGTCCAGGTTCTCGCACGTCTTGAGGTCGACGATCGCCTGCCTGCCGTCCCCGGCATACGGGTTGAACCAGTCCATCCTCGCCTGCAGGGGGATGCCGCAGCTTTTCGCGCGCACGACCGCCTCCGCGACGCCGCATTCGAGGATGTCCATCGCGCCTTCGTGCGCGCGGACGGAGTCGCGCATTTTGCGCATCGTCTCGTAGTCCTCGGGGCTCACGATGCGCGCCGTCTGGACGGCGGCCCAGGATCTGTACGCCTTCGTGAGCCTTCCGAAGGGCTCGCCCGTCTTGGGGTTCACAGGCCCCGCGTTCACGACGTACTCCTCGTTGAACGCATCCTGCCCCTCGAGGACGAACTTGTGCAGCGCCCTCCCGAAGGCGAGAGCGGGCGAATCGGCCCTTTCGATCTCCCCGAGGACCTTCTTCCTGTAGAGGAGCGGGCACATTCTGAAGTCCGCGAGCTGGTGGCTCCCCACGTACTCGCCCTCCCTGGCCGCGCGGTGGTATTCATCCTCCGGAATGTCCAGAAGATAGGGGAACCGGCCGTTGATTTCCGATATTTTCATTGTTTTTCCTTTCTTGGCGGCGGCGGGCCGCACCGTGCAGTCCGCCTCTCCGGAGACTTTCTACGCATTCTTTCCCCGCCCCGTCCAAAAAAAACGGAAATTCCCTTTTTTGGACGGACCGACCGCGGATATCGTAGAAAGAATCCGGACACAAGGAATACGGAAGGAGATTCTATGAACATTTCGACAGAAACGGCCCTTGAACGCCTCTCTGCGGGCCTGAGCGTGCTCCCCGCGGTGAAAGCCGGCAAGCGCCCCGCCTCCCGAGGCTGGAAGACATGGACGGAACGCCTCCCGACGGAATTCGAGGTGAGGGCCTGGTTCGCCAACAGACCGGACGCCGTGTGCATAATCGCGGGGAGGGTCTCGGGAAACCTCGAATGCCTCGACTTCGACAACGCGGGCGAGCTGTTCGGGGCGTGGAAGGAGAAGGTAGACCCGGCGCTCTACGCGAAGCTGGCCGTCGAAAGGACGCCCTCTGGCGGCTATCACGCGATATACCGCTCGGAGGCGGAGGCGGACCGCAACCTCAAGCTCGCGAGGGGCGAGAGGGACGCGAAACTCAAGACCCTGATCGAGACGAGGGGCGAGGGCGGGCTCTTCCTGTGCGCCCCGACCGACGGGTACAGCCTCGTGCAGGGCGATTTCGCGCACATCCCGCTTCTTTCGGCGGACGAGCGGACGGCCCTCCTCGAGGCCGCACGTTCGCTCGACGAGACGCCCCCGCCCCCGGCGGCCCCTTCCGCGAAAAGCCCCGCACAGGCCGGCACGGGCGCGGACGCGGCGTTTCTGGTGCGTCCGGGGGACGATTTCTCCCGCCGGGGCGACATACGGCCGATCCTCTGCGCCCGCGGCTGGGAATTCCTCGGGACGAAACCGGACGGGAATGAGCTCTGGCGGCGTCCCGGAAAGACGTCCGGCTCCCATTCGGCCACGTTCGACGGGAACGTGTTCTACGTATTCTCGTCGAACGCGGCGCCTTTCGAGGGGGGCGAGGGGTACAGCCGCTTCCAGGTGTACTCCCTTCTCGAGTGCGGAGGGGACTACACGCGCGCGGCGCGCGAACTCCTGGAGAAAGGGTTCGGCGAGCGCGCCCCGGAGAAGCCGGTCGATCTGAGCGGACTTTCGGCGTCTTTGCACACGCCTTCCGCCCCCGCGCAGGGCCCGATCCCCGTGGGCGAGCTCGTGGAGCGCTATCCGAAGATGAGGCCCGTGCTGATACACGGATTCCTGAGGCGCGGGGAGACGATGAACATAATCGCCCCTCCGAAGACGGGAAAGTCGTGGCTCGTGACCGACCTCGCACTCTCCGTCGCTACAGGGACGGAGTGGTTCGGCTTCCCCTGCGAAAAGGGGAAAGTCCTCATCATCGACAACGAGCTCCATCCTGAGACGAGCGCTAACCGCATACCCAGGGTGGTGGAGGCGCGGGGATTCCCCCTCTCGAGGATAAAGGACGACATATACGTCGAGAACCAGCGCGGAAGGCTCGGAAGCATAGAGGATCTCGCTCACAGGATCGAGGTTTTGAGGCCCTTCGGCTTCAGGCTCGTCATAATCGACGCCTTCTATAGGGCGATGCCCAAGGGGGCGGACGAGAACGACAACGGCACGGTCGCGGGGATATACAACCTCATCGACAAGTACGCGGCGGCCCTCGACTGCGCGTTCGTCCTCATACACCACACATCGAAGGGGAACCAGTCTCTCAAGAGCGTGACCGACGTCGGCGCGGGCGCGGGCTCGCAGTCGAGAGCCTCGGACACGCATGTCATCCTCCGCCGGCACAAGGAGCAGGGGTGTGTCGTGATGGAGTCGGTCGTCCGGTCCTTCCCGTCCGTGAAGCCCGTCTGCCTCAGGTGGAACTGGCCGCTCTGGAACAGGGACGACTCGCTCGACTCCGCGCAGCTCGAGGGGAAGAAGGAGGAGCCCAGAGGCGCGAACGACCCCGAGCCCTACACCATAGCGGAAAAGCTCAGGGAGATCGTGGACGAGCGCAACCCCGTCAGCAAGGGCGTCTTCATCGAGAAGGTCAGAAACACCTACTCCGTCATGGAGAAGACGGCGAAGATGGCGGTCGAGATCGCGATCGCGTCGCGCTTCATCGTGTGCGAAAGGCTCAGGAACATGCCAAGGGGCTCGCAGGCCACAAAGTACGTGACCCTCCCGGAAGAAGACTCCGGCGTGGATGAGGACGGGGACTGAACACACCCCCAAAGTAGTTTTGCTGCGCGAAAAAAAACTAGCAAAAAAACTACTTCCGGCGGACGGCGGACGGGGTGGAGTAGTTTTGTTTTTTTGCGCTCCCTTTAGGGGCGCAGAAAAACCAAAACTACACCGGCCGCCGCGGGGGCGCTCTGGTTTTGTTTTGCCGCGCGGCAAAACAAAACAAAAACGGCAGGAGGATGGGCGGAGGGAAGACCGCTGAAGACGCGGGAATTTTGGACGGGATCCGCCCCGTTTGCGTAAAATGCATCCGGAGGGGCGATCCGGTCGCGGTTCCCCCCTGCCCGGAGACTTTCCCCTTGCCGCGGGAAGGAGGTCGAAGGATGAGCAGACTTTCTTTCTTCGGGCGAAATTTCCACAAGCGCCAGAAAAGGAGCACAAGCATGAAAATCGTGAACGTCCCGCTGGACGACATCAGGCCCTACGAGAACAACCCCAGGGTGAACGGCGCCGCCGTAGACTCGCTCGCGGACATAATAAAGAAGTTCGGCTTCCGCAACCCCGCGGTCCTGAACAGGGACAAGGTCATAATCGAGGGGCACACGCGGCTTCTCGCCTGCAGAAAACTCGGCTGGAAGACGATGCCCTGCATAATAGCCGACGATCTCACCCCCGAGCAGGAGAACGCGCTCAGGATCGCCGACAACAAAATCGCGGAAATTGCGGACTGGGACGAGGACAAGCTCAAGATCGAGCTCAAGGCCCTCCAGGACGCCGGATTCGACATGGCCGTCCTCGCGTTCGGCGACGACGAACTGGACAAACTCCTTGGCGGCGAAATCGGCATGCACGGCGAGACCGAGCCCGACGCAGCGCCGGACGTACCCGAGACGGCGGTCTCGAAGCCGGGCGAGGTCTACCGGCTCGGGAGGCACGTCCTCGTCTGCGGAGACTCGACCAAGGCGGAGGACGTCGCGAAGGCCTGTCCCGACGGTAAGGCCGACCTCTGGCTCACGGACCCGCCCTACAACGTCGCGTACGAAGGCTCGAACGGGCTCACCATCAAGAACGACTCGATGGAGGACTCGAAGTTCCGCGAGTTCCTGAGGAGCGCGTTCGGCCACGCCTCGAAGGCTCTCAAGCCGGGCGGGGCGTTCTACATCTTCCACGCGGACTCCGAGGGCTACAACTTCCGCGGCGCCTGCTTCGACGTCGGGCTCAGGGTCCGCCAGTGCCTCGTCTGGAAGAAGAACTCGCTCGTCCTCGGACGCCAGGACTACCAGTGGCTCCATGAACCGTGCCTTTACGGGTGGAGGGACGGAGCCGCCCACGAGTGGTTCGGCGACAGGTCGCAGACGACGGTCATGGAGTACAGCAAGCCCAAGAAGAACGACGTCCACCCGACGATGAAGCCCGTCGAGATGCTGGCCTATCTCGTCAGGAACTCGTCGAAGCGCGGAGGCACGGTCCTCGACACCTTCGGCGGGAGCGGGTCGACCATCATAGCCTGCGAGCAGACAGGCCGCGTGTGCAGATGCGTCGAGCTGGACCCGAAATACTGCGACGTCATCCGCCGCAGATGGGCGGAATTCGTCCATGGCGAGGGCTGCGACTGGAAGAAACTCGCCCCCGCGGCGGAAGGCGCGGGGACGGAGGCGGACCCCTCCTGAAAAAGTCTCCGGAAGTGTGCAGACTCTGCATCCGGCGCTCTCGAAAGAGTCGGCGCCGGGATCCGCGCAAGCGCGTCACGCACACCGCGAGCCAGGCCGATATCCGGGGATTCCGCGCGGATACCGCGCCTTTACGGGCAAACAGCGGAACCGTCACGCGCAGCCATGCGTCAACACGCGCGCGGACTGTGTCGACAATGTACACTCTCCCGGATCCACTTGGGGGAAACCTTTTTACGGAACGGCAAAAACGCCCTTTTCAAGGGGCTGAAAGGCAGGAAAATGGCAAAGACAACCCAGACCTCGGAATATTGCGCGCTCGGACACCCGGACAGGGTATGCGACTTCATCGCATGCCGCATCCTGGACCGCCATCTCGAGCGCGATCCCGGCGCAAGAGTCGCCCTCGAAGTGCAGCTGAAGGACAGATTCTGCACTGTTTCGGGCGAAATCTCGTCGCGCCACCCCTTCACCGACAGGGAACTGGGGTGGCTCGCCCGCGACGCGATAGCGGAAGCGGGATACAACCGCGCCTACCAGGCCGAGTTCGGCAGGGAGAACTGCATAGCCGCCGACGACGTCGAGGTGACGCTCCACATCGGCCGGCAATCGGACGACATCGCGCAGGGCGTGGACGCGGACGGATGGGGCGATCAGGGGATATTCTGGGGAATGGCCGTCGACGATCCCGGATGCGGCAACATGCCAAAGGACTACCACCTCGCCAGACTCCTGGCCCAAACGCTCTATTCGGGGGGCTACGGCGGGATAGACGTCAAAACGCAGGTGACCGTCGAGGACGGGGAGGCCTCATCCTGCATCGTCGCGATACCGCTCCTCCCGGGGAACGAGGAGGCCGCAAAGGCGGAGATTTCCCTTCTCGCGGCCCAGATTCTCGGGGACGGGTGCGAAACTTCGGTGAACGGGACGGGGCGCTATGTTGTGCACGGCCCGGTGGGCGACTGCGGGACGACCGGCAGGAAGCTCGCGGCGGACTTCTACGGCGGGAACTGCCGCATAGGGGGCGGGTCGCCGTGGGGGAAGGACCCCAGCAAGGCGGATGTCGCCCTCAACATCTACGCAAGACGCCTCGCGCTGGACTACATGAGGGAGAAATCCCTCCCCGCGGTCTACTGCTCGATCGCATCGTGCATCGGGAAGCGCGAAATTTCCATCGCGTTCCGCGACGGGGAGATGCGCCTTCTCGAGACGCGCAGCGAATGCGCCCCCGCGTCGCACACGATCGAACGGCTCGGGCTCAGAAAGCCGGTGTACGCCGGCATGTGCGCGAGAGGCCTGTTCGGATTCGAGCCCTAGCCGTTGAAGGCGAAGAGGCCGCGCGAGTCCTTTTTGAACCGCGACGCCGCGCCCTTCTCCCTGATTTCGCGCACTATCGCGGAATACAGGGTCTGCTCCGGGGTTTTCCCCTCGCCGGGGACCCAGAGCCCCCTCTCCTTCGCGAGCCTCACGAGCTCCTTCGTGTTCATGGCCCCGCCGCCCTCCCTCAGGATGGCGGCGGCCGCCTTCATGAGGGACATCTTCGCCGCGGGCTCCGCGGGGGCGGCCTTCGCGGGTGCCGAGGCCGTTTTCTTCTTTGCGCTCATATCGATTCTCCTTCTTTCGGTTTCGATGACGCACATAATGCCGTAATTCCCACGACACATCAAGCGGAAATATCGAAAAATGTCAGAGTACAACCCCATGGCCCTCCCGAAGGCCGCCCTGGTGCGCGCCCTGAAGGCCGCAGGATCCAGGACGGCGTCCATCGAACAGGTGGAGGCGGACGTCGACGCAGGGGCCCCCGTGAACGGAGACGGCACGATGGACATCCTCGCCTACGGCGCATGGATACTGAAAGGAAACCTGAATGGCGACTAACGCGATGAACACCGGCAGGCTCAAGCCTGCCGACCTCGTGAAGCTGCTGAACTCGACCGATTTCGGGACGGTCGTCAGCATGACGCAGATGTACAGGCACTTCACGCAGGCGGGATACCGCATAGCCTCCGCCGACGACACGAGGTGCATCAACCTCTACCGCTACATCGCCTGGCTCGTCGACCGCAAGGCCGAGACCCGGGCCGCCGCAGACCCGTACGCCGAACACCGCGCAGCCGCGGCCCAGAGGCAGGCGGAGCTGTCGGCCGCGGGGCGCGACATAGGGGACCTCCCCGAGGTCGCCGATCCCGGGAGGAAGGAGGCGTGCAGGCTGGACTTCAGGCTTTTCTGCGAGACGTACTTCCCGGAGGTGTACAGCCTCGAGTGGTCTGACGACCACCTCAGGGCCATATCGAAGATACAGAAGTCCGTCCTCGACGGCGGGCTCTTCGCGCTGGCGATGAGCCGCGGCTCGGGCAAGTCCTCCCTCACCGAGACGGCCTGCATCTGGTCGATGGTCTACGGGCACCGCGAGTTCGTGGTGATAATCGGAGCCTCCGAGTCGGCGGCGCTCGAGATCCTCGACTCGATAAAGACCGAACTCGAGGTGAATGAGCACCTCGCGGCCGACTTCCCGGAGGTCGTGTTCCCCATCGCCTCGCTGGACGGCATCGCCAACCGCTGCGCGGGGCAGCTCTACAGGGGCGAGAGGACCAGGATCACGTGGACCGCGAACGAAATAGTCCTCCCGACGATCAAGGGCGCGAAATCGTCCGGCGTCGTCGTCAGGGTCGCGGGCATCACGGGCCGCATCCGCGGCATGAAGTACAAGAAGCCCGACGGCAGGACGATCCGCCCCGAGTTCGTCGTCATCGACGATCCCCAGACGAGCGAATCGGCCGGCTCGGTCGAGCAGACCAGGAAGCGCGTGAGGGTCCTCGCGGGCGACATCCTCGGCCTCGCGGGCCCCGGGAAGAAGATATCGGGGATAATGCCCTGCACGGTGATCCGCCCCGGCGACATGGCCGAGCAGATTCTCGACAAGGCGAAGCACCCCGAATGGAACGGCGAGCGCTGCAAGATGCTCTACCAGCTTCCGAAGAACGATGCGCTCTGGAACAGGTACGCGGACCTGAGGGCCGACGAGCTCCGGGAGAAAGGCACGTTCGAGTCGGCGACGGAGTTCTACCGGGAGCACCGGGCGGAGATGGACGAGGGGGCGGTCGTCTCCTGGCCCGCGCGGCACAACTACGACGAGATATCCGCGGTGCAGCACGCGATGAACCTGAAGCTCACCGACGAGGCCGCATTCTGGGCGGAATACCAGAACGAGCCCCTTCCCGAGGACCTTGGAAGCGACGAGCAGCTCACCGTCGACGGGATCGTCGGGAAGCTCAACGGGCGAGCGAAGGGCTCGGTCCCGGCCGCGGCGACGCACTTGACCATGTTCGTCGACGTCCAGAAGACGCTTCTCTTCTGGACGGTGTGCGCCTGGGACGACGATTTCACCGGCTGCGTCATCGACTACGGGACCTGGCCCGAGCAGAGGCGAAGGTACTTCTCGCTCGCGGACGCGAACCCGGTCCTGCAGCAGAAGTTCCCGCGCGCGGGCCTCGAGGGATGCCTCTACCAGGGGCTCAAGGCGCTCACGGACGGGAAGCTCGCGACCGACTACATGCGCGACGACGGGGCGCCCATGAGGATAGAGAAGTGCCTCGTCGACGCGAACTGGGGGCAGTCGACCGAGGTCGTCTACCAGTTCTGCCGCGAGTCGGCCCACGCGAACGTGATCGTCCCCTCGCACGGAAAGTACATCGGCGCCTCGTCGAAGCCGATGAGCGAATACAAGAAGGTCGCGGGCGACCGCGTCGGCCACAACTGGAGGATGCCCAGCATCCGGGGCAGGCGCGCGGCGAGGCATGTCGTCTACGACACGAACTACTGGAAGTCCTTCCTGGCGAGCCGCCTCCTGACGTCGCCCGGCGACCGCGGGTCGCTGTCTCTCTGGGGGAGGAGCCCCGAGCAGCACATGCTCTTCGCGGAGCACCTGACGGCGGAGTACAGGGTGAAGACCGAGGGCCGCGGCAGGCGCGTCGAGGAGTGGAAGATGCGCCCGGAGGCGCACGACAACCACTGGCTCGACTGCGCGGTCGGCTGCGCGGTCGCCGCCTCCATGTCGGGCTGCGTCCTCCAGGGGACGGACGGGAAGGCGAAGGGCAAGCCGCGCGCCAGGGTGAAGCTCTCGGCGCTCAGGCGCTCGAGAAACGCCTGAGTATTTTGGACGGTTTCGCCGCCTTTTGCGTAAAATGTATCCGGAGGGAGGAGCCGCCGATGAGATACGGAAGCGTGTGCAGCGGGATCGAAGCCGTTACGGTTGCGTGGAGACATCTCGGCTGGGATTGCGCGTTCGTCGCGGAAACGGACGGTTTCCCCTCGGCCGTGCTCAAGGCGCGGCTCCCCGGGGTGAAGAACCTCGGGGATTTCACTTTGATAGGGAAGGAGGATTTTGATGGAGACATCGACCTCCTCGCGGGAGGCACGCCCTGTCCGAGCTTCTCGAGGGCAGGCGGCGGGGACGGGCTTGCGGATCCGCGCGGAGGGCTCGCGATCGAGTTTGCTCGGCTGGCTTACAGGGCGGATGTCCGCTGGCTGGTCTGGGAGAACGTCCCCGGAGTCCTCACAAGGCACGGGGGCGCGGACTTTGCCGCGTTCCTTTCTGTCCTCGCTGGCTGGCCCGTCGCCGTCCCGGGGAACGGATGGAAGCGGGGCGGGATCGCCTCGTCCGCCCCCGGAGGATTCTCCCTCGCATGGCGAGTGCTGGACGCTCGCTATACCCGAGTGGAACAATTTCCGCGGGGCCTCCCGCAGCGAAGGCGCCGTCTCGTCCTTGTCGGACATCGCGGAGACTGGGAGCGTCCCGCGGAAGTACTCTTTGGCGGCGAACTGCGCGGCGGGGATACTCCGCCGCTTCGCGAAGATGGGGCTCGAGGCGCCTCCGCCCCTCAAAAGGGCGCTCGAAAGGTGTGCATCCCGGTCGACCTCATGAACGTGGTCGGGCGCGAGAGGCATCTGAAAGGCAAGGGCTGGGACGAAGACGGCGCGGCCGCGTACACGATAACGCGGCGCTACGCGCCGGGGCTCTGCGACGGAAAGACCGTGAGGCGCATGACGCCCCTCGAGTGCGAGAGGCTCATGGGCTTCCCGGACGGATGGACGAAAGTCCCCTACCGCGGCAGGCCCGCCGGAATGTGCAGAGACCGCCCCCGCTACAAAGCGATCGGCAACTCCATGCCGGTCAACGTAATGGCGTGGGTCGGCGAAAGGATAGAGGAGGTGGAAAGACATGGACGGATCGAAGATTGAAGAGGCGGTGGAGAGGCTTCTCCTCGAGCCGAAATCGGTGGAGGTCGACGGGCAGAGGGTCGAAAACCAGTCCATCGGCGACCTGATCGAGGCCGACAGGTACCTCGCATCGAAGAAGGCCCTCAAAAGGCGGGCCTTTCCGGTGAGGGTGGCGAAGATGGCCTCGGGGGGAGGTGCGCTTTGAGACTCTGGCCGTGGAGGAAAAGCCCCGGCGGGGGCGGGCGCGTCCGGCTCGCGCTGCCGAAATGGATGCGAGCGAGATTCGACGCCGCGCAGACCAACAAGGACAACGCCAGGCACTGGAGCGCGGCCGAGTTCCTCTCGGCGGACGCGGAGGCGGACCCCTCCGTGAGAAGGACTCTACGCGTCCGGGCGAGGTACGAGGTCCAGAACAACTCGTACGCGCGCGGGATGGTGAGGACTCTGGCCGAGGACACCGTCGGTACGGGGCCGCGGCTACAGATGCTCCTCGACGACGGGGAGCTCGACAAGAGGATCGAGCACGATTTCCAGGCCTGGGCGAAGGCGGTCCGCCTGGCGCCGAAGCTGAGGACCGTCAGGATGGCGCGGTGCCAGGACGGCGAGGCCTTCATATTCCTCGCGCAGAACCCCGCCCTCAAGACGGACGTGAAGCTCGACCTGCAGCTCATCGAAGCCGACAGGGTCACGGATGGCGCGGTCCTGGGGACGGGCGGCTCCGTGGACGGCATCGAGTTCGACCGGTACGGGAACCCGAAGTCCTACAGGGTGCTCAAACTCCACCCCGGCGGGACCGAGAGCTACGACAACGCGAGCGTCGCCGTGAAGGCGGAGAACATGATCCACGTCTTCCGGCAGGAGAGACCCGAGCAGCACAGGGGGATACCGGAGATAACGGCCGCGCTCCCGCTCTTCGCGCACCTGAGGCGCTTCACGCTCGCGGTCGTCTCGGCCGCCGAGGCCGCGGCCGACTTCTCGGGCATCCTATACACGGACACCCCGGCGAGCGGCGAGGCCGACTCCGTCGAGGCGATGGACACGATCCAGCTCGAGAGGAACATGCTCCTCACGATGCCGGGCGGCTGGAAGATGAGCCAGGTCGACCCGAAGCAGCCGGTCACGACGTACGGAGAGTTCAAGCGCGAAATACTCAACGAGATCGCGCGCTGCCTTTCGATGCCGTTCAACATCGCAGCGGGGAACTCGTCCGGGTACAACTACGCGAGCGGCAGGCTCGACCACCAGACGTACCACAAGGCGCTCAAGGTCGACCGCTCCTTCATGGAGACGGAGATCCTCGACCGCATCCTCGGGATGTGGCTCAGGGAATGGGCCCTCGCCAATTCGGAGGAGGTCGACGCCTGCGACTGCCGCCACGTGTGGTTCTGGGACGGGCACGAGCACGTGGATCCCTCGAAGGAGGCGTCGGCCCAGGAGAAGAGGCTGATGTCGCACACGACGAACCTCGCGATCGAATACGCCAAGCAAGGGCGCGACTGGGAGGTCGAGCTCAGGCAGATAGCGAAGGAGCGCAAACTGAAGAAAGAACTCGGCATAGCCGAAGAAAACGGAAAACCCAAGGAGGACAACGATGGGGAAGAAGAATGAGGAATACCTCGAAATCACGGCAGTCCGCGGCGACGGCGGACGCCCGAAGGTCAAGGGGGTCGCCTACTCGGGCGGCAAGATGCGGCTTTTCGGCTGGTCGCGCCCAGTGGTCGTGGACCTTTCCGGTCTCTCGATCGCGGGCGAGATACCCCTTCTCGCGAACCACGACAACGACACCATGTCGCGCGTAGGGGTGGTCTCCGCGGCCGTCGTCGGCGGAGAGCTCTCCATAGAGGGCGAAATCGTCGGCGAGGGCGATCTCGCGGGCCAGATCGTGTCTCAGGGGAAGGCCGGGGCCGACTGGCAGCTTTCGATAGGCGCAGAGGTCGAGGCCGCGGAGCTCGTCCAGGAGGGGAAACGCACCGTCAACGGCATCGAGCACGACGCCCCCTTCTACCACGTAACCAAATCTACCCTCCGCGAAGTGTCCGTGGTCGCGGTGGGGGCCGACAAGGCGACGCGCATGCAGGTCACGGCAAAACTCGAAGTGAAAGGAAAATCCATAATGGAACCGAAAGACACCAAACCCGCGGAGAGCGCAATCGAAGCCTCCGCACCCGAAACCGTCCAGACCGCAGCGCCCGAAACGCCCGCCTCCGCGGAGGCCGCGGCGAAGAAGCCCGAGGCCGCCGAGCCCGCGCCCAAGACCGTGCAGGCGGCGGCCGCCCCCGAGCGCCCCGTCCCCGACGCGGCGGCGATCGCGGCCGCGGCGGTCAAGGCAGAGCGCGACCGCGTCACCATGATCAAGGCCGCCTGCAACGGCGAGTTCCCCGAGATCGAGGCCAAGGCCATCGCGGACGGCTGGGGCAAGGAGGAGCTCAACGAGGCGGTCCTCGCCGCGTACCGCGCGAAGGAGCCCACGACCGCGGCACCCGCCGTCGCCGTGAAGAAGTCCGGGATGACGGACAAGGTGCTCGAGGCGGCGCTCTCCCTGAGGGCCGGCATCGACGGCGACACGCTCGCGAAGACCATGGGCGAGGAGACCGTCGAGGCCGCGCAGAAGGACGCCGACATCCCTCTCACCGGGCTTCTCGCCGAGTGCATGAGGCTCGAGGGGATGAACGTCCCGAGGACCTTCGACAACGCGAGCATCAAGGCCGCGTTCTCCACGGTGTCGCTCCCCGGCATCCTCTCCAACGTCGCGCAGAAGAAGCTTCTGCAGTCGTACAGGGCGCAGCCCATCATCGCGACGAGGCTCTGCACCTCCGCCGACCTCTCCGACTTCAAGGAGAACGAGCGCTTCAGGCTCACCGACATAGGGGACCTCAAGCCCGTCGGCGCGGACGGCGAGATCAAGGACGGGGGCGTCTCGGAGGAGAAGGCCGTCAACCAGCTCGACACCTACGCGAAGAAGTTCTGCCTGACGCGCAAGATGATCATCAACGACGACCTCGGGGCGTTCCTCAAGGTCCCGACCGCGATGGGGAACCGCGCCGCGCGCCTCGTCGACCAGCTCTTCTTCGAGCGGCTCATGTCGAACCCCTCGATGACGGACGGGAAACCCCTCTTC
>JAILJX010000121.1 GCA_024694365.1 Kiritimatiellia bacterium
GGCCGAGACAGATGCCGCATACGGAGCGGCCGATGGTGTCGGCGTTGGGTCTGGCGCATCTTCCCAGCATCCACACGAGGCATAACCAATGAACAACTTGGAATACCCTTCCCACAGCGCAGTCGTTTCAAAACTATGATACCCTCCTCCGCAAGTACACGTCAAGGAACACGACCACTGCAATATACCGTCAACAACCTCCCGCGAGCAACATCCTCCGAGACAGGCGACAATTGAGGGGTATACATTAATCGGCGAAGATGCCGCGCCATAGTTGCCTGTAGCCCCTGCGCTTCTCATCTGTATTCGCACCAGCGAAAGTTCCAAAGGCAACGAAACGGTCAGGCGATTCTCGGCGTTCGTCACGATCTCCGCGTATTCTGTAGACACAGCAGAGTAGTCAAGCGGCAAGTTGCTATCGACTGTGTATGTCGCGCCAGCGAGAAGCGGGATGTGGCAGACCTCGTTCGTGCGGGCAATTATCAAGTGGTCGCCAAGGTCGCTCGCCCCATCGCAAGTGACGCGGATTGTCGCAACTCCGAGAACCCCTGCCACCGAAAGATCAAGCAAGTAGTAGGCATCGGGGTTCGCGTTTGGCGGCAAGGCATTTGCCGCGCCAAAGAAATCTCCGTCGCAGCTTGTAGGATTCACATCTCGCTCGTTATGGATTCCGTCGTCATCCCAGTCGTCGGGATTGACTCGGCGGCACACTGTCTCGACCTCGTTGCTCCTCGTCGTGAAGTCACCATTAGGATAAAGACGTATCTGCGCATTGATTGGTATGTTCGTGTCGCCGCCAAGGAAGAAATCCTCCCACGTCAGCACTCGTACACCGTCAGGCTCCCCGGCCGTCCAGAACCGGCTTTGGCCTGGAACGGCAGACATTGGAACGCCGACAGCGCAGATTTCGTGCGCAGCATCTCGCGGAGTTGGGCGAATGCGACCATCGATGAAATACCAAAACGATGAAAACGCCTCGTCGTTCGTGCCGAGCGGGAATGCCCAATCGCCAAAATCAATCCTGTTGTTTCCAAAAGACGATGCCGCGCCGTGGATGTGCCAGTTCCCGACAAGCGCTGCGTTCGTCGGCATCGCATACGAAACCGCCGCGTTAGTCGTGACGCTCTCCACTCGCCAACCGCGAGAAATGTCATCAATATTCGCCTGGACAGGATTCACAAGGTTTATAATATTACCAATCCCTAACAATCCTGTCAACCCTGTCTGAAAAGAAGGCCCCTGCATCATCTGCGGCAATGGCGAGTTCATGTTCGGCGGCACATTGTTCGTCTTCTGCGCATCGAGCGACGTGCCGACAGCGAGAAGCGAAAGCGCGAGGAGTAGCGAAGCCGACAGTCTGCGAAGTGCACGAACATTGATACGAACAAGGAACGCGAATATGCAGACGCACTCGGCAACAACAAAGCAACTCCCAAGGAAATGCCAGTTCATCACCGCACTACCTTACCATTGTTGAAGCCCAACGCCTCGCGACAATTCAAGGAGACATTCGCAATTATTATATTTTGTTGTCGTCGGCAAAAGCGTCGTCAAAAGCATCTTATTCACACTCCTTTCCTGAGAAGTCGCTGACAGTATACCATCAACGAGGGGATGTCAACTTATCGTAAACTTTTCGTTTGCGGGAAAATCGGCTCAGTAGTTATCGCCTGGGATAACTCCGTGGCGCATAAAGTCTTCATCACACTTGCACCACTTGCCGAGACACATCACCATCTTCTTAAACGAAGCGGCAAGTATCCAATCGTCAAGACTCTCGCTGCCGGGAAGACACTTACAATAAAGTCGACCTACACGGTATGTAGCAAATGCCCATGTCATCGCAGATGCCAATAGCCACGCCGACAAGGTGGTCTAAGAGGGCATCAAACATTTCATATGTTATCTCATCGCCTCTTTTAATGGTTCGCTCACATCCACAAAGTTCACACATCAACATGAACTTGTTGGCTTTCCGTATCGTTCTGTCGACTTCATCGTCGTTGCTTGACCCATCAAGCAAATACATAATGTCGTCGCCAGCATAAACCATAGCACATGTCTCGTGTCTCATGCAAGGATCATTCTTGTGAAAATCACATTCCCTGAAAAGGCACGTGGCATTGCCTCGGCCAAGCCTGAACTTCACATCAGCAGCAAACTCTGAAAAAGCCTCTGAACACGCATCCTCACAAAGCAGCCCCCAACGAAAGTCACAGCCAATTGCTTGGGCTGGATATGCCTTCGCTTCCGAAAACACAAAACCATCTTTGCGCTGCAATAGAAGCTCTCCCATAGGGCCACTACCCGAAAGGAAATCTAACATCCATTCTATGTGCCGTAAGTCTAACATAATCATACATCTATTGTTGCTCAGATCACTTCAACATTTCCACCACCTTTTGATGGCGGTTTCAGGGTCAGACCTGATTGCCACAGTAGATTGCCACAGTAGGTTTTCCTTGCCATAGCGGCGCGACCCTTTCGATTCGCCGCCTGCCGTCCTTCAAACGCGCGGCGGGCGACGCGACTGATCAGGTGATAGCATCGATTTGGAAGACTTATCCTGCAACGCCTCATGCCGAAAAGTATATCATAAACTCCCGTTACTGTGGTAATTTACTGTGGTAACCATGTCTGACCCTGTAGCCTTCCTGTAGCCTTCTCGCCGCCAGCTCTGCTAAAGAACTGAACCACGCGCGTCGTCCACACGGTCTGGACAACGATTGGCATAGCCTGGCATTCCGATGTTTCATTCTCATTGTACCCATTCCGCCGTAATTCCAACATCCGTCATTTGAATGCCGGGTCTTCCCTGAGCAGTCTCGCCAGAGGAAGCGCCACCGCCTCCTTCTCCAACGTGTCCGCAAGATCCCTGCCAGGCCTTGGGATGAGATTCTCCTTGCCGTTGCGGTCATACCTAAGACCTCGTCTGCCGCAGATTCGCAGGATGAACATTTCCACCGCTCTCCACTGTGCAAGGCTCATGCCCTCGCCCTCAAGGTGACGAACCCAGGTCAAGAGCGCAACGCGCCTTGCCTGGGCCACTTCGTCATATCTGTCGCGTCCATAGCCGCAGGAGGCATATCCGGCATTAGCGATGAACCGCGCCGCATCATCCTTTCGGTCGTCTGAAATCCGCCATCGATTAGCGGCGTCGAATCTCGGTTCATCGGGGAACCAGACCTTGCAGTAGTAGGCCGAGGCGACTATGAATGTGTTTGTGCAGCCAGAGCGGAAAAGCTCCCAGGCGGTGCGTCCAGCCCTGTCCATCCCGCCGTCGAGGCTCGGATCGGATGTAAGCCGGCGATCGACCCATGCCTCGCAGTCACCTGTCCAGCAGAGCGGATCGGCGAACTCGCGCTCCAGAAAGTCCATCATCTCCCTGTATTTCGGGTCCTTCTCGTCGATGCCGAATTCTCGTGCGAGAAAAGGCATAAAAACATTGCGCTTGAACGTCTCGTTGTCGGCGAACTCCCTGCCCTCGCCAGAGACATAGTCGTGCCACAGCCCAGACTGCGCCACGACGTTTCCCGGCATCGACCGCGCCTGCTTGTAAAGCGGGCTTGCGCGGAACTTTGCAATCTTCGCCTCGTCCTTCTCGCGCTTTTCCCGCTCAGCCCTTCTGACGCGCTCTTCTTCGGCCTCCCTCGCGGCCTTCTCGCGCCGCGCGATCTCAACGAGCCGCGCTTCCTCCGCAGTATGCAACTTCTCCCAAATCGGACGCGAAAGGGGAAATTCCCGAATCGCATTCGAAAGTTCTGCAAACTCTTGATACTTGAACCCATAAACAACGGCAAGCCGAACCGCCTCTTCGTTGTCCGGCTCTGTGTACAAGGCAGAGACGAGGTGCTTGCGCGCCTCTGGCAGCAATTCCTCCCGGGCGAACTTGTGGGCGTAGAACTGCGTGCGGTCGCCTTCATACCGCTTAATGAGACAGGTAGCGAAGTCTACATGCGACGCCGCGTCGTCCGGAAGATACGCCGCCGAGCGGACGGAAAGCGCATGCTCTCCTCCGAGATCGACCGCAAGCCGCCCTACGAACCAGTCGGCCACAAGCTGTCGGCCCAGCTTCTGCTGAAGTTCTCCTACCGCAAGCCGCCCTTCTTCCGTTGCGCCCAACCGCCTTGCAAGGAGCCCCATCGCCGCCCTCCATCTGGCCGTCGGCGCGCGGGAGCCCTCGAGGTATTTCACGATCGAATAGGGCGAGCGGTTCCCTACAAGAGACTCGAACGCGTCAATCGCCTCCGCTGAATAGTCGCTGCGCGCAGTTTCAGTGGCGTTTGTCCGCTGACGATCTACAAGCTGCGCCAGCGTGACGTTTGTCACGGAGCTGTCTCCGTAGCGGTACTGACGCATCCGTTCCTCGTATCTTCTCACCGGCCGATCGTAGGGAGATCCCAGGTACCATGACCGCAGCCTCGGCGCGCCACCGGCGACAAGGGAATCCCGTTCGCGGCACAGAACCTGCGCGCGTTGGAGCAGGCTGTTCTTCTCCTGCATCCAGGACTCGGGTATCTCGGGCCGCAATCCGCAAGCGGCGAGACGGTTCATTGCACCGCCGCGCAGCATGAGGAGCAGCCACTTGTCTACACCGCCCTTCTCGAGCCGCCCGACGAAGAGGTCCTTCGCCTCGCCGACCACGGCGCGGCGCGCGAGAATGTACGCACAGCGCAGGCTGTCGTCCGATGTCAGGTCCTGCCGGCAGAGCCAGTCGGCGATGTCTTCCCATTCGCGGTCTGTGCGCTCCTCGACGGGAAACCAGCCCAGGGCCGTTTCGTTCGTCGCTCCGAAATACAAAACCGGATCGTCGATCATGCCGATTCCCTTGAGCCCCTCGAGGAATGGAATGTACGTCCTCTTCCTGAACTCATCCCATGACGGGGGAATCTCCAAAACCACATGCGGCAGCCAGTTGGTCCAGTTGGCATGGGGCTCGTAGTGGCGGTAGAGGTCCTCCTCCACCCTCGGATGCAGCCGTCGACTCATCCACGCAAGGCGCCCATACAGATATTCCCTCTCGTTCTCCGGAATTTCATCCGCAGCATCGTAGCGAAGACTGTTGAACGCCTTGAAGAACTCGTGCGGACTGTCATCGCGGCACAGCCGCTGCAGGGCTATGTAAGTCTCGGCGCGAGGGGACTGAACGATATCCAGAAGCTCGCCGAAATCGGACGGGCAGGAGGGCATATCCCCAAGCATGCACAGGCGCCATGTCAGCGCACCTCGCCATTGCAGCACCCTGTCGCGGAAATCCTCGTAGCGTCCGTCCTCCAGCAGCATCCGCAGTATCCGCCGCTGTATCGAGACCCTGCGCCATATTTCAAGCCCTTCCTGGTCAAGAACCTTCTGAAGGGCTTCGAGCAGTTCCTGGCGCCGGACGCCGAAGACGCCAATCTGGCCGAGTCCGGCAAATGACGGTAGAAGCGTGTCGAATCGCGTACAGCCCATCATAGCATATCCAAAAGCCGTGTTCCCCCGGCTGGTTGCGCCCCATTGCCGGTCTCTGTCGTAGTCCAGCAGATCGCGCCAGACGTGCTCGTTGTCGAATTCGGCCTGAAGCGCAACGGCGTGGTAGGCCTGCCGCCTTTCCCATGTCCCCAGCCACTGGTTCCACATCGCCATGAGATTGGCGCTCTCGGGGATCTCAGGATGGAGTGCATACGCCGTCTCAAGGTCCTCCTTCGACTGGACACGATACTCATCCGCCTTCCGCATGAGATCCGGCTTTTCCGCGTACCGCCCGTAGACGTCGGCGAGACAGAAGCCCCTATGTCCTCGGAATATGTATCCCAGCCACGGCGGTGCCGCGCTCTGAAGCAGCCGTTCGCCAAGCCCCTCGATGTCCCAGCGGAAGAAAACGACAAGAACGAAACAAGCTTGACGCACATCCGCATCCTTTAGCCCGGCGCACCATTCGACGAACTTGTCCTGCGTTGCCGGAACCTTGCGCGCCTGCTCGTCGTAGCCGCTGCCTGACGGGGCGTTGCGGTAATAGCTCGATATCGCCGACAGAAGCGCGCATTCCCGGCGACCTTCCCATTCCGCCTCGAGCGCCGAGAGGCGCTCGATGGCGTCGGACCAGGAACTCCCAGCCGTGTCCATCGCCGCAAAGAGCCGCACCAGAGGCTGCGTGTCTCCAAGCGACTCAAGGCGCTTCGCCTCCTGCGTCAGGCCCTGGTTTGGACGGTTCACGCTGAAGGAGCTGCGCATCTCGCCATGGGCTATCGTCTCAAGGACGTAGTCGACGAACTCTCGCGATTCCGCGCGGTCTGCCACCTGCAGTTCCCTACGCAGGAACGGCAACATCTTGTTTCTCCTGAAATCGGCGTATTTCGGCAACTGGGGATTCTCGTTGACATAAGCAATCCAGTCCTCGATGTCGTTGATTCCGCGCCACTTCGACAGCCGCCAGTCATCCGGCGGGACGGGAACAGTGTAGTCAGATGGAGGGGTGGAGCAGACCTCGTTCGTCATCTGCCTAAGCTCGGACAGGCGAACCTTGGCATCCTTCCGGGCCTCCTTGTAGGCGAGGCCCCTCCGCCCCTTCGGAATCTCATTCCGCATCTGTTTGCGGAGGGACCTAACCCTCTCAATCGTGTTCGTCGCAAGACAGAGAAAGGACTCTCGGTCTAGCGAACCTGTACGCACTTCGTGTTCGAAATCCGAACATTGCCGCCTTATGTCGCGGGACAAGGGCTTGATCACCGTCTCCTCGACACGGGCGGAATCCTCCCACTTCCCGAACGTCGCGAGCCATCCGTCCGGCGGAACGGACAGCGGACGTTCTCGCGCCGAAATGCCGCCAATCACACTGTCGTCCGGCCTGATGAGCAACACCGCCGACTCGTCCTCGCCAATGTCCCAACTCCTGAACCGTTCTCTGCGCGCCTTTACATCGGGGTTGTCCGAGATGTAGTCGGACTCACCCGGCTTTCCGATCTGGACAAGCACGTACTCGTTCGTGAGCGCAGCGGCAAGTTCATCCTTGAGCGATGGGGCGACATCGCCGAACACAGCGACAATAGGCCGTCCGCTCCTCAGAGACTCAGTGGCCGCGCTACGCCAGTCCTCAGACAATTGGTCGGCGGCAACATGTCCTGACACAGACGCAAAGAAAAGAAATGCCAGCGCATCGGCGCACAAAAGACTATGCATTCTGATTTTCATATCTATTTCAGCAGAGTTGCGAATAGGACAAAAGGAGCCGACAGGGGAGCCGACAGGGTCTGACTTGATTACCACAGTAGATTGCCACAGTAAGTATTCCGTATCGTAGCGGCGCAACCCTCTCGATCCATCCATTGCTCACCATCAAACGCGCGATAGGCAACGAAGTCGATCTGGCGACGGCATCGCTTAGGAAGATTTGCTTGGCAACGTCTCATGCCGAACAGTATATCATAAACTCCCGCTACTGTGGTAATTTACTGTGGTAACCACCCTGTAGCCTCCCATCGCCATTAGTCATCTATCCATTTGTAGAGAAGTTTATTGTGAAAAGACTCAATTAGATGCGCCTCGCTCACAATGCAGCCAAGTTCAGAAGGACTACCACTTTTAACAGGTTTGCAAACCGGCAATATCTTAAGGGCACAGAGTGCACCTGTACACGATGGAACATTCTGCAGCGGCCTTGTGGTCACAAGAGAATCAGGCGTAAAATCCTCCGTGAAATCTCTGAGGACAATTCGCAGTGGCATGTTGCACATAAACCAACTCACCTTGTATGCCGACACATACTTGACATCTATATCCACGACTCCTCTGTTCCCCAATGGATAATCATACACCTCCGCAATAACCCACAGCGGCCCATAGCTCCAATCACCACCTCCTTCCTTGTGCCAATAATACAACCTGCGAAAATCACGGTCATTGCCAAATCTAAACAGGGCAAGCGGAGACTTAGAAGCTTCAGGCAAAACTGTAATGTACTCATCATAAGTCATCATATCCCGCACTGTCAAGTCACGGTCAGAAGTTAGCACTTCGTTCTTTGGTTGTGTTGTTTGATGACGGGACGGGACTTCCGCCCCTGCTGTGCAGTGCCGCACGGGGAGGCGGGCGTCCCCGAAGGGGCGCCGCGAAGCGGCGAGCCCGCGACCAGTGCGGCACTGCGTGAAATCATTTCCGGCGCGCATCACGCCACCGCCTTCCACTCGGCGCGGAACGCCGCCGGCGTCTTGTAGCCCAGGCTCTCGTGCAGCCGGCGGTGGTTGTAGACCCATATCGCCTCCGCAATCGCCTTGTGCGCCTCAGCCTTTGTCTTGAAGTGGCGGTCGAGGAAGTACT
>JAILJX010000089.1 GCA_024694365.1 Kiritimatiellia bacterium
AAAGTCGGTGCCGAGCGTAAAGGCGGCGCACGACGTGATCGTGCGCTTCGCAGGCAAGGAGGCGGCGAAGAATGTCGTGCTCCGCAAGGATCTGCCTAAGCGCGATGGCGGCTGCGACAGGTTCGTTTACGAGGTGAAGGGCGGGAAGCTCACCATTCACGGCTCGAGTCCGGTCGCGCTGACGCGCGGATTCTACTCGTACGTGCGCGACAACGGCTACGGAATATCGTCGTGGAGCGGGAACCGCTGCGAGCTGCCAAAGACGCTCCCCGATTCTCCTCAGGTGAATGGCGAGTCGCCCTTCGCCCACCACTACTACTTCAACGTGGTGACCTACGGCTATACGATGGCCTATTGGGACTGGGCGCGTTGGGAGAAGGAGCTCGACTGGATGGCGCTCCACGGATACGACATGCCGCTCGTTCTCGGGGCGACAGAGGCGATCATGGCTAGAGTCTGGAAGAATCTCGGCTTCACCGACGAGGAGATTCTCGCCTCGTTCGTCGGACCCGCCCACAACCCGTGGGCGAGAATGGGCAACATCAGCAAACTCGACTCGCCCGTTCCCGCTTCGTGGCTCAAGGGACAGATCGAGCTCGAGCACAAGATCCTGAAGCGCGCGCGCAGGCTTGGCATGAAGCCGATCTGCCCAGGCTTCGCCGGCTTCGTCCCCGAGGGCTTCGAGAAGAAGTTCCCCGATTCCAAGCCGTTCAAGACTTCGTGGAGCGGCGGCGCGTTCCACAATTGGATGCTGCCCGTAACCGATCCGCTCTTCAAGAAGATCGGCGGCATGTACATCAAGGAGTGGGAGAAGGAATTCGGCAAGTGCGATTACTACCTCGTCGACAGCTTCAACGAGATGGAGGTCCCGTTCCCGCCCAAGGGCACGCAGGAGCGCAAGGACATGGCCGCGCAGTACGGCGAGCTCGTCTACGAGTCGATCAAGGAGGGCAATCCCGACGCCGTCTGGACAATGCAGGGATGGATGTTCGGCTATCAGAGGAATATCTGGGATCCCGACACACTAAAGGCGCTCGTGAGCAAAGTCCCCGACGAAAAGATGCTTCTTCTCGACCTCGCGGTCGACTACAACGTCTGCTTCTGGCGCAACGGCGTCAACTGGGATTTCTACCCCGGCTTCTTCGGAAAGCCCTGGGTCTACAGCGTGATCCCCAACATGGGCGGCAAGACCGGCTTCACGGGCGAACTCGAATTCTACGCCAACGGGAGGCTGAAGGCCATGGAGTCTGCGAACCGCGGAAAGCTCGCGGGCTACGGCGCCGCGCCCGAGGGGATAGAGAACAACGAGGTCATATACGAGCTCGTTTCGGACGGCGGATGGACCAAGGAGCGCATCGATCTCGACAAGTGGCTGAAGAACTACACACTCTGCCGCTACGGCAAGGCCCCGGAGTGCGTGATGGAGTTCTGGAAGCTGATGAGGAAATCTGTCTACGGCTCCTTCACCGACCATCCGCGCTTCAGCTGGCAGTTCAGGCCTCCGCACGGAAGGGGATCGATAAAGTCCAACGGCGATTTCCGCGCCGCTGCGAAGGAGCTCGCGAAGGCGGCGTACGAACTCAAGGGGAGCCCTCTCTACCGGGCCGACCTCGCCAACGTGACGGTGCAGTATCTCGGCGCGCTAATGGAGGATGCTGCCGAAGCGGGGGACGCCGAGAAGTTCGAGCGCCTCGCCCTCGAGGCCGACGCGATCGCCTTCACCCATCCGAACAACCGCCTCGAAGACTGGATCAAGCGCGCGAGGAGCTGGGGCAAGACGGATGCGGAGAAGAACTACTACGAGAAGAACGCCCGCAGGCTCGTGACGATATGGGGCCCTCCGGTGGACGACTATTCGGCGAGAATCTGGTCGGGACTCATCCGCGGCTACTACCTCCCGCGCTGGAAGAAGCATTTCGAGGAGAAGAAGGGCGGGGCGAAGGCGAATCTCGCCGAATGGGAGAAGGATTGGGTCGAGAACATCCGCCCGCTCCCTGCGGCGAAGAAGGAGGCGGATCCCGTCTCCGCCTGCCTCAAAGCGCTCGAATGAAGGATGAATTTTCCCTGAATTTTCCCTCTTGCGCCGGCGCATGGATTTTTGCTATACTATGAACCGCAAGGACGGACAAGACATATGAACTTCATCAAGAACAACAACTGGTGGTGGCGCCTCTCTCCCGGAGCGAGGTGACGCATCTGTTGTATTCTTGAATCCTTGACAGGAACAATGGCAACGGCCCCGCTTCGAGAGAAGCGAGGCCGTATTGTTTTACCCGAAACCAAATTCCAAGAAAAGACCGAAAGGAAAATCCGATATGCTGAAGACGCTTGCAGAAGAAGAATTCCTCAAAAGAACGCGAGGCGGAGCAAGGACTCCCGTCTTCAAGGAATTCCTCGCCGACCGCGAAACCCCCGTTTCGGTACTGACGCGCATCGCCGAATCGGACGATTCCGTATTCCTGCTCGAATCGGTCGAGGGAGGCGAGACCCGCGGACGCTATTCGTATCTCGGCTTCTCGCCCGTTTCGGTCGTGACGGAGAATTCCGGGGAAGATCCTCTTCCCGCCTTGAGGGAAGCGGTGAACCGGACTCCTTTCACTCCGGCCCCCGAACTTCCGTCCCTTCAGGGCGGAGCGATCGGCTATGTCGCATATGACGCGGTGAAGGCGTTCGTTCCGCGCACAGGGCTTGCGCGGGAAGAGGGAACCCCGACCGCCGATTTTCTGGTGACCGACACTTTCGCCGTCTTCGACAACGTGAGGGACACGATCACGGTCGCCAAAGTAGCCTCTTTCGACGACGGATACGAAAAGACGCTCAAGGAGATAGACGCCCTCGCAGAAAGGCTGATTTCGGCCGAATCGATCGCGCGCTACGTCGCATCGCACAAAGAGTCGGGCGGACATCGCCTCACGCCTTTCGTGCCCGAGATGGAGAGGGAGGAGTTCGTCTCGATCGTAGAGAAGTGCAAAGCGGCGATAAGGGCGGGAGAGGTCATACAGATAGTCCCCTCGCAGAAATTCACGGCCGAGACCGACATCCCCGCGATTTCGCTCTACAGGGCGCTCAGGATCGTCAATCCTTCACCGTACAACTTCTTCCTCAAGCTCGGCGGGAAGACGCTTATCGGCTCGTCTCCCGAAGAGCTGGTCAAACTCGAGAAAGGCGTCGCGTCGACGTGTCCCATAGCGGGCACAAAGCCGCGCGGAAAGACACCCGAGGAGGACGCCGAGCTCGAGATGACGCTGAGGCTCGACCCCAAGGAGCGCGCCGAGCATGTCATGCTCGTCGATCTCGGACGCAACGACCTCGGGCGCGTGTCTAAGATCGGGTCGGTGAAGGTCGGCCGCTACGCCGAGGTCGAGCGCTATTCCCACGTCATGCATCTCGTATCGACGGTCACAGGCGAGCTGGACGCCGGGAAGGATGCGTTCGATCTGCTGAAGGCGACATTCCCGGCGGGAACGCTTTCGGGCGCCCCGAAAGTGAGGGCGATGGAACTTCTCGCGGGGCTCGAGAAATCCCCGCGCGGAATATACGGCGGCGCGGCGGGATACTTCAGCTACACCGGCGACATGAATTTCGCGATCGTGATAAGGACGATGGTTCTGGACGGAGGCAGGCTTACGATGAGGGCGGGCGCCGGAATCGTGGCAGATTCCGATCCCGAGCGCGAATACGAAGAGACGGTCAACAAATCCAAGGCGATTTTCGAAGCCGCGAAATTCGCGGCGACTCTCTGAAAGGGGGAAAGCGATGATACTCATGATAGACAACTACGATTCCTTCACCTACAACCTCGTGCAGGAATTCGGCATGATCGGGGCCGACATGAAAGTCGTGGCGAACGACGCTGTGGACGTCGCGGCGATAGAGGCGATGGCGCCGGAGGCGCTGGTGCTCTCTCCGGGGCCAGGGAATCCGGATTCCGCAGGGATCACCCTTGCGGCGGTCAAGGCTTTCGCAGGGAAGCTCCCGATCATGGGCGTATGCCTGGGCCATCAGGCGATCGCCCAGGCGTTCGGAGGCAGGATCGTCCCCGCCAAACGCCTCATGCACGGCAAGACCTCCCAGCTCTCGCACGACGGAAAAGGGCTCTTCGCGGGGTTTTCGCAGGGGATGACGGTTATGAGGTACCATTCGCTCGCGGTGGAGAAGGAGAGCCTTCCGGACTGCTTCGAGATATCGGCGACATCCGAGGATGGCGAGATCATGGGTCTCAGGCACAGGGAATTTCCGATGGAGTCGATACAGTACCATCCAGAGTCCATCGGCACGCCGAAGGGGGTCAATCAGCTCAAGAACTTCATGAAAATGGTGGTGAAATGAAAACGAAAGAGACATTCGACAGGATAATGGCCGGAGAGATGTCTTTCGGCGAAATCAAGGACGTGCTCGTCCGCTTCCACGAAACGGGCGTCACGGCGGACGATCTCGCCGACGCCGCAATGGCGATGCGCGAGGCGTCGGTCCATGTCGCGTCGCCCGAGGGCGCGGTCGACATCGTCGGCACGGGCGGGGATGGATTCGGAACCTTCAACGTCTCCACGACAGCCGCTTTCATCGCCGCTGGGGCGGGCGCGACGGTCGCGAAGCACGGCAACCGCGCGTCGACTTCGAAAAGCGGCGCGGCCGACTGCCTCGGCGCGCTCGGCTACAATCTCGATGCGAGCGTGGAGACTGTCGAGAGGTCGATGAGGGACGTCGGCATAGGGTTCCTTTTCGCCAACAAGCTGCATCCGGCGATGCGCTATGCCGCTCCCGTGAGGAAGGCGCTTCCCTTCCGGACCATATTCAATCTCCTCGGACCTCTCACCAATCCCTGCGGAGTGAGGCGCTGTGCGCTAGGGGTCTATTCGAAGGAGATAATCCCGCTCTACATAGGGGCGCTCAAGCGGCTCGGAACGGACCACGCCGTCGTCTTCTCCGGTCCTGACGGACTCGACGAGCTTGGGCTTTCGGGCGTCTCGTACGTCTCGGAACTTTTTGCGGACGGCGAGGTGAAGGAGTACGAGTTCGACCCGAAGCGCGTCTTCGGCGACTACAGGCCGATTCCCGCAATCGCCGGAGGCTCCCCCGAAGTGAACGCGGTCATAACGAGGACCGTTCTTTCGGGCGACATGCGCGGCGCCTACAGAAACGCGGCGATCCTGAACGCTGCCGCGGCGCTCGTCGCGGCGGAGAAGGCGAAGAGCCTCGAGGAAGGCGTCGTTCTCGCCTCGGCCTCGGTGGATCTCATGGCTGCGGATACGAAATGCCGCGCCATGATAGAGAATTCATCTCGCTGAAAGGGGGACGGCATGAAAGCAGACATACTCGAGGAGTTGACATCCGCGCGCAGGCATGACGCCGGGAAGGCCGCGAAGACGCGCGATTTCGCGGCGGCGTTCGTTGGCGACGGACTCCACGTCATCGCCGAGCTCAAGAAGGCGAGCCCGAGCGAAGGGATGATACGCGAGGATTTCCGTCCGCGCGAGCTCGCGCAGGCGCTTTCGGGAGCCGGGGCTGCGGCGCTCTCGGTTCTCGCCGAGCCGCACAGGTTTCTGGGGTCTGAAGAGTACGTGAAAGAGGCGAGGGAGGCGAGCGATCTGCCGATACTCTTCAAGGATTTCGTGTCCGTTCCGCACCAGATCCTCGCCGCACGCGCGGCAGGCGCCGACGCGGTTCTCCTCATTGCAGCCGTCCTTGACGACGCGCAGCTCATGGAGCTTCTTCTCGCGGCAAGGACGCTCGGGATGGAAGGCCTTGTCGAGACCCACGACGAAAAGGAGATCGGGCGGGCTGTCGGGTGCGGGGCGAAGGTGGTGGGCGTGAACTGCAGGAACCTGAGGAACTTCACGACCGATACGTCCATAAGCGCCGGGCTTCTGCGGAAGATTCCCTCCGGCATCGTCAAGATCGCCGAAAGCGGAATAAAGACGCGCGAAGACATGCTTGCGCTCCGCGAAGCGGGAGCGAACGGATTTCTCATCGGCACGGCCCTCATGAAGGCGCATGATCCCGCCGCAAAACTCAAAGAACTGATAGGATGAAAAACATGAAAAGCAAAGAAACGGCAAAAGGACATTTCGGACCCTATGGCGGACGGTACGTCGCCGAAACGCTGATGGGTCCGCTGAACGAACTCGCCAGGGCCTACGAAGAGGCAAAGGCGGATCCTGGATTCATGGCCGAATACCATGAAATCCTGAGGGAATACGTAGGCAGGGCCTCGCCCATCACCGTCGCCAGGCGCCTCTCGGAAAGCCTCGGCGGGGCTACGATCGTCCTCAAGCGCGAGGATCTCAACCACACCGGCGCCCACAAGGTGAACAACACGATCGGGCAGGGCCTTCTCGCGAAGCGCATGGGCAAGAAGCGCCTCATCGCCGAAACGGGCGCAGGCATGCACGGCGTCGCGACTGCGACTGTCGCGGCCTACCTGGGAATGCCCTGCGAGGTTTACATGGGGGCGATCGACGTCGAGCGCCAGAAGCCGAACGTCGAGAGGATGAAGATGCTCGGCGCGACGGTCCATGCCGTAAGCGAAGGCAGCGCGACGCTCAAGGACGCGATGAACGAGGCTCTGCGCGACTGGGTGACGAACTGCGACGACACTTTCTACGTGATAGGGACGGTGGCGGGTCCGTATCCATATCCGGAAATGGTCCGCGATTTCCAGCGCGTGATAGGCGACGAGGCGAGGAGGCAGTGCCTAGAGAGGTTCGGACGCCTTCCGGACGAAGCCATCGCATGCGTGGGGGGAGGCTCCAACGCCATGGGGCTTTTCGCGGGGTTCCTGGACGACACGTCGGTGAAGCTCGTCGGCGTCGAGGCCGGCGGGAAGGGCCTGGCGTCGGGAGAGCACGCGGCGTCGATAAACGGAGGCAGGCTCGGCGTTCTCCACGGCGCGAAGACGATGCTGCTGCAGACGGAGGGAGGCAACATCATCGACACTTATTCCGTCTCCGCGGGGCTGGACTATCCCGGCGTCGGACCGGAGCACTGCTTCCTACACGACACCGGGAGGGCCGAATACTCCGTCATCGACGACGACGAGGCGATAGCCGCGTTCGACGCTCTTTGCCGGTACGAGGGGATAATTCCCGCGCTTGAATCGAGCCATGCGCTGGCCGAGGCAATCAAAAGGGCTCCGAATATGGAAAAAGGGTCCATACTGCTGGTGAACCTTTCCGGAAGGGGAGACAAAGACATGGAAAACGTGATGAGATACAAGGCATCAAAGGCGAAAGAGGGAGGTGCAAAGTGAGCGGCAGAATCGGAAAATGCTTCGCGCGCGCGAAATCGGAAGGACGCGGCGCTTTCATCGCCTATCTGACGGTCGGGTATCCCGACATGGCGACGTTCGGGAAGGGTGTGGACGATCTTGTGGAATCGGGCGCCGACATCCTTGAGCTCGGCGTTCCGTTCTCCGATCCTTTCGCCGACGGCGCCGTCATAAGATCGGCGGCAGCCAAAGCCGTGGCGGACGGCGTAGGCATGGAAAAGACGCTAGAGGAGGCCGGGCGCATCCGCGAGCGCCATCCCGATGCCGGGATCGTGCTTTTCAGCTACTACAACCCCATATTCTCGATGGGAACGGAGCGGTTTGCGTCCGAAGCGGCGAAGGCAGGCGTGGATGCCGTGCTCGCGGTGGATCTTCCTCTGGAGGAGAGGGACGAGCTTCTTGACGCCCTCAAGCCATGCGGTCTGACGATGATTCCCCTCATCGCCCCGAACACTCCGCTCGAGCGCGTGAAGGAGAGCGCCGAAGGGATCGACGACGGTTTCCTCTACGTGATAACCGTGAAGGGCATCACCGGCGAGCGCAGGGATCTCCCCGCGGAGCTTTCATCCCGCCTTGATTCGATACGCGCGGCCGTGGCGATTCCCGTCGCCGCGGGTTTCGGAGTCTCGACCGGAGCCCAGGCGGAGACCATCTCGAAGCATGCCGACGGATACATCGTCGGTTCCGCCCTCGTCAAGAGGCTGGGCGAGACGGGGTCGCTGAAAGGGGGGCTTTCTTGAAGCCGGAGATAAAGATATGCGGAATAAAGACTCTCGCCGTCGCGAAAGCGGCGGCGAAAGGGGCCGGCTACGCAGGTTTCATATTCGAGCAGTCTTCTCCGCGCGCCGTCTCTCCGGCGAAGGCTGCGAAGATACGCGAAGCGCTTCCCCCGGGCGTGAAAACCGTCGGCGTGTTCGTTTCGGCGGGCACCCTGGGCATTCTTGCGGCGATGAGGGAGGCCCGGCTCGACATCGTTCAGCTCCACCGCAGTTCGAGCGACGAGGAGATTCGCATGCTCAAGGACGCGGGATACGGAGTCTGGATTCTCGACGACGGGGCGATGCCTGGCTCCGGCGCGGCGGACGGAGTGCTGGTCGATGCGAAGGACGGCGGCAAAACCGGCGGAACGGGGAAAAGGTCCGACTGGTCGCGGGCGAGGGAACTCGCTTCGCGGGGAGTCTTCACCATTCTCGCGGGCGGTCTTTCCGCCGACAACCTCGACGAAGCCGCGAAAACGGGAGCCTCTGTTCTCGACGTCAACAGCTCGCTCGAAACCTCCCCGGGGAGGAAATCCGCCGCTCTCGTCAGGAATCTTCTGCGCTCGCGCGAAGCGTAGCGCTTCCTCCCCACGCGACGCTATATTTTTGATATAATATCCTTCCAAAGCGAAAGGATCTTTGACATGACGGCGACACGACGACAGGCCCGGGAATGGGCGATTCAGATGCTTACGGCGGCGGATTTGAATCCGCCCGAAGACATCGGGACGTTCATCGCCTCCTACTGGGAGGAGCTCGCTTCGCTTGACGAAGACGAAGGCCGCGCCGTCGCGAAGGGCAAGCTCAAGGGGTTTGCCGAAGAGCGTGTCGCCGGAGTGCTTTCGTCGCTCGCGGAGATCGATGGCGTCCTCAAGCCTCTTCTCGAGCATTGGGACATCGACAGGCTCGGCACGGTCGAGCGCGCCGTGCTGAGGATGGGCGTATGGGAGATGGACCATACCGAAGTCCCGAAACCGGTCGTCATCAACGAGGCGATAGACCTCGTGAACTGGTTCTCGTCGCCGAAATCGCGCACGCTGGTCAACGGAATCCTCGACAGGCATGCGAAAGCGTCGCGCGCTTAGGGTCGTCGGCCTGGCCGCCGCGCTCGCCGCGGCTCTTTCGCTCGCAGCCGCCCTCGCAGTCTGCGTTTCGTGGCTGGCGATCGGCTGGGACGGCGAAGGGGCCGGCGAGTATCCGGGCGGGACCGTTCTTCGCGACAGCTCCGGCAACGTCATCAGGGTGGCGTTCGGTCCGGGCGATGTGGACTGCAGGCCGTGGTACGAGGCGGACCCCGACGATTGGATCGTCAAGGCCGTCGTAGCTTCCGAAGACGGGACGTTCTGGGAGCATTGCGGCGTGAGGCCGCTCAGCATGGCGCGCGCCTTCGTCCAGAACGTGTTTTCCCGCCGACGCATATCGGGGGCTTCCACGATAACGATGCAGGCGGTAAGGCTCATAAAGCCGCATCCCAAGACATACGCCGCGAAATGGGTCGAGGCGTTCCAGGCGATGAAGATGGAGCGGGAGAAATCCAAGACGTGGATACTCTCGCAGTATCTCAACCGCGCGCCGTTCGGCTCCAACCTCGTCGGCATAGAGGCGGCGGCGCAGGGGTGGTTCGGCAAGAGCGCGAAAGAGCTCGGTCCGGGAGAGGCGGCTCTTCTTGCCGGACTCGTGCAGTCGCCATCCAGATTCAGGCCGGACCGCAGGATGGACCTCGCCCTCAGAAGGCGCGACTACGTCCTTTCGCGCATGCTCGAGACGGGTCTTGTCACCGCGGAGCAGATGGAAGGCGCGAAAAGCGTCCTTCCGGAGGTGAAACGCGCGAGGCGTCCGTTCCTCGCGCCCCATTACTGCGACTGGTATCTCGCCGATGTGCTGAAGCGTCCGGGAGAAGCAGAGTCGCGCAGCGGAGACTTCACGACCCCCCTCGACGCCGACATACAGGCGATCTGCCAGAAGACCGTGGACGAAGCGGCGGCGGAGGGCGGCTACTCCGCAGCCGCCGTCGTGGCAAGAACCGATACGGGCGAGGTCGTCGCCATGGCTGTCAGCGGAGATTATTTCGGCGGCGAGGGCTCGCAGGTCAACACCGCCCTCGCCCCGCGTCCCGCAGGTTCTACCCTCAAGCCTTTTCTCGTCGCTCTCGCCCTCGATCTCGGCTATGCTGGGCGCGACTCCGAGGTTGTCGACCTCCCCATGGCCCTGAAGGGCTACAGGCCCTCCAATTTCGACGGAAAATACCGCGGTAAGGTCGCTCTGCGCGACGCTCTCATACTTTCCCTCAACCTCCCGTTCGTGAGGATGCTCAAGGAGATAGGCGTCTCCCGCTTCGCCTCCCATCTTCGCGACCTCGGCTTCGACCACGTCTCGGCCCCGGACGAGGAATACGGCCTCGGACTCGCCATAGGCAACGCCGAGGTCACTCTTCTCGAGCTTGTCCGCGCGTACTGCAGGCTGGCGGCGTCGCGTTCGCCATCTGCGTACATAGTTTCGGACATGCTCTCGGGGTCCGAAAGGGGCGCCGCAGCGACAGGCCACATAGCCGACGTGAAGCTTCCCCGCTTTGCGTGGAAGACCGGCACCAGCGCCGCGTACCGCGACGCGTGGACTGTTGCGTGGAATCCCGAATATTGCGTCGGGGTCTGGTGCGGACACCTCTCCGGCGGATTCGGCGACGCTTCTCTAGTGGGTGCCAAGGCGTCCGCCCCGCGCGTGTGGGAAATCGTCCGCGCCATCTATCCCCGTGGCGACGGACCCTGGTTCGACGAGCCTGAGGGAACCGGGGCTCTTTCGCGCCGGAGGCTCCCCGAGCCCCCCGCCGCGGAGACGAAGCCCGCCCTCGAGATAGCGAAACCGGCGAAGGGGACCGTTTTCCGCGTGATGCCGGGCATGCCACAGCAGAAACTCGTAGCGACGGTCATAGGCAATCCGGCGGGCGGGAAGCTCTGGTGGTTCATCGACGGCGTCCCGTCCGGCGAGACTTCCGGCAGTGCGCCTTTCGTGGCGGACCTCGTTCCGGGCAGGCATGTCTTGTCCTGCTCAAGGGAGGACGGATTCTGCGCAGAGACGGATTTTTCCGTCGAGTGATTTATATTAGCCGAGCCTAACTGCTTGTATTCCGTCCGAAAAGAAGGTATAATATCGTTATCGGTTTCCAAACCAAGCGTAACTACATAAGGAAAGCTAAGGCATATGGCAAAGAAGATCATGGTTGACGGCAACACCGCCGCAGCTCAAATCGCCTTCGCGTGCTCAGAAGTGGCCGCGATCTATCCGATTACCCCGTCCTCGCCGATGGCTGAGACCTGCGACGAACTCGCGGCCCAGTGCAAGACGAATATCTGGGGTTCGGTTCCCTCCATCGTCGAGATGGAATCCGAAGGCGGTGCCGCAGGCGCCGTTCACGGATCTTTGACGACGGGCTCGCTGACGACGACGTTCACCGCGTCGCAGGGTCTGCTGCTGATGATCCCGAACATGTACAAGATCGCGGGAGAGCTCGCCCCGACCGTCTTCCACGTCTCTGCGCGCTCCCTCGCCTGCCAGGGCCTCTGCATCTTCGGCGACCAGGGCGACGTGATGGCCTGCCGCCAGACCGGTTTTGCGATGCTCTGCTCCAACTCGGTCCAGGAAGCCCACGACATGGCGATGGTCGCCCACGCGTCCACGCTCGAGTCCAAGGTTCCCTTCCTCCACTTCTTCGACGGCTTCCGCACCTCCCACGAGGTCCAGAAGATCGAGCAGATCCCGACCGAGGTCATCCGCGAGATGATCGACGACAGGTTCGTCGCCGACTTCCGCGCCCGCGCCCTCGATCCCGAGCATCCCACGATGCGCGGAACGGCGCAGAACCCCGACATCAACTTCCAGGGCCGCGAGAGCTGCCAGAAGTACTATGACGCGACGCCTGCAATCGTCCAGAAGTACATGGACAAGCTCGCCGCGCTCACGGGCCGCGCCTACCACCTCTACGACTACGTCGGCGCGAGCGATGCGGAGTACGTCTGCGTCGCCATGGGCTCCGGCTGCGACACGCTCCACGAGACGGTCGACGCGCTCGTCAAGGAAGGCAAGAAGGTCGGCCTCCTGAAGGTCCATCTCTACCGTCCGTTCTCCATGGTCGATTTCGTGAAGGCGATTCCCTCCACGGTCAAGGTCATCACGGTTCTCGACCGCACGAAAGAGCCCGGCGCGATCGGCGATCCTCTCTACCTCGACGTCGCCGCTGCGATCGGCCAGGGCCTGCAGGACGGAACGGTCTCGTTCAAGTATCCGAAGCTTCTCGCCGGACGCTACGGCATCGGCTCGAAGGACTTCACTCCCCAGATGTGCGCGAACATCTACGCGAACATGACGAAGGAGAAGCCGCTCGACCGCTATGTCGTCGGAATCGTCGACGATGTTTCCGGCCGCTACATCCTCGGCGACGACAGCTTCGTCGTCCCCACGGGCGACCGCAAGGAGTGCATGTTCTGGGGTCTCGGCGCGGACGGCACGGTCGGCGCGAACAAGAACTCCATCAAGATCATCGGCACCTACACCGAGAACTACGCGCAGGGCTACTTCGAGTACGACTCCAAGAAGTCGGGCGGCGTCACGATCTCCCACCTGCGCTTCGGCTCGGAGATGATCCGCAGCCCCTACTTCTGCAACAAGGCCGACTTCACCGCATGCCACTGCTTCCCCTATCTCGAGAAGTACGACATGCTCAAGGCCGCGAAGAAGGGCTCCATCTTCCTCCTCGCCTCGCCCTATCCCGCGAACGAGGTCTGGCAGCACATGCCCGACGAGGTCGAGCAGGCGATCATAGACAAGGAGCTTAAGTTCTACGTCATCAACGCCGCCAAGATCGCCCTCGAGAACGGCATGGGAACGAGGACGAACACGGTTCTGCAGACCGCCTTCTTCAAGCTCTCCGGCATCCTGCCCGAGGCCGAGGCGATCCAGAAGCTGAAAGACTACGCCGAGAAGTCCTACGCCAAGAAGGGCATGGACGTCGTCGAGAAGAACTGGAAGTGCATCGACGCCGCCGCGAGCGCGATCGAGAAGGTCGATTATCCCTCCGCCCCCGCAGGCAAGCTCAAGATGCCTCCGGCGGTCTCCGCAGAGGCTCCCGGATTCATCAAGGACGTCACGGCGAAGATGATCGCGCAGAAGGGCAACGAGCTTCCCGTCTCGGCGATTCCCGACGACGGAACGTGGCCCACGGCGACGACGCAGTGGGAGAAGCGCAACGTCGCGGCGTTCATCCCGCAGTGGGATCCGACCGTCTGCATCCAGTGCGCGAACTGCACGGCGATCTGCTCGCATGCCGCGATCCGCATCAAGGTCTACAACGAGGAATCCCTCGCCGGAGCCCCCGAGACGTTCAAGTCGGCCGACGCCAAGACCCCGAAGATCAAGGCTCTCGGCTCGAAGGTGACCGTCCAGGTTGCCCCCGAGGACTGCATGGGCTGCGAGCTCTGCGTCGTGCAGTGCCCGATGTCCAAGCCGAAACCCGTGAAGCAGGAGGACGGCACCGTCAAGATGATGCCCAATCCGAAGCCCGCTCTCAAGATGGTCCCCCAGATTCCGCTCCGCCAGTCGGAGGCCGCGAACTGGAAGCACTTCCTCTCGATTCCGGATGTCGATCCCGCGAAGCTCGACACGAAGATCCTTCTCGACAGCCAGCTGAAGCGTCCGCTCTTCGAGTTCTCCGGCGCCTGCGCGGGCTGCGGCGAAACGCCTTACGTGAAGCTCCTTACCCAGCTCTGCGGCGACAGGCTCCTCGTCGCCAACGCGACCGGCTGCTCGTCGATCTACGGCGGCAACCTGCCTACGACCCCGTACTGCCAGCGCAATGATGGACGCGGCCCCGCGTGGAGCAACTCGCTCTTCGAGGACAACGCCCAGTTCGGCCTCGGCATGCGCGTGTCGACCGACAAGCTCCAGGCCTACGCCTTCGAGCTCGTCGACAAGATGCTCGCGAGCGAGAAGGCCCCCGAGAACATCAAGGCCATCCTCGAGAAGATCAAGACCATCGACCAGTTCGACGCCAAGGGACAGGGCGTGGAAGCCATGCGCGCGGCTGTCGCCGAGCTCAAGGCCGCCCTCGAGGCCCACGAATGCGACTGCCCGACCCGCAAGGCTCTTCTTGCCGTGGCGGACAACCTCGTCCGCAAGTCCGTCTGGATTCTCGGCGGCGATGGCTGGGCATATGACATCGGCTACGGCGGTCTCGACCACGTTCTCGCCTCGGGCAAGAACGTCAAGATTCTCGTCATGGACACCGAAGTCTACTCCAACACCGGCGGCCAGCCCTCCAAGGCGACCCCCACGGGCGCGATCGCGAAGTTCGCGGCTTCGGGCAAGCAGCAGGCCAAGAAGAACCTCGGCCTCATGCAGATGCAGTACAAGAACGTGTACGTTGCGTACGTGTCGATGGGCACCAATCCCGCGGCGACCGTGAAGGCGTTCAACGAGGCCGAGAACTACAACGGCCCCGCGCTCATCATCGCCTACGCCCACTGCATCGAGCAGGGCCTTGCGACGAAGACAGGCCCCGCCCACCAGAAGGCTGCCGTCGACTCGGTCCACTTCCCGCTGTGGCGCTACAATCCCGAGGCTCAGGCCGAGGGCAAGAACGGCCTCACGATCGACTCCAGGGACAACAGCGCTACCGTCTCCTTCGCGGAGAAGGCGCTCTCGAAGGACCTCGGCGAGAACCGCTTCAAGCAGCTCGTCAAGGCCGTCGGCCAGGAGAAGGCGGTTGAAACGCTCAAGCGCGCGGAGAACGGCTTCAAGGAGAACTACAAGCTCCTCACCGAGCTTGCCCAGCTCCCGACGCTTTGATGTACGTCCAACCCAACCAAGGACAAAACCGGGGCGCGGCGCAAGCCGCGCCCTGACTTTTTGTTTCGTGCTTTGTTCATGGATTTCCCTTTCCCGAATCACGGATTTTGCCCGAGGTGGAGGCCGTGTATAAGACCGTGGTCGAATTTGTATAAGACCGTGGTCGTTTTTGTATAAGACCGCGGTCGAATTTGTATAAGACCGTGGTCGAATTTTTCGGCGTCCGCGGGCGTTTCGGATCGCTCCAGGATGATCTTGCCGGCGGTCGCGGTCGCGATGTACGGCCACAGGGCCTGCATGGGACCTTTTCTGGTGGTCGGTGTTGTCGGTTTGCAGCAACGCTTCCGCTATCTGTCCAGCTGTGGGAGAACGGGTCCTACTGGGCGGATTGCAATGTCGGCGCTGCAAAGCCTTCCGGAACAATTCTAAACCATTATTTGTGAATGTTCATAATAAATCTAAATGATTGTTTAGAATTGTTCTTGATTTCCCGACGGCGGATATAGTATACCGTGCGCATGAAGATGACAGCCAGAATCTACGGGAACATCGTTCGCGAGCATCTTGGCATGTATCGCCAGATGGTGTTTCTCTCCGGCCGAGGCAAACCGCGCCGCTGCGAAAAACGCGCGCCGGGTCTAGCGAAAGGCTTGCGGATTTGGTATAATGGCGCCATGAAGAAAGACTCCAAGACAAATCCGTTGCCTTTCCCGACCATTCGCAGGTATCCTATTTATCTGCGGGCGATCAAGGCCCGAATCGCCCGCGGGGAATTCAGGGTTTCGAGCGCCGCGCTTGCCGAAGAGCTGAAATTCGACCCAGTCCTCACACGCAAGGATCTGGCGATGTCCGGGATGTCCGGCAGGCCACGCCTCGGCTATCCGGCGATGGCGCTTTGCGATGCCATAAACAGGGCCCTCGGGTGGGACAGCGAGACCGACGCCGTTCTCGTCGGCGTGGGTTCTCTCGGCAGCGCTCTGCTCGGCTACACCGGATTCGAGGAGCAGAATCTTTCGATAGCCGCCGCTTTCGACAACAACAACGCGATAATCGGCGACACCATTCACGGCGTGAAGGTCCATCCGATGGAGGAGATGCCGAAGCTTGTCGCGGGGCTGAAGGTCAAGATCGGCATACTTACCGTCCCTACGTTCGCCGCCCAGACATGCGCGAACGAGCTGATAAAGTCCGGCATCAAGGGCATACTGAACTTCTGCCCCGTGATGCTAGACGCCCCGTCGTACGTGACGGTCCAGAATGTCGATCTTGCCCAGTCTCTGGCGGTGCTTTCGCACGTCATCGCCAAGAAAGAGGCCGTGCGCAAGGCTCACTCGAATCTGTAGGTCTGCCCCGGCTCGGGCGCAACGGCGTTGGGAACGCCGAGATCCGTCAGAAGCTGCGTCATCGCCGCGACCTTCTCGGGTTCTCCGTGGACCGCGAAAGCGTTCCTCACGTTGTCCTTGATTTCCCTTATCCAGTCTGCGAGACCGTTCCGGTCGGCATGTGCCGAAAGGGCGTTTATAACCTCCACGCGCGCTTTGAGCGGAATCTCCTCGCCGAGTATCTTGATCGGATTCTTCTCTTCGACGATGCGCCGCCCGAGCGTGTTTTCGGCCTGGAAGCCGACGATGAGGATGATGTTGTCGGGATCCTGCACCGCGTGCTTCAGATGGTGGAGGACTCGCCCTCCTTCGCACATTCCGCTCGCCGCGATTATGATCATGGGTCCGGGCGTCTCGTTCAGCGCCATCGATTCCTCCGGCGTGCCGACGAACGTCATTCCCGGATATTCGAGCGGATTCTTCCCCTCCGCGATCATGCGCCTCGCTTCGTCGTTGTAGACCTCGCGGTGGGCGGCGTAGATTCGCGTCGCCTTCTGCGAGAGCGGCGAGTCGATGTATACCTTAACTTCGCGCGGAACCTTGTTGCGCTCCCTCAGCTTGTTGAGGTAGTATATGATCTGCTGCGTCCTGCCCACGGAGAAGGCGGGTATTATCAGCTTCGAATTGTGCCGGTCGATGTATTTGAGGTATCTTTCGAGCCTCAGCTCCACATCGTCGGCGCTGGGATGCAGCCTGTCGGCATAAGTCGACTCGACTAGAAGTATGTCCGCCCCCGAAGGATATTCGTAGTGGCGCAGTATCGGCTGGTCCGGCTGGCCGAGATCGCCCGAGAAGAGCAGCCTGTGGTTCCTGCCGTGGTCGCTTTTCACGTCGAGCTGCACCAGCGCCGAGCCGAGGATGTGGCCTGCGTTGAAAAACTCCAGCGTGAGCCCCCTCGCGATTTCGCGCGGCTCGTGGAGGTGGGTCGGGACGAACAGTTTCATGAGCGCGTCCACGTCCGACTCCTCGTACAGCGGCTCGAAGAGCTTCTTGCCTTCCTTGCGGCGCCGCTTGTTGATGTATTCCAGGTCGCGCTTCTGCAGGAAACACGAGTCCCTCAGCATTATGTCGCAGAGGTCGGTCGTGGACTGCCTCGCGAACACGCGCCCCGTGAAGCCCTGGCGGACAAGCTGCGGCAGGTTGCCCGAGTGGTCTATGTGGGCGTGGGAGAGAATCACATAGTCGATCGTCTTCGGATCGACCGGAAGATTCCTGTTCTTTTCGAACGCCTCTTTGCGGTGGCCCTGGTAGAGCCCGCAGTCGAGTAGTATGCGTTTTCCGTTCGCTTCGACGAGATGCATCGACCCCGTCGTAGTCTGTGCAGCACCGTAGAATGTTATTCTCATGCCGCTATTATACCATATCCGCGATTGTGCGGCGAATGTTTTTTTGCTATAATTGACACGACAAGGAAAGGAGCCCGAGAAGAAGATGAAAACAATGATTTATGCGTTTTGCGCCTGTGCGTTGGCTTTGCTTGCGGGATGCGGAGGCGGCGACGCCGATCTTTCCTCGCCCGAGGCCGCGGCGACGTCGCTTTTCAAACTGAAGCTCGCCGGCGATGCCGCGGCGTATCTGAAAGCCGCCGACCCGAAGGGCGCGTGGACCGAAGAAGAGAAGGCTGCGGCGAAGGCCGAAATCGAAGACTGGAAGGCAAAGCAGTCCAAGGAGGAATTCGGCAAGCTCGAGGTTGAGAGCGTGAAGGTCCGCCATCGCGTGGACGAAAAGGCCAGGGTCTCGGCGACGCTCGTTTCGGAGTCGGGGAAAAAGCTTTCGCCGGAGATGAATCTTGTGAGGGACGGCGACAAATGGCGGCCTGCTCCGCCGGAACCTGCGCCCGAGAGCGAGGAGGATTCTGCCGAAGAAGAAGGGGAATACTGATTTTCCTCCGATTTTCCGCCCCACGCCAGCCGCTGTTTTTGATATAATCTCTTTTCAATGCGAATAGTATACATGGGATCTTCGGCGGCTTCCGCGACATGCCTTCGCGCAATTCTGCGCGAACGCGGGCTTGATGTGGTGGGCGTCGTCACTCAGCCGGACCGTCCGGCAGGTCGCGGCAAGGCTCTCACGCCCTGCCCCTGCAAGGCGTTCGCCGTCGAGCACGGGATCACATCCGTCATAACGCCCGAAAACGTGAACTCCGAAGAGGCCATGGCGCAGATCCGCGAGTGGCGCCCGGATGTCATAGCCGTAGTCGCGTTCGGGCAGTTTCTTAAGGAGCCTCTTCTCAAGCTTCCCCTCTTCGGCTGCATAAACTGCCATTTCTCCCTTCTGCCGAAGTACCGCGGCGCTTCGCCTGTCGTGGCGGCGATAGCGGCGGGCGAGAAGCTTACGGGCGTAAGCGTCATAAGGATGGGAATCGGCATGGACGACGGGCCCGTCCTCCTCCAGAGCTACGAGCCGATCTATTCCGACGCCACGGGAGGCGAGCTCATGGAAGGGCTCTCCGTTACAGGCGGCGTGACTCTCGCCAAAGCCCTCAGGCTGATGTCGTCCAACGCCCTGCCTCCCGAAGTGAAGCAGTCCGAAGCCGACGCGACCTACGCCCACAAGCTCAAGAAGACGGATGGTCTCGTGGACTGGAGCTCTCCCGCTCTTGTGATCGAGCGCCGGATCCGCGCCTATTCCCCGTGGCCTGGCTGCTATGCGTTCCTCCCCGAAAGGTTCCGCAGAAAGGGGAATTCCGGGCGCGTGGTCATCGCCAAGGCGGAGATCGTCGGCCGGATGGAAGACTCCTGGCGCTCCGCGAAGCCGGGAACCGTTGTCGCGGCGGTCTCGTCGCGTCCGAAAGGCCAGCAGTACAGCGGAACGGGCCCCATAATAAAGTGCGGCGATACAGCCGTGATGCTTACGGAACTGAAGCCTGAGGGCGGCTCTCTCATGTCCGGCGCCGATTTTCTGCGCGGACGCCCGCTCTCTCCCGGCGAAACGCTTTGACAGCCATGAAGAGCGCTCACCCAAAGAAGCCCTCCGTCGCCTTTGTCGCCAACGCCACAAAACCCGGCGCGCGCGAGGCGAAGCGTTCGCTCGCTGCGGCGGCGAAGAAGCTCGGCCTTGCCCTCGCGCCCGCTGCCGAGGCGGACGTGATAGCCGTCCTTGGAGGCGACGGCACGATGCTCAGGGCCGCGCATGAATTCCCGGGCCGTCCTCTTCTCGGGCTCAACCTCGGCGGACTCGGCTATCTCGCGAGCGTTTCCGGGAAAGCTTTCGACAAGGCGCTCAAGATGCTCGCCAGAGGCCGCTATTCCGTTTCCGAGCGCACTATGCTGGAAGTCTCCAATGCCGGGAAGACGGCGGTCGCGCTCAATGAAATCGCTTTCCGCGGCGGACTCTCCGGACACGCCGCCGTGCTTGACGTCGAGTCTGACGGACGCGCCGTCACGAGGTATCTTGCCGACGGGCTCCTCATCGCGACCCCTACAGGCTCAACCGCCTATTCTCTTGCTGCGGGCGGCCCCGTGCTCATGCCTGGCGTTCCGGCGCTTGTGCTTACCCCTCTCAACCCCCACGCCCTCGCCGCGAGGCCCGTAGTCGTCGGCGACGAGGTGCGCTTCACCGTCACCCTGCGCAGCCGGGCAGGAGGGGACGATGCAGAGCCTGTAGGCGTCTATGCAGACGGCGAGCTTGTTTTCGAAGGGATGTGCGATTCGCCTGTGGAGGTCAAAAAGTCCGCCTCCTCGGCGAAACTCGTGGAACTTGACGGATACGATCCGTATGACGTTATGAGCCGCAAGCTCGGCTGGACGGGGAGCAGCGTACAATGAACATAGATGAACTCAATTCGCTTGTCGACTCGGGGGAGATCGACGAATTCATCCGCGTCTGCGAGGCACGGCAGTGCAAGGAGATATCCAAGATCGCCGATGACGCGGCGTCCAGGGGATGCATCCGCGCCGTTCTTCTCGCCGGCGCCTCCTCCGCTGGGAAGACGACCACCGCGAAGCGCCTTTGCACCCAGCTTCGGGTGGACGGCATCGCGGCGCTGCATCTTTCGACCGACGACTATTTCGTCGGCGACAAGCGCAACCCGAGGGACGAAAACGGCGAGCTCGACTATGAAACCGTGGAGGCTGTCGACCGCGAAAGACTCTCGCAGGACATCGCGGGGCTTCTCGCGGGCGATGCCGTAAAGACACGCCGCTTCAATTTCGTGATGCACGACGGATACGACAGCGATACGCCCACAAAGCTTCCTGAAGGCGGCATAGTCGTCCTTGAGGGGCTTCACGCCTTGAATCCCTCGATTCTCCCCGGAATCGACGACAAATCCAAATACAGGCTTTTCATTGAGCCTTCGACCCAGCCCGAAGTTTTCGTCACGACAAGGCTTTCCTCTTCGGATGCACGGCTCATGCGAAGGCTCGTGCGCGACCACCAGTTCAGGAAGATGGATCCTCTCGAGACGTTCAGAATGTGGCCGAAAGTGCTCGCGGGGGAGAAAAAATGGATAGATCCGTTCCGCGGCCTCGCCGACGCGACGTTCGATTCGTCGCTTGCGTATGAGCTCGCGGTCCTGAAGCCCTACCTCTCCGGTCTCTTGATGCGCGTCCTCTACCGCAGGCCCGACGAAGCCAAGGCGCAGCTTTTCGCGAATCTTCTCGAGGCGGTGCACGCCACCGACCCGACAAAGGTCCCGGGCGACTCGATCTTGAGGGAGACCATCGGCTCCAGCCAGCTGGACTACTAATCCGCGCGGATTTGTGGTATAATATCAACCTAAACAACCAAAAAAGGGGAAATGAAGAAATGAGCGACACAGAGACGAAACGCGACCTTCCCGCAGGCGTGAAACGCTATGCGAGGTATCTTCTCATCATGGCCGGATTGGGCGGCCTCATATACGGCATCGACGTAGGCGTGATCGCCGCGGCTCTGCCGTACATCCGCAACACGTCCAACTATTCGTCCATGCAGCTCGGCTTCATCGTCGGCGCGGTGCTGTGGGGCTCGGTCATTTCGTCGCTCTTCGCGGGTTCGCTCGCCGAGTTCTTCGGGCGCAAGAAGATAATAATCGCCTCTGCGTTCTGCTTCTTCATTTCGATTCCCGTCATCTGCCTTTCCGGGCTTTTCGAGGGCGGCAACTTCGTGCTCCTCACCGTCGGCCGCACTCTTCAGGGCGCGTCCGCAGGTCTTGTCGGCGTCGTGATACCGATGTATCTCGCCGAGTGCCTCGATTCCGACAGCCGCGGCAAGGGAACGGGGATGTTCCAGCTCCTCCTGACGATCGGCCTCGCTTTCGCGGCGGTCATCGGTCTTGTCGTCACTGGTTGGGTCGGCGATTCCGACAAGGTCGTGAAGGGACTCGCCAGCGAGCATGGCGTAGAAGTCGCGAAGGTTACGTATGCGCAGATCACCGAGTGGGCGAAGCCCGAGCAGCTCAAGGGTTGGGCGATGGCGTGGCAGACGATCTTCCTCTGCTCCGCTGTTCCGGGACTCATCCTCTTCCTCGGCGCTTTCGGTCTCAAGGAGTCGCCCCGCTGGCTCTACAAGAAGGGACGCAAGGAGGAGGCTCTCGCCTCCCTCGCCGCGAACAACGGCGAAGCCAAGGCCAAGGAGATTCTCGACGAGATGATCGCAGCCGACAAGGCCGAGGCCGAGGAGAAGGCGGCTATCGCCAAGGCTTCCGCCGGCGACAGCCTCTTCCAGCGCAAGTACATCTATCCGTTCTGCCTCGCGGTCGTCATTCTCGCGTGCAACCAGGCGACGGGCATCAACTCGGTTCTCAACTACACCGTAGACATCTTCAAGGCGACGGGAATGGAAGGCGTCTTCGCCAACTTCTCCGATCTCGCCATCAAGCTCGTGAACGTCTTCATGACGGTCGTCGCCTGCACGCTCGTCGACAAGAAGGGACGCAAGTTCCTCCTCAAGCTCGGCACCGGCGGCGTGATCATCGGCCTCTGCGGCGTCGCCACGACGTTCCTTCTCATCACGAAGGGCGTCTTCGCCGCCAGCCTCGCGACCGGCATCGTCGCGACGGTGTTCTTCTTCATGTTCATCGCGTTCTACGCTGTCGGACCCGGCGTCTGCGTCTGGCTCGCCCTCTCCGAGCTCATGCCTACGCGCATCCGCGCGACAGGCATGTCCATCGCGATGATCATCAACCAGGGCGTCTCCGCTACCATCGCAACCGTCTTCCCGGCCTGGAAAGATGCGTGGGGCTTCCCGGCGGTCTTCTACTGCCTCGCCGGCTTCACGGTTATCTACTTCGTCACGGCCGCGTTCTTCCTTCCCGAGACGAAGGGCAAGACGCTCGAGGAAATCGAGAGGTACTTCTCCAAGAAGTGAAACTCCGCTTCCTCGGAACGGGCACGTCGGTCGGGGTGCCTCAGATAGGGTGCGATTGCCCCGTCTGCACCTCGGCCGATCCGCGCGACAGGCGCCGCAGATGCGGCGCCTATGTCTCTTCTGCGGAGGGCGCTTTCCTGATCGACACTCCGCCCGAGCTGCGCCTTGCCTGCATAGAGTACGGCATAAGGAAGGTCGACGCCGTCCTTCTCACCCATGCCCACATGGACCACGTCGCAGCGTTCGACGACATGCGCAGGTTCAACACGATCAACGGCGAGAAGGTGCCTTGCGACCCCGATTCGCCGGGGGCCAACGGACGCACCTTCCGCATAATCGGCAAGCCCATGGAGTGCTACGCGCTTCCCGAGACGATAGCGCAGATGCACACGATATTTCCCTACATAGGCGCGAAGGGCGGCGAGAACGGACTGTTCCGTCCGCAGATGGTTTTTGTCGACAACACCTCGCCATTCACTGTCGCGGGAATCCGCGCGACCGTGCTCAGGGTCGAGCACGGGTTTCCATGCTGCGGTTATCTTCTGGAGGAAGGGCGCTCGCGCCTTGGATACATCAGCGACTGCCATGTGATTCCGGACGATGCGGTGGAGAAGCTGCGCGGGGTAGATGCGATGGTCCTGAACTGCCTCAGGGTAAGGGAGCACCCGACGCATCTTTCGATGGCGCGCGCGCTCGAATATATAGAAAGGATCGCGCCCAAGAAGGCGTACTTGATCCACATGTGCCACGATTTCACCCATCGCCAGTGGCTGGAAATGCTCCCTGCCGGCGTCGAGCCTGCATACGACGGTCTAGAATTGACCCTCCCCGACCCTGGATGATCTCGGGTAGTTTTTTTCCCCCACCCATATTGCACTCTCTCTCTTTTTGTGCTATAATTCACTTGTCGGCGGGGAACATGGCGTGCGGGTGCAGGCCGCGAACCTTGCCCACAAACAAAAACGAAAGGGGTATGCCAAACAATGAAGAAAATATTTGTAGCACTGTGCGCTTGCGCTCTTACCGCTCTTGTCGGTTGCGGCGTCGATCGTTCAGATCCTGTAGCTGTCGCCAAGGCTTACATGACGGCTGCGATTGACGGTGATGTCGACACCATGAGCGAGCTTGATGT
>JAILJX010000104.1 GCA_024694365.1 Kiritimatiellia bacterium
CGAATTGCTGGACGCCGGAGCGTCCGCGCTAGTGTGCCAGCCTCCCCAGCTTGCGGACGTACTTGCACGCACGCAGGGCGTGAAGTTCGTGATTACGGATTCCCAGGCGTTCAAGGCGGTGTCGTCCACTGTGCCTCCTGATATTCCGCTTACGTCCTTCTCCATTGTGTTCGCCCGCGCCAAGGGCGACCTTGCGGCGTACTGTGCCGGAGCCGCCGCCCTTGATTCGCTGAAGGACGGCGACCGCGTGCTGATTTCCGAAGGCTGCACGCACCATCGTCAGTGCAACGACATCGGAACGGTGAAGCTTCCGAAGTGGATTGCCGCAAAGACGGGAAAGAAACTCGTCTTCGAGTGGTCGAGCGGAAACTCCTTCCCTGACGATCTTTCGCCGTTCGCGCTGGTGGTCCACTGCGGAGGGTGCATGCTCACCCGCAGGGCGGTGCAGGCCCGCATTGCACGTTGCCGTGCCGCAGGCGTCCCGATCACGAACTACGGCGTGTGCATAGCGGCCTGCAACGGGATAGTCGCGTCGCCTGATACCTGCATGGTTCGCAGGTAAAGGCAGTCACTTTGCGCACAGGATGCGCTTCGCGCGTTCGACTTCGTCTTGCGTTGGAGGAGGAACTCCCTCGAGCCTGTATGGAATCCCGAGTTCTTTCCATTTCGCGATTCCAAGTTCGTGGTACGGCAAAACGTCGACGCGCTTGATGTTCGGCAACGTGTCAATGAACTTGCGCATGTTCTCGAGGTCGTGAGGGTCGTCTGTGAGGCCAGGCACCAGGACGTGTCTGATCCACACTGGCTTCCCTGTCTCTGCCAGATACCGCGCGCAGTCAAGTACGGCGGAGTTGTCCGCTCCCGTTAGCCTGCGGTGCAGTTCCGGACCGAAGGCCTTGATGTCCAGCAGAACCGTATCCGACGCTGCCAGGGCGCGCAGCACTGGTTCGTCGTCTCGCCTGAAGGGTCCGGCCGCGGTGTCGATGCACGTCGTCACTCCGGCCTTGTGAGCGGCTTCGAAAAGTTCGGCGGCGAACTCGGGCTGCAGAAGGGGCTCTCCGCCGGAGAGAGTTATGCCGCCGCCGCCGCGCCAGTAAGTCTTGTAGCGGAGCGCCTTGGACAGGACCTCGTCTGGCGACATCTCCACCTGCGCGGGGCGCGCCCAAGTGTCCGGATTGTGGCAGTATGCGCAGCGGAAACCGCATCCCGACAGAAACACTATGAACCTGACGCCGGGACCGTCAGCGGCCCCGAACGTCTCAAACGAGTGGATTTTCCCCTTCGTCGGCAAGGCTACATCGACTTGTGGCAAGTTCTCTTAATGACGTCCATCTGCTGTTCGCGGGTGAGGTCTATGAACTTCACCGCGTAGCCGGAAACGCGGATTGTGAAGTTGGCGTATTCCGGTTTTTCGGGATGCTCCATCGCGTCGATGAGCTTCTCGGTTCCGAACACGTTGACGTTCAGGTGGTGGGCGCCGGCGTCGAAGTAGCCGTCCATGACGGAGACCAAGTTCTGTATCCTCTCGTTCTCGTCATTACCGAGGGCGGACGGATGGATGGTCTGCGTGTTGGAGATTCCGTCTAGCGCGTATTCGTACGGCAGTTTTGCGACGGAGTTGAGGGAGGCCAGGAGTCCGTTCTTCTCCGCGCCGTAGCAGGGATTGGCGCCCGGGGAAAGGGGCGCGCCTGCAGGACGTCCGTCCGGCATCGCGCCAGTGGCCTTGCCGTAGACGACGTTGGAGGTGATCGTGAGAATGGATGTCGTGGGTTCTGCGTTGCGGTATCTGTGGTGTCCGCGGACCTTCTCGAGAAACTCCGTGAGGAGCCACTGGGCGATGTCGTCGACGCGGTCGTCGTCGTTTCCGTAGCGTGGGAAGTCGCCGTCCACCTTGTAGTCCACCGCCAACCCGTCCTCGTCGCGTATCACGTGCACCTTGGCGTACTTGATGGCGCTGAGCGAGTCGACGGCATGTGAGAAGCCCGCGATGCCCGTGGCGAAGGTGCGGCGCACGTTCGTGTCGATGAGGGACATCAGGGCGGACTCGTAGTAGTACTTGTCGTGCATGTAGTGGATGAGGTTCAGCGTGTGCACGTACAGTTCGGCGAGCCAGTCCATCATCGTGTCGAAGCGCTTCATCACCTCGTCGTAGTTGAGCACGTCCGCCGTGATGCGCGGGTACTCCGGCGCCACCTGCACGCGGCTCTTCTCGTCCATGCCGCCGTTGATTGCGTAGAGGAGGCACTTCGCGAGGTTTGCGCGCGCGCCGAAGAACTGCATCTCCTTTCCGGTCTGCGTTGCGGAGACGCAGCAGCAGATGGCGTAGTCGTCACCCCAGACGCGGCGCATCACGCAGTCGTTCTCGTACTGGACGGACGACGTGGCGATCGAGACCTTGGCCGCGTATTCGCGGAAGGGTCTCGGCAGGCGGTGGGAATAGAGAACCGTCATGTTGGGCTCGGGCGAGGGGCCCATCGTCTCGAGCGTATGGAGGAGGCGGAAGCAGTTCTTCGTGACCATCGATCTGCCGTCGCTGCCGAGTCCGCCGATCGAGAGCGTCGCCCAGACGGGATCGCCGGAGAAGAGCTGGTTGTACTCGGGGATTCGCGCGAACTTGACCATGCGGAGCTTCATGACAAGGTGGTCGATGAGTTCCTGCGCATCCGTTTCGGTGATCTTGCCGGCGGAGAGGTCCCGCTCCATATAGACGTCAAGGAAAGTGGAGATGCGGCCGATGGACATTGCCGCGCCGTTTTGGGTCTTGATCGCCGCGAGGTATCCGAAGTAGAGCCATTGCACCGCCTCGCGCGCATCCTTCGCGGGCCTGGAGATGTCGAATCCGTAGCTCGCGGCCATGATTTTCATCTTTTTGAGGGCCTTGATCTGATCCGCGACCTCTTCGCGCAGGCGGCACACATCCTCCGGCATCGAGCCGAGTCCGCAATGTGTCATGTCGGCCTGCTTGGCCTCGATGAGTCTGTCTATTCCGTAAAGCGCGACGCGGCGATAGTCGCCGACGATGCGCCCGCGGCCGTATGTATCGGGGAGCCCGGTTATGATCTTGTTCTTGCGCGCGGCGCGCATTTCCGGAGTGTACGCATCGAAGACGCCTTGATTGTGCGTCTTGTGGTAGCGCGTAAAGATGTCATGTAGCTTGGGGCTCGGCGTGTATCCGTACGTCGTGCATGCCTCTTCGGCCATCTTTATGCCGCCGTAGGGCATGAATGCTCGCTTTAGGGGCTTGTCGGTCTGGAGGCCGACTATCTTTTCAAGATCCTTGTCGAGGTAGCCCGGGGCATGCGAGTCGATGTCGCTGACAATGTCGGTATCCATGTCGAGGACGCCGCCCTTGGCGCGTTCTTCCTTCTGCAGTTTCTGCAGCTCCCCCCAAAGCTTGTCGGTTGCGGGGGTGGCATCCGCCAGGAACGACGAGTCCCCGTCGTATGGGTGATAATTAAGGCGTATGAATTCGGAGACGTTTATCTCTTTTTCCCAACGGCCTTCAACGAAGCCGTCCCATTCGGAATATCTCATTTTTCTGTTCCCTTTATTGTGGATTTTCCCGGTTGGACGTAAAGGATCGCTCCCTCGCGCAATGTTCAGATAGTCTAACACATTCTGGTGTCGTCTGTCAAGGTGGCAAGGGAAGAAAACACAATATTTTGATATGCATTGCTTGTTTTGACACAAAATCTAGTATTCTAGGTGATTTAATCCCCAAAAAGCCGCAGAATATGGTATAATTTATGCATGAAAATATCGTTCTCTCTATTTGCGGCGGCAAGTTTCGCTTTTGCGGGCTGGGCGGCTCCACAGCTCAAATCGCAGGCGGAGATGGTTGCCGACGGGGAATTGAAAGCGAAAGTTCTCGCCGGGTCGAGGGGCATCCCGGCTCCTACGCCGGCGGGCCGGAATTACGAGATGACGGTGAACGGGGTCAAGTCGGATGTCAGGTTTTTCGTCCCGTCGGACCTTTGGCGGCAGCGGGCGTTCGCCGGGGAATGGAAAGACAAGAAGGGGAACGTGATGCGCCTTGCGAGGGTCAAGTCTCTCGTCCCGTCGTTCGAGCGGGAGGATTGGTACAAGGAGCAGATCGAGGAGAAACTGGGGGAGTTGGAGAGCGCTTTCACCGGTTCGAAAGAGGAATTGGATGAGTGGAAGAAGGCTTGGGGCGGGAACGGCACGGGCAAGTTCATTGAAGCGAAGAACGGGACCCGGTGGTGGGTGGAATTCGAATTCGCCGAAAAGGTGAAGGAGCAGGATGCCGAAAAGCTTCTCAAGACGTTCGAACGATCTGTTTCCACCATGACCAAAGGCGGGGGCGGCAACATATCGTCCATGAAATGGTGGGAGACGGAGGCGGACAAATATACGTTCCTCACCGATCTCGACAAGGCGAAGGGCGGCAAGTTCATCAAAGATGCCGTGAAACTCATGGATGCGATGCGCAAGAGCTATGAATTCTACGTGCCGCCGTCCAACGAGGTTGGAATCGGGAAAGTGCGGATATTCAAGACGCTCGAAGGTTACAGGGAGTACAGGACGTCCACCGGAGAGGAGGACAAGATGAGCTGCGGATTGTGGGATCCCGGCAGGGAAGAGCTTCTGATTGCCGCGGCAGATGTAAAAAAGGCGCAGAAAACCATGCGGCACGAGGCTTTCCACCAGTACCTCCATTATGCGACGAAGCGCGGCGACAATGCAATGTGGTTCAATGAAGGCCATGCGTGCTTTTTTGAGAACGTGCAGTACAACCCTGCGAAAAACACCGTGAAAGTGATAGAGAAGGGAAACAGATCGATGTGGGTGTCGAAAGATCCCGCGAAATACGCGAATGCCATAGCCTCGGTCATCAAGAAAGACCGTGCGGCATTCTATTCAGGCGACGTGAACCTCAATTATTGCACGGCGTGGGCGATATGCTACTTTCTCGAGAAGGGTGCGTATGCGGACGATCGCTACGAGCCGTACAGGAAAATCTGCCCGAAGTATCTGGAGCTGATGGCGCAGGGCGCTTCTGCGTCGGAAGCGACGGAGCAGGCGTGGCAGATCGTCGCGGACAGGGATGTGGCTGCGGATTTTCTGAAATTCTGGAAAGAACACAGGAAGAAAGCCGAGAATGCCCGGTAAGACGGATTGGAGACAGCAAAATGGGAAAGATGCCGGAAGAGTGGTATGTGAGGAGTCCTGACGGGCAGGTTTACGGTCCGACGGACCGTTCCACGCTCATAGATTGGGCTGGCGAAGGCCGCGTAGAGCCGGGAGGCTTCGTGTCCCGCGATCGCAGGCAGTGGATTCCCGCACAGCTGATGGAAGAGCTGGAGATGGAGTGGGTCGTCGAGGCGGAGCCCGGGAAATTTTTCGGACCGTTCAACCGCAGGCTCGTCGTGAAGCTTGCGTCTTCCGGAGAGCTTCCGGAAGGCGCGGCCGTGTACCGTCGCCACAAGTTCGCGGTCGACAAGGATCCGCCTCCGAAGATTGTGGAGAAAATCGTCGAGAAAGTCGTCATCAAGGAGGTTCCCGTCGAGAAGATCGTCGAAAAGATCATAGAGGTCGAGCCGCCTCCCCGCTCGATGATTGTCGATCCGGGAGGCGTTGTGGCGGCGCCGCGTCCTCCGGCGCCACCGTCGGGAGGAATTTTCAAGAATGTCGACCCTGCTCGCCTGGCGGCGCTGGAGGCTGCGGCGAGGCGTGAGCTTGCGGCGGCCGAAGCTTCAGGGTTCGGAGGATTCTTTTCAAGGAGGAAGGGATGAACGAAGCCAAGTGGTATCTGCGGACCGCGGACGAGACATTCGGGCCGGAGACTGAGAAACGGCTTGTGGAGTGGGCGCAAATGGGCCGCATCCAGCCCGGCCAGGAGATTTCCGACGACCGGGAGAACTGGCGCAATGTGGAGGACGTGCCGTTCCTCGACATGCGCTTTTCCATAGATCTTGGCGACGGACATCCGAGAGGTCCGTTCAACAAGGCCGCGGCAGACGCGCTTCTCGCGTCTGGAAGGCTTCCCCGCACGGCATCGATAGTGGAGACAAGGGCGCCATTCGGCCTGGAGGCTGAACGGCATGCTCCCGGACCGGACGAGCCCGGGAATCCGCCTGTCGCGCAGAAACCGGCCGAGGAAGAACGGGATGCGGCTCGGATCGAACCGCGAATCGTGGAGAAGATCGTCGAGAAGCGCGTGGAGGTTCCGGTCGAGAAAATCGTCGTCAAAGAGATTCCCGTAGAGCGCGTAGTCGAGAAGATCGTCGAGAAAGAGGTTCCGGTCGAAGTCGAGAAAATCATCGAGAAGCGCGTGGAGGTTCCGGTCGAAGTCGAGAAGATCGTCGAGAAGATAGTGGAAAAGGTCGTTGTCGACGAAACTCGCGTAAAGGAGCTGGAGGGGCTTCTCGCCGAGGAGCGGCGCCATACGGCGGACCTTCAGGCTCGGATGGATGCCGCCGCGAAGACTGCGGCAGAGCGCGAGAAAGCCGGTGAAGAGCGTTTCCTCGCCGAGGCCAAGGAGCACTCTTCGCGCGAGGCCGCGCTGAGGGAGAAGATCTCCGCGCTCGAGGAGGAGCTTCGCCGCTTGCCCCAGTCTGCCAGCGAAATTGCCGACATACAGGCTGCGGTGTATTCGCTTATGACAAAGGAGGCGGAGGAGATAGAGACGTTGATGGCGCAGGAGAAGGACGATGCCGAAGAGTTCCGCCGCAGGCATGAAGAGCGCAGGGACCATCTCATAGCGCGCCGCCGCGAACTTTTGAAGCGCGCCGGCACGGATATCGGCGAGATGACCCGAAAGGCGCTCGTAAACCGGCCAGAGGATCCTCGCACGGCGCAGCTGAGGGCGGAACTTGACGAATTGCGCCGCCTTGACGCGAAAAAAAGCCTGGAAGCCGAAAGGCGCATTTCCGATCTGACGGCCAGACTCAGGTTGAGAGAGGCGGAAGCGGTGCGCAGCGCCGAGAACAGGAAAGACGTTGTGCAGCTTCAGGCCGAACTTCAGGAGACGCGGGAGAAACTGCAGCTCCGGGAGAAGGAACTTGTCTCCGAGCGCCAGCGCATCGAATCGCTTCGCCAGCAGCAGGCGGTGAGCCAGCAGTCGCTCATGACCCGCCTCGCCTCGCTGGAGTCTCCGTCGATAGGCACCACCCAGTCGCTTTCCACGAACCAGAGCCGCGAGGCCAAGCTCGTCAAGATCCCCAGGTGGATGAGGTTCGGCAAATGACGGTTTTTGCGTCGGGACTGCTGCTTGCGGCCAGCGCATGGGATTTCCCTGTTGCGCCGCCCGCCCCGGGGGAACGGCTGCCGGAGCCCGTCGCTGCGGTTCGCACGGCTGAAGGGACGGCGGTCATACATGCGCACAATCTCGCATGGAACTCGAAGGCGGGATGTCTCGAGGCCAAAATCGCCATTCCGGACGACCTGTCCGGAGGCAATGCGGGAGATGTTTATTTCAACCGCGACAAGAACCACTCGAATCTCAGGACCGAAGACTTCCCGGGGATCACTCGCGTCAGTCTTGACGGAGAAGGAGCCGCACGCGGATTGGATGTTGACTTCCCCTGCATGCTTTTCGACCATCCCGTGTTCGGCAACTGCAGCCGGGCAATGACGGAAGGTCCATTGTGGCGGTCGATCCCGCGGGCGCTCGTGACATTCGAATGCGGACGTCTTTCGCTCATGTGCAGGCTGTATCTCGCCAATCAGCTTTGGGTTTTCCCGGCTGTCAATGATACGCCTCCGTTGGGAAGGCACGGGGATGTCTTCATGTCCGTGACGCCATATTGGATTGTTACGCAGGGGAAAAGCTGGTCAGACCAGTATTATTTGCGCGCAGCGCTCGAGGCGAGCCGGTCGTTCGATGCCGCGGTCAAGAAAACCATCGTGGAGCGCGGACTCCTTGCGCCGACGATCCAGGCGCTTGTGCGCAAGTCGCTCAAGGGAGTCGACTCGGAGGCGGACTATGTCACGGAGAAGGCGCACCCGACTTCTTTCCCGCCGGACGGATTGGACATTGCCCGGCTCAAGGCGTCCGCAAGGTCCATGACGGTCGAGAGCATCCCGCCCCTTGCCGTCATTTCAGGGCTCGCGGCGTCAAGGACGGGATATGCCAGCAAGATTCCCGAGGTGACTTACATAACGCCGTGCGCCGCGGCGCTTGTTTTGCGCGGCAACGAAAAGACCCGTTCGTTCCTGGTCCGTGCAGGCGGCGGAGAGGAATATGCTTTCGCGGTCGTTCATGGCGATCCCGCGGCTGCGGAAATCTCCCGGCCTTCGCCCGACAGCGCGGAAATATCCGTTGACCGGGAGAAACTTCGCGGATCTGGACGCGTCGATGTGGCTATTTTTGCGAAAACGCAGTCCTCCGGATGGGGCGCGCCGGCATTCGTGTCGTTCGCGGTCGTCGATCCGGGCGCAGCGTATTCCGATCCTGTTCTTACGGGAGGACAGGTGCCTTGAAGTACGTTTTGGCGCCGCTTGCCGACTATACGGATGCGCCGTTCCGGCTTATGTGTTTCGAAGGCGGTGCAGATATGGCCTACACGGAAATGGTGTCTGCCGCCGCCCTCGCCCATGCCCACGGCCCGAGCGAAAGGCTTTTGGTCATGATGCCGGGGGAGGGCCCGGTGGGTTGCCAGATATTCGGTTCAAGCGAAAGTGACGTCGCGGCAGCTGCGAGAAAGGTTTCCGGGAGGGGGTTCTCCGAACTCAATTTGAATGCCGGATGCCCCATGAAGACGGTTACAAGATCGGGCGCCGGGGCCAAACTTCTTGACGATCCGGCCAAGATAGGGAGGCTTCTCAAGGCGATGAAGGAGAATACGGACCTCCCCGTGACCCTCAAGACGCGGCTTGGTCCGCATCCCGCGCGCACGACAGTATATGACATACTCGGGGAAGCCGAGCGGGCGGGCGCTTCGGGAATCTCGATCCATGCGCGTTATGCGAGCCAGCTTCACGGAGGGGAGGTGCATCTCGACGAACTCGCTCGCGTTGTCGAGACGGCACGGATTCCGGTGACCGGAAACGGGAGCGTGAGGACGCCACGCGAGGCGTCCGGGATGTCCGCAACGGGAGTCTCGGCGATAATGATAGGGCGCGGCGCGCTTGCGGACCCTTCCATATTCAGGCGTCTTCGCGAAGGCGGAGATGTCGCTGCGCCGGACGGTCCGTCGCTGTGCGCGAAGCACCTTGGATACATCCTGAAGTTCCGTGAAATGCTTGCGGCGCGTCATCCCGGCGAGCGCATTCCGTCCCCCGACGCCTTCGCTTCCGTGAAGATGCACAGGCATCTTTTCAGGTATTTCGGCGGACTCCCGGGGGCGGCGGCAATGAGAGCCAGACTTAATTCTGTTCGCACGGTCGCGGAGATATATGATATAATTACCTCATATGCAAACGGAAGACACACCCAAGCTTGACCTCTCTTCGCTCGAATCGCTGGATTTCACTCCGGCTTGGGCGAAGAAGGACGCCGGCGTGACGGTCGGAAAGACGACCGCCGCCGCGCGGAGTTTCGACGATCGGGCGCCGGCTGAAGGGCGCAAGCCATTTCCCCGCGGCAATGCTCCGCGGGGGGAGCGCAAGGTCTTCGACCGGAGCGGATCCGGCCAGAGGCACGGGGGAGGAAAGGGCTCCGACCGCCATCCGCGTGTTTTCGAGAAGCCCCAGCGTCTTGAAGCGGAAGTCAAGATACTTCCCGAGACCAAAGCCTTGGGGACGATCATCCGCAAACTGCAGCAGGACTTCCATGCCTACAAGCTGAAGGATTTGGCGTATTTCTTTCTGGACAATCCGCAGTCCGTGCTGCTGAGGATAACGCCCAAGGCGCCATCTCCGGGCGAAGCGCCCAAGCCTCTTGGCTTCCATCAGTGCAAGGCGTGTTCATTTGCGTCCCAGGATGAGTCGGATGTGGTGGCTCATGCCCTGGCGGTGCATCTCGGCGACTACTATGACACGAAAGAGGTCGAATGCGAGCCGCCGAAAGGAAAGTTCAGCTGCGTGGCGAAATGCGGGCTGTCCGGCGAGCTTCTCGGTCCGCCCAACATGCATGATTTCAATGCGAAGGTTCGCGAGATGATCCGTACGCATTACCCTGACATGACGGAGGACCGGTACCGTTCCCATCTGGAGATGGTCAAGGCCGAGGATGTGATAGAGGAATGGCGCAAGAGTGCCGTGAAAAAGACCGTGTTCGTGCGTAAAGGCGCCGCCGAGGGGGATCCCGTGCTTTCGCGTGAACAGGCCGAAGGCGAGTTCAGGCGCACGATATTGCCGTCTCTGCTGGATTCGCCTAAACATCTTATGATAACGGCCGATATCGCGCTCAAGAGCCCGATGCGCTCCTTGCAGTGGGCTGCCCGGGACGCCCTTGAGGCCGAGCGCCGGGCGCCGTACAACATGTGCTTTGCGCTTCGCGGAGCGTTTCATCACCGCAAGATGCACTTCTTTCGCGCGAACGACTCGCGCGGACAGGAGTTTGTGATGGGCATAGAGCCCAAGACTTTCGATGTTGCGCATGCGATTCCCGAGCTTGCCAGGATCGCAAAGTTCATCGAGGACAACCCTTGTTCGACAAAAGCCGAGCTTCCTGCGGATTCCGAAAGCGAAAAGCAGTTGGCGTGGCTGGTCTCGACAGGTCACGTCATCGCCTTCACCAATGGCGTGTACTCGGCTGTCGAGAAGTTCCCCAAGTATGGTCCGCAATGGCGCAAAAAGAAGGATGTGAAGCCTGCCGCCGAGGCCGCTCCTGCGGTCGCGGAGCCTTCAGCGGAAGATGTCGCCCCTGCGGCGGAACCCGTTCCCGCCGATGAGAACGCGGACGCGGGCGATGCGCCTCCCGCAGAAGAGACGCCGCAGGCGCAAGGGACTGCTTTGTCCGTTGCAGAAGAAAAGTCGGCCGCGGAAGACGCGGCTTCCGGAGAGACGAAAGAGAAAGAAGAAAATGAAGGTTCCGTTAAGTTGGCTGAATGAATACGTAAGGATCGACGACATCCCTCCGCTTGAGCTCGCCGAAAAGCTCACCAGGGCCGGTCTTCAGGTCGAGACTGTGGAGTCTGTCGGCGGCGATCCTCTGTCGGACCTCATCGTTGTCGTGGAGGTTCTTGCGTCGGAGGCGCATCCAAACAGCGATCATCTGCACGTCTGCAAGGTCACCGACGGATCGGCGGAGTATCAGGTCGTGTGCGGAGCCCCGAACATGCGCGCCGGGATAAAGACGGCGTTTGCGAAGATCGGCGCTCTGATTCCGGAAGGCGGATTCAAGATCAAGAAGGGCAAGCTGCGCGGGGTGGAGTCCAACGGCATGTGCTGTTCGGAGAAGGAGCTTCACATCGGAGCGGGAGAGTCGGGTATAATCGAATTCCCGGCAGATACGCCCGTAGGGGCTCCCGTCAGGGATGTCGCGAAACTCGAGAAGCCGGAAACCGTTTTCGATATCGAGATAACCTGGAACCGTCCCGATGCGCTTTCGATCGTCGGAATCGCGCGCGAGTACTCGGCTATTCTTGGACGCGAGCTCAAAATGCCGTCCGTGGATTTCAAAGAATGCGAAACCAGGGTGGAGGACGAGGTTTCCGTCGTTGTCGAGAACGCGGTGAAGTGTCCGCGCTACACCGCCAGAGTCGTCGCGAAGATGACCCCGGACGCACCTTCTCCGGAAATCATCGCGAAAAGGCTGGAACTGTGCGGCGTACGGTCTCTCGGTCTCGCGGTCGACGTGACGAACTATGTCATGCTGGAGCTGGGGCAGCCGCTTCACGCTTTCGACCATACCAAACTGAAGGACAGGACCATCGTTGTGCGCGATGCGCATGAAGGGGAGGAGATGATGACTCTCGATGGGGTCGTGCGCAAGCTCGACCCGTCGATGCTCATGATCTGCGACGCCGAGAAGCCCAATGCCGTCGCCGGCATCATGGGCGGAGAGAACTCCGGCATCGCCCCCGGCACGGAGACGGTTGTGCTGGAAAGCGCGCTTTTCGAATGTGCGTCGACAAAGGCCACGGCGACGAAGCTGGGCCTGTCCAGCGAATCGAGCTACCGCTACATCAGGGGCGTCGACAAGGATCTCGCGGATTTCGCCAGCCGTCGCGCCATGCATCTTCTGCAGAAGTACGGTGCGGCGGAGATTGCGAAGGGCGTTATCGACGTGGACAACCGCGCGAAACCGCTCAATGCCGACGTCTCTTTGGACTTCGATCGCGCGCGCAGGCTCATAGGCATCCCTGTCGGCAACGATGCGATGGTGTACATCCTCAAATCGCTCGGTCTTGAGCCGCGGCCGGCCGGAGAAGTCTCTTTGTACGCCGCGTCCAAGGAGGTTTCGTTCGGCATACCGAGTTGGCGGTACGATTTGTCCCTCGAGGCCGATCTTGTGGAGGAGATAGCGAGAATATACGGGCTGGACAACATTCCGGACGCAATGCCGTCCGCGCCGTCGGTTTCGACCCTGAGCGATGCCGTGTTCAAGGCGAAAGAGCGGGTCAAGGAGGTGTGCCTGGCTTTGGGATTCACTGAAGCGATGCACTATTCTTTCCTTTCGAAGCGCGAACTCGATGAATTCGACACCCGCGCTTCGGCGGATCGCCTCGTCATACCCGATCCGGTGTCTGTGGAGTATGGCGTCATGCGCGATTCGCTCCTTCCCCAGATGATGGGTTCGCTCGGGCGCAACGCCTCCCGTCAGCTCGAGAGCGCCATGCTTTTTGAAACAGGCAAGGTCTTCTCCAACGCCGGCGGCAAGCCGTCCGAGGCGGAAAGGCTGTCTCTGGGATTCTTCGGCCCCGTCGGCCGCGAGGCTCTCAGGAGACGGGCCCAAGTCTCGGAGGAGGAGGCGGTTCTCTGGATGAAGGGCGCGGTATGCAATCTTGTCGCCAAGCTGCACGCCGGCCATCTTGAGTTCATCCCCTGCGACCATCCGGCTTTCGCGAAAGGCGCTTCGCTTCAGATAAAGCTCAACGGCCGTCCCCTCGGCATTCTCGGGGCGGTGTCGGCGAAACTTCGCCATCCCTACAGGCTTACTACCCAGATGGTCCTCTGCGAACTCGATCTCGGGCCGCTTTTGGGGAAGATTGACGCCGTGGGTAAGGTCTCGGCGGTTCCCCAGTTCCCTCTCGTCAGGAGGGATGTCGCGCTTGTCGCCGCGGCAGGGGTGGAAAATGCCTCGATAGAGAAGATAATAAGGAAGAACGGGGGCAGGATCCTCGTGAAAACGGAGCTTTTCGACATCTTCAAGTCAAAGGACCTCAAGGACGGCCGGCGTTCGCTCGCCTATGCCCTGGAGTTCCGTTCATCCGAAAAGACACTCACCGACGCTGAAGTCGGCGCGGCGTTCCAGGCTGTCGTCGACGCGCTCAAGGCGACGGAGGGCATTGAAGTACGGGAGAGTTGACAGGACGTGGGTCCTGTGTTGCACGCGGATTAAGCAGATATTTCTTCGACCGACATTTCGAGAAGGGGCTTCGGCCTCACTGGGAACCAAGGGTTCCGGAGGTTCTGTGCTACGGCAATGCGGGATCTTTTAAAACTGGAGAGCGATTATGGAAAGACGAAAACTGTTCGCGGGGATTGTGTGCGCATTGTTGCTGTCGGTGGCGGGAGCGGCCCCCCGGGCGTCGGCCGCCAGCTCGTTTCAGAAGCCTCCCTCGGCCGCCTTGAAGGCTTTGAAGGCGACAGTCGGCAAGCCGTTCAAGGCAGGCTGGGTTTTCGTCGACGGAAAATACATACAGCCGCCGTACAAGGTTGAGCGCTGGGGCACGGCGCTCAGAGTGAACGGGGTGCAGATATCCGGCGAGATCGTGCCCTGGAGCGAATTCGTGAAAACGCAGGATGGCGTGACCGTTTCCCGCAACGAGCCGGAGACTGCGGCCGCCGAGGAGGAAACGGAGCAGCCTGAGGAGGATGTCGAGGACCTTTTCGGCGAAGATGGCGATGAGATGTCGCTTGACGATCTCTTCGACGACGAGCCCGAAGAAGAAGATCAGCCCGCAAAGAAGAAGCCGGCCCGCCGGCCGAAGGCGAAAAAGCCTGCGGCCACGGTCACGTATTCATTTGACGGCGAGTTCACGCCGAACGAGAAGACACGTGCATATATCGCCAAAATCAACGCCGAACGCACGCGTATAGACAGACTTCTGCGAAGCGGCGCCTACATATGCTGCGGCTCCAACTACGCCATGCTCACCGGCGACGCCGGTTCGGCGAAACTCTTGATATCCAAGCTTCCGGACATCATGAAGCACTGTTCGGACGAGGCTTCGTTCATGCGTGCGGCCCGCGACGCGCGTCTGACGTACCTGCCGGCGGCCCTTGTCAGGGAGCTGTACCGCAACCGCTTTTCATATCCCCTGCTCGAGCAGCGCCTGAAGGAGGATGCGGAGGCGAAAAAGTGGTCGACGATCGCGCTTTGATTTTTTTCAGATTCCGCCCCATGTTCGACGATATTTGTGATATAATATCCCAACCACTTGACAAAGTGCAAGCGGGTGTACTGTATACTGGAGAAATATGGCGAACTTGAAGAAAGTCCCGAAGAAGACGAAACAGAAGCCGGAGAAGCCGGCGGCGAAGAAGAAAAAAGCCGCGAAGCCGTCCAAGCCGGTGAAGGAGACCGGGGAGGATGTCCCTGTCGACGAGGATGCCATCCCGGACGGGGAAGGCGGTTCGCCTGTTCTTGACTTTGAAGACATGCCCCCGATCCGCAAAACCCGCGGGCGCAAGAAGAAGCTTTCCGCCGACGCCGACAGCGACGATTTGCCGCCTGAAGACGAGGCCGAGCTGGAGGCCGAGACGCTTGATGCCGAAAAACTGGCGGCGGAGGTAGAGCTCAACGAAAGCGGCCAGTCCGGCGACGACGATGAGGGCGATGCCGCATTGCAGTCCGCACCTCTGCCGAGTTTCGCCGATGACGCGTCTTCCATCGACGCCGACGCCGAAACGGTGTTGCCCTCCATGGAGGGGATGTCCATCCTGCGCGAGACCGAGCTCAACGACGTAATCAACGACGTGAAACGCCGCAGCGAATCGAACGGCGGCTACATCACCTACGAAGAGCTCAATCAGATACTTCCCCAGAACATCGTGGATGCGATTCAGTCGGACCGCTACCTCAAGATTCTCGAGGCTCTGGGCGTTCAGGTCCTGCGCGAGGAGGACGTAAAGAAATGGATTGAGGCGAAAAACCAGAAATCGTCCGACCCCAAGGCGCGCGCGGCGGAGATGATCGAAGATCCGATCCGCATGTATCTTCACCAGATGGGGCAGGTGCAGCTCCTGTCCCGCGACGAGGAGGTGACGATCTGCCAGACGATAGAAGATGCCGAGGTGAAGACGCGCGAGATGTTCAACCGGTTTCTTTTCGCTCCGCCGATGTATGCGGGTCTTCTGGACAAGCTGGAGGGCCAGTGCGAACGCTTCGATCGCATAGTGACCGACAAGTTCGACGAAAAACGCGATGATTACATGGCGCTCATCCCGGGCTTCCGCAAGCAGATAAAGGATGTCGAGAAGCGCCTCAGGGAGGCGAGCGCCAAATATCTGTCCACGATAGCCAAGAAGAACGTTCCGCCGGCCACTCTGCGGGGGGCGGAGAAGTCTCTGTCAAACGCACGCGCCGCCCTGAAGCAGACTTTTTTCGATCTCAGTTTCAAGCAGAAGGTGCTTGAGACTCTTTGCGCCGATGCCGATGAGCGCATCTATCTTCCGTACAGGCAGCTTGTCTCCAAGCAGGCCAACCTGCTGACGGCCAAGGCCTCGAAGCGGCGCGACGACGAATTGGCCTCCCTGCGCGAGAGAATGTCCAGGCTGGAGGATCTCTTCGGCATGCCGCCGGAAGAGTTCATGACGACATTCTCCGACTTGCGCAAGGTGCTCAAGGCCGGGCAGATCGCACGGACAAAGATGGTCGAAGCGAATCTGCGTCTGGTGATCTCCATCGTGAAGAAGTACATGAACCGCGGGCTCAGCTTCCTCGACCTCATCCAGGAGGGCAACACCGGATTGATGAAGGCGGTCGAGAAATTCGAGTACAAGCGCGGCTACAAATTCTCCACGTATGCAACCTGGTGGATACGCCAGGCGGCGACGAGGGCGATCGCCGATCAGGCGCGCACGATTCGCATACCGGTGCACATGATCGAGACGATCAACAAGCTGATGCGCGTGCAGAAGAAGCTCATACAGCGCCTCGGGCGCGAACCGACCGAGGCGGAGCTTTCTGCGGAGATGGCGATGCCGCCGGATCAGGTCCGCACCGTCAAGCGCATGGCGCAGCAGCCGATTTCGCTTCAATCGAAAGTCGGGGACAACGATGATGCTCACTACGGCGATTTCATTCCGGATGTCACTAGCGAAAATCCGTTCGAAGTGACGGAAGGGCATTTGCTGAAGGAGAGGCTGAGGGAGATTCTCGAGACGCTTACGGACCGGGAGCGCCAGGTCGTGGATTTCCGTTTCGGCCTTACCGACGGCTACAGCAGGACGCTTGAAGAGGTGGGCCGCCTTTTCAACGTGACGCGGGAGCGCATACGCCAGATAGAGGCGAAGGCGCTGAGAAAACTCCGGCATCCGAGCCGCATGAAGTCGCTCGGGGATTTCCGCAACGGTTGACGGGCCGGGGGCACAAGAAAACAAGGGAAAAAGAGGAAAGAGGGAGAAATCAATGAAGGAGATTTTCACAGGGAGCAATATCGTTCCGACGCTGATCGTGGCGTTCGTCTCGTTCTTGGCGGGACTGATCGTGGAGATGCTTGTCTGCAAGGCGATGGGCAAAGGCGCCAAGCCGTCCGGCCGGGATTGCCAGCAGGCCGCAAAAGCCCAACCGAAGGGCGATCATTTTGAGAAGCGCCATCCTGCGCCCGCCGACGGATCCATTGAGATATACGTCGGCAATCTCAGCTACGACCTGACGGAGGAGCAGCTGCGCAAGGAATTCGAGGCGTACGGAACGGTAAACTCCGCCAGAATAATCACCAACCGCTTCAACAACAAATCCAAAGGCTTCGGCTTCGTCCAGATGCCCAACCGTCCCGAAGCGGAGGCTGCGGTCAAGGCTCTCAACGACAAGGATATCCTCGGCCGCAAGCTTAAATGCAACGAAGCAAGGAATCTCATTTGATGTCCAACGCTCTTGTAATTCTGGCGGAAGGCTTCGAGGATGTCGAAGCCGTGACGTCGATAGACGTCTTGCGGCGCGGCGGCGTCGACGTGGTCTCCGCCGCGCTGGGGGATTCCCTTGAAGTCGAAAGCGCCCATGGGATAAAGATGCGCGCAGATGCGTTTCTCAAGGATGCTGCGGGCGATGAATACGATGTCGTGCTGCTTCCGGGCGGTCCCGGGACGGAGAATCTCAAGAAATCCGGTCTTGTTTCCGGGATTCTGCGCAGGCAGAAGGATTCCGGGCGGCTTATAGCGGCCATCTGCGCTGCGCCGACCGTTCTTGTTGAAGCGGGCGTCCTTGCCAATGAGCACATAACATGCTATCCTTCATGCCGCGGCGATCTTGACAGGCCGTGCGCGGGGGTGCCTGTCGTCGCCGACGGCCAAATCATAACCGGCGAAGCCCCGGGCGCATCGCTCCTGTTCGCGCTTGTGGTGCTTCAGGCGATCGCAGGCGATACGGTCGCCAGAAAGGTCGCCAGAGGGATGGTGACCGACGTGCTGTGAGAATTCTCGCCGCATTGGCTGCAATTCCGATGCTGGCTTCCGCCAAGACGGAGGTCAGCTTTCTTTTCTCGTACGATCCGGCGCATCCCGAGCAGCCGGCGACAAGGCGGATAATCGAGCTTTCCAAGCGCGATGCCGACATAAATCCCGTGAAATGGGGTGGACTTGTCCTTCCGGGCGGCGGAGGCAGGACGGCGTTCATGCTCGCGCTCGCCGCAGATTCCGCGCCCGACATATACAAGGCGTGGTTCCACATCCTGAGGCATGATGTGGAACAGGGTTTTGCATATCCGCTCGATGAATGGACCGGACCCGCAAGACCCGGCGGGGACATATGGGAGCGGGTTCGGCAGTCGGACGGACATGTCTGGGCGCTGGCCGAGCCGTCCGTAGCCTACTACGGCATAATCTACAACAAGGCGCTGGCCAGATCCGCGGGGATGGATCCGGAGTCGCCGCCGCACACTTGGAACGCGTTCAGGGAATGGTGCGGGAAGCTTGCGTCGCAAGGATGCACGCCGTTCGCCATCGAAAACCGCGCAGGAAGTTTCCTTCCCTGGGTCCAGTCTGCGGGCGGCGACGTGGTCCGTGAACGGAGCCCCGGCGAATGGGAGGCGTGTTTCGATTCCCCGGAGTCGGTGAGAGCCGCGGAATTTCTCCAGGAACTGGTGCGAAGCGGTCTTGCCGAGACAGTCGATCCGGCGAAGCGGCTTGAGACCCAGGATGCGGGCAAGCTTTTTGCGAACGGCAAGATCGCGGCGGTATTCGGAGGGGAGGATCTTGTCCGCCGCCTTACCGAGACGCTTAATTTTCCGCCAGAAGAGATAGGCATGATGCCGTTCCCTGCGGCGGATGCCGGCGGGTGCCGCATCCTCCAGGCCCACAGGCATTTCTATGCCATGTGCGAGTCGGTCGGCAGGCGTCCGAAAGCGGAGCGAGACAAGGTATGGAAGTGCCTTTCGGCGCTTGTCTCCCCGGATCTCGCCGACGAAGAGGTCCGGCGCAATGTTGCGGAAGGCCGTATACAATGGTGCCGCCCGGCCGATCTCAAACGGCTTGGCTACGCCGCCGAGCTCGAAAAGATGCCTCGCGGCATCCTTGAGATGTACGAAGACATGGAGAAGGGGGATGTCAAGGCGGCGACAGAGCCATGGGTGGGGTTTTGGCAGCCGGTGGGCGATCTTGTGCAGAGGAGGTTTCTCGGGCTGCTTTCTTCCGACGGAGCGCCTTTGGACTGCGCTTCGGCCCTCGCTTCGATCACAGAGGAGGCGAACCGCGGCCTGATGTTCGACACCGACCGTTCCCATATCGACCGCGCAAGACCCGTCGCCCGCGTCGTGCTAGGCGCGATCCTCGCGTGCCTGCTCATCGCCGCGTTTCTGGTTTTCAGGGAGAAAAGCCGCCGCAGGCCCAAGGACGGCTCCGGCGTCTCGTGCGGCAGGCGGCCGTTTCGCATCGCTCCGTGGCTTTTTCTCGCGCCTGCGGTCGTTTCCATACTTGTGTGGAGCTACTACCCTCTTTTCAAGGGAGCCATGATGGCGTTTCAGGATTACAAGGTCGTAGGCGAGACGGAATGGACGGGTCTGGGCAATTTCATACGCGTTTCAATGGATCTGAATTTCTGGAAGGCGTGGGGCCGGACTCTGGAATATGTCGGAATAACCCTTCTGCTCGGCTTTCTGTCGCCCGTGGTTCTTGCCCTCATGCTTACGGAAATTCCGCGCGGCAAGGTGTTTTTCCGGTTTCTGTATTTCCTGCCCCACCTGACGAGTGCGCTGGTGGTGACGCTGCTGTGGAAGCTCATGTTCGAGAAAGGGCCTAACGGAATCCTCAACAGGGCGCTCGCTCTCTTCGGCGCGGAGCCTCGCTCCTGGCTTCAAGACCCGGCTCTGGCCATGGTTTGCTGCATACTTCCCGGCGTATGGGCGGGCGCCGGAATAAGTTCGTTGATTTACATTGCGGCGATAGAATCGCTTCCGAGAGACTATTATGAGGCTTCCGCCATGGATGGCGCCGGAATTCTCGCCAGGTTCAGGCACATTGCGCTGCCCCAGATCCTGCCGCTTATGGTGATAAATTTCGTAGGGGCTTTCATAGCGGCCTTCCAGGGCATGGGATCGATATTCCTCCTCACTTTCGGCGGGCCGGGAGATGCCACCCAAGTCGTTTCGCTTCAGATATGGAAAGAGGCGTACAATAATCTGCGCTTCTCGACCGCCACGACGATGGCATGGTTTCTTGGCGTCGCGCTCATAGCCTTCACATATCTCCAGATAAGGCTTTTGCGCCGCGTTGAATTCCGGCAAGCGTCCATGAACTAGCCCGGAAGGCCGGCGTCCGGCGAAACGCACCGGCTCAAATTCAAGAAGAGTCTTTCTGCCGCGGCTTAAATTGTGGTATAATATCTGCGTCATGGGAAAGAAAACCGCCAAAAAACGGCATGGCAGGGTGGCCCGCACCGGACGGAGGCTGTCCAAGTCCAGCTGGAAGTTCTTCTGGGCAGGCGATGGCATGTCGTTCCGCACCGGACGGTATTTTGGCGAATCGATGCTCGTCGGCGTGCTGGCGGGGTTCGTTGTCGTCGGTTTCGAATGGATGATTCGCGCCGGCGACAGGTTTATCTTCGAATCCGCGTTCAGAACCGGCCACACCTGGGCGATGGCGATACTGCCTGCGGTCGGAGCGCTGGCGGGATATCTCCTCATCAAGCGCTTTGCGTCCCTTGAGCATGCGCGCGGCACCGACAGCGCCATATTGGCATACCATAGACGGCATGGCTACGTCCCGCCCGCCGTCATACCGATCAAGTCGACGGCGTCCGTCCTGACGGTGGCCTCCGGCGGGTCGGCAGGATACGAAGGGCCCGTGACTCTTCTGGGGGCGTCCTGCGGCAGCATGGTGGCGTCATGGTTCGGCCTCTCGGCGCGCACAAGGCGTATACTCATGACGGCGGGGTTGTCCGCCGGGATCGCGGCCTTGTTCAAGGCCCCTCTGGCGGGGGCCATATTCGGTTTCGAGATACTCTATTCCTCGAGCGACCTTGAATACGAGCCGATCCTTCCCTGTTTCATCGCGTCGGCCATAAGCTACACGATCTATGCATGTTTCTTCGGATGGCAGCCCATGTTCCATACGCTGTCACCGGGATCGTTCGACAATTCCATCAGGCTGCTGCCGTATTTCATCCTGGCTTTTGTGGTGGCTTTCGGCTCGCGTTTTTACATAATGTTCTTCCGTGCGACGGAAAGGGCGTTTTCGCAGATCAGGCTTCCGGGCAGCCTGAAAGTGGTTGCGGGCGGTCTTGCCACAGGCGCCATCGGGCTGGCGCTGCCTCCCGTTCTGGGGACAAGCTACGGAACCGTGGGCCACGTCTTGAACGCCGAGGCGTGCGCGGCATGCCCTCGCGGACTTCTCGTCAGCGTCGCAGGGCTTTTTGCCTTTTTCGTCCTGAAGGTCGTCGCGACGTCGTTCACCGTCGGTTCGGGAGGCTCCGGCGGCGTTTTCGCCCCTGCCATAGCCTGCGGCGGCGTCCTCGGGATGGCTACGGGCATCGCTTTGCAGGCCCTTTGGCCGGGGATGGGCATCCATCCTGCATCGTTCGCGATAGTCGGCATGGCGGGCTTTCTCGCCAGCTGCAACAGGATCCCCATAGCCGCGATCGTCCTGGCCTCCGAGATGTCGGGCAACTTCAAGCTCCTGTTGCCGGCCATGTGGGTGTGCTGCATCAGCTTCTGGCTTAATGGCGGGTGGACCCTTTATCGCAGCCAGGTGCACAACCGGGAAGCTTCTCCGGTTCATTCAATCTGATATTTCCAGTTGAATTTTCCGCCGGAATATGAGAAAATAGCGGGTGCTGACCGGGAATGGGTCCCGAATCGGCGACTGAAGGAGGTTCTGATGAAGAAATTGAGTCTTGTAGCGTTGTCGATGGCGCTTTGCGGAGCGGCCGCGGCGCAGGATGGTTCGGCAAATCAAGCGTCCGGCGATCCGGAAGCCTTGAATCCGTTCGTTCCTCAGGAACATCCTGTGGCCTATGCGGAAATCGGTTTCGCGACGCCGATCCAGTATCCGTCTCCGGAAGCGATGGTCAATGGCGTACGCTTCAATCTCATATACGGAGAAAGCTTCGGGGTCTATGGCTTCGACTTCGGCCTTGTGGGCTTCAACCGCGATTCGGCCGAAGGGCTTGCCCTTTATGCCGGCGTGGATTGGACGGAAAACGATTTCATCGGCGCCCAGTTCGGCGGAATCGCCAACGTGGCTCTCGGCAACAGCAAGGGATTCGAGCTGGCCGGCATAGTCAACTACAATCGCGGCTGCTACACCGGCGGGCAGATCGGCCTGATCAACTTCGACGGCGAGTTCATCGGCGGGCAGATCGGCGGGTTCAACTACGACAAGGGCGTGTGCTGGGGCTTTCAGCTAGGCTTCGCCAACGCTGCCGTCAACGAGTATCACGGATGGTCCATCGGCGCGGTCAACTACGCCGAGCGTCTTTACGGCCTCCAGTTCGGCGGCGTCAACATCGCAGCCGAAACGGGCCGTGGAATCCAGATCGGGGTTTTCAACTGCGCGGACAATTTCATAGGCATGCAGATAGGCCTTCTCAACATCATCGGGAACGGCGATCTGCCGATCATGCCCATTCTGAACGCGCGCTTCTGATTCCCAAGGAACGATACCATGTCCAACTGCTGCATTTTCGCCGGCCAGGGCGCACAGGTGCCCGGGATGGGGAGGGATTTCGCCGAGGGCGATCCCGGATTGATGAAACTCTTCGATGCCGCCAATTCGGTTCTGGGCTTCGATTTGAAGAAGATATGCTTCGAGGGCCCCGCCGAGGAGCTTACGAAGTCCAACATATGCCAGCCGGCGATTTTCGTGACCTCCTACGCCGCGTATCTCGCGCTCAAAAAAAGGTGCGATCCGGCTTTCGCGTGCGCGGCGGGTCTCTCGCTCGGCGAATGGGGCGCGCTCTGCGCGGCGGGCGTTCTTGATTTCGACTCCACGCTGAAGGTTCTCGAGGCCCGCGGAAGGTTCATGCAGGAGGCGTGCGAAAAAACGCCTTCGGGCATGATTGCCATAGTGGGCGCCTCCTCCGATCAGCTCAAGACCCTTTGCGAGAAGACGTCCTGCACCGTCGCGAACGTAAATTCCGCGGCGCAGCAGGTTCTTTCCGGTTCGAAGGATCAGATCGCCCGTGCGGCTGAAGTCGCGAAGGAGCTGGGCGTCAAGCGGGCGATTCCGCTTGCCACGGCAGGAGCCTTCCATTCTCCTTTCATGGCCCCGGCGCGCGAGAAGCTTGCCCCCGTCCTCGACGCTGTGGCGTTCAAGGCTCCGGCTTTCCCTGTCCTCTCCAACGTGACCGGCAAGCCTCATTCTTCGGATCCCGGCGCAATAAAGGCACTCATGCTCGAGCAGGTGACGGGGACGACCAATTGGGCGCAGGATGTAGCGACGGCGAAGGAGATGGGATGCACGACATTCGTCGAATTCGGCCCCGGCAAGGTCCTCTCCGGTCTCGTCAAGAAGATCGACGCATCTCTCGTCACGCTGAACGTGGCGGACGTCGCGTCGATGGAAGCGACGGCATCGGCTTTGGGTTGAACGCAATTTTTCTGAAAACCGTAAACAGACGACTATGAATCATACGACTAAAGGCCGTTGCGGCGGCTATCATTCGGTGGTTTGCATCAAGCAGGTCCCTGACACGAAAAAGGTCACCGGGGATGCCATGAAGGCCGATGGGACGATAAACCGTGCGGCGCTGCCGGCCATTTTCAATCCAGAGGACCGCAATGCGCTGGAGGCCGCGCTCAAGATCAAGGAAGAGTGCGGAGGAACCGTAAGCGTAATCACGATGGGTCTGCCGAAAGCGTGCGACATTCTGAGAACCGCTCTCATGTGCGGGGCCGACAGGGCGTATTTGCTGACGGACCGCGCCGCGGCGGGATCGGATACGCTGGCGACGAGCTACATCCTCTCGCAGGCCGTCCGCTCGCTCAAGCCGGACATGGTGTTTTGCGGGCGTCAGGCCATAGACGGCGACACGGCCCAGGTGGGTCCGCAAATCGCGGAAAAGCTCGATTTCGCGGCGATCACGTATCTCGAGGACATCGAGATGGACGGCGATTTTGCCGTCGCGACGCGCGATATCGGAACGGGGATCGAAAAAGACCGCGTCAAGCTTCCGGCTCTTTTCACGGTGACCGAGAAATTCGGCGAATTGAGGCCGATGGACGTCAAGCGCGTCATGAAGTACAAACGCGCCAAGGCTCCCGTGGAAAACGGGGGCGTCGCATTGGATGGCGACCTCGCGATAGGTCAGCTGTCCTGCGCCGATGTGGGGTGCGAGCCCGATCGCTGCGGATTCGCCGGATCTCCCACGAACGTGAACAAGATCGTCTCTGTCGTCCTCGCCGGCGGCGATTTCAGGGAAGTCGAACCGACCGAAGAGGGAATCGGTTCTCTTGTGGCGGAACTTGTCGCCGACCATACCATCGGTTAAGGAGATTTATGGATCTGGAAAAAAGAGCGAAGGGCGAAGTCTGGGTATTCGCAGAACAGGAAGAAGGACGTCTCGGCGATGTTCCGCGCGAACTGCTCGGCAAGGGAAGGGAACTGGCGGACAGGCTTGGCGTCCCGCTTGCGGCGGTTTTGATGGGCTATGGGGTCGAATGCCTCGCAAAGGACCTCTTCGAGGCCGGCGCGGACAGGGTGCATCTTGTCGAAGACCCTGGGCTCAAGGTGTTCAGGGGCAAGGCCTACCGCCATGCATTCGTGGAGCTTGTCAAAGAGTGCGCTCCTCAGATTGTGATTTTCGGCGCGACACATATGGGCCGCGATCTTGGCCCTGCGGTCGCCTCCGCCTTGAGATGCGGCCTTACGGCCGATTGCACCGACCTGCAGATCGCCGACTACACAGACCCGAAGACGAAAGAGACTTTCCCGTCCATACTCCAGCAGATACGCCCGGCTTTCGGCGGAAACATAATCGCGACGATCGTAAACCCACGGCATTGGCCCCAGATGGCGACGGTTCGCGAGGGAGTGATGAAGCCGCTGGATCCCAAGCCCGGCAGAACCGGAGACCTTGTGCGCCACGGAGCCAGGCTGGATGGCGTCGACATTCCCGTCGAAGTCCTCGAAATCGTCCGCAGGCATTCTTCCGTTAACCTCAAAGGCGCGAGAATCATCGTCGCCGGAGGCGCCGGCGTTGGCTCGAAAGAGAATTTCAAAACGCTTTTCGCCCTTGCGGACGCGATAGGCGGCGCCGTAGGCGCGAGCCGTGCGGCCGTGGACCTTGGATACTGCGAGCACGAGAGGCAGATCGGACAGACCGGCGTTACGGTCAGGCCTGCGCTTTTCATCAGCTGCGGAATCTCGGGAGCCGTGCAGCATCTCGCCGGCATGCAGGATTCGGCCAAGATAATCGCCATCAACACGGACCGCGACGCGCCGATTTTCAAAATCGCCCATTACGGGATTGTCGGCGACTTGAACACGGTCGTGCCGAAGCTGATCAAGGCCATCAAGGGCAAGGCGCAGTAATTCCAGGAGGCAGACATGGCTAATTTCTACACCGACAACGCCGACATCGCCAAGACGATCGATGCGCTAGACCTTTCGGAGGTCGCAGCGCTTTTGGAAGAGGACTTCAAGTTCGCCGAAACAGTCGACTACGCCCCCTCGTCGGCTGCGGATGCGATAGACAACTACAAGCGCGCTCTCGAAGTCTGCGGCGACATCTGCGGCAACAGGATCGCCCAGACCGCCGAGGAGACCGACAAGACGGGCAACATCCTTGAAGAGGACGGCTCGGTCACCTACACTCCGGGAATCAAGCTCGCGATCGATCTTCTCGGACGCTCCGGACTCTCCGGATGCACAATCCCATATTATCTTGGCGGGCTTAACATGCCTTGTACGGTCTTGACGGCGTGCAACGAAATCGTCAGCCGCGCCGACGCCTCCTTGATGAACATCTTCGGCCTCCAGGGAATCGCGGAGACGATAAACCAGTTCGCGAGCGAAGACATCAAGAAAGAGTACGTTCCCAAGCTCTGCAACGGTACGTATACCGGAGCGATGGTTCTGACCGAGCCCGACGCGGGATCAGACCTGCAGAGCGTAAAGACGACGGCATTCCAGGACGAAAACGGCAATTGGTTCGTAAATGGCGTCAAGCGCTTCATCACGAACGGGTGCGGCGACGTTCTTCTCGTGCTCGCGAGAACCGAGCCCGGAACGACAAACGGCGCCGGATTGAGCTGCCTTCTTGTCGAGAAGTGTCCGCAGGTCAAGATCCGCCGACTCGAGCACAAGCTCGGCATCAACGGCTCCCCCACATGCGAAATGGTCTTCAGCAACGCTCCCGCGAAACTGATCGGCCAGCGCAAGCGCGGGCTCATAACCTATGTCATGGCGCTCATGAACGGCGCACGCGTCGGCATTTCGGCGCAGGGGACGGGAATAGGCGAGGCCGCCTACCGTGCCGCAAGGGACTATGCCGCCGCAAGAAAACAGTTCGGCGTTTCGATCGACACGTTCCCGGCCCTTAGGGAGCTTATGTGCGACATGTCCGTCGATCTTCAGGCTGCAAGGCTTCTTGCGTACTACGGATCGAAGTCCGTCGATCTCGAGAACGGGCTTGCGCGCAAGTTCGAGTCGCTCAAGGGCACGCCCGAAGCCATGGACGTGAGAAAGCGCATGAAGAAGTACGCCGGCTTCAACAAGATGCTTACCCCGATGTCCAAGTATTATGCGTCCGAAATGGCGACGCGCGTCGCCAATGGCGCGGTTTCTGTTCTGGGCGGCTCGGGGTACATGAAGGATTATCCCGTAGAGCGCTATCTCAGGGATGCGAGGATAACCTCGATATACGAGGGGACTTCGCAGCTTCAGGTCGTCGCGGCGATTGCGGGAGTCATGGCCAATCTCTACAATGAGGTTCTCGCCGACGTTTACGAAGGGATCGAGACGTCCGCATTCGAAAGCGAAAAGGCAGAAATCGCGGCGCTGGCAGCCGAGGTGGACTCGGCCGTCGCCTACGTGAAAGACCATCCCGAAGGCAAGGCCTATCACGATTTGCATGCGAGAGAGCTCGTCGACGGGGCGATTGCGGCCATCGTGGGGGCGCTCTTCGTCAGGATCGCGGCGAAATATCCGGAAAAGAAGCCTGTTCTCGAGTATTGGCTCAAGAGGAAATTTCCGAACGCGAGGGCAGAGCTCGCCAAAGCCAAAAGTGGATATTTCGCGTCAGTCTCCGATTTCGCCATGATAGCGCCGCCGGCGCTGCTGGAGGATTGATCCATGTTTGAAGGCAGCGTTTTCGGAAGACTGGACCAGAAGCTCCAACATGCGATCGCCGATGCCGGCTATGAAACGCCGACTCCGATCCAGGCAGAAGCGATGCCCTATCTTTTCGAAGGACGCGACTTCATAGGCTGCGCACAGACCGGCACCGGGAAAACGGCGGCGTTCATGCTGCCGATACTCGATCACCTTCTCAAGGAGAGGCGCCCGAGGCATATCGGCCATCCCAGAGCCCTTGTCCTGTCGCCAACCCGGGAGCTTGCGGCCCAGACGGCGGAAAACGTAAGGAAATTCTCCAAGTATGCGAATCTTCCTTTCGCGTGCGTGTTCGGCGGAGTATCCCAGTTCGGGCAGGTGAAAGACATAAAAAAGGGCGCCGAGACCGTGATCGCCTGCCCAGGGAGACTCATAGACCTCATGACGCAGGGCATACTCTACCTCGACCGGGTGGAGTGCTTCGTCCTTGACGAGGCCGACAGGATGCTTGACATGGGATTCCTGCCGGACATAAGAAGGATAATCTCGAAGCTTCCGAAATCGAGGCAGTCGCTCTTCTTCTCGGCGACGATGTCGAATCCGATCAGAAGTCTCGCGGGTGAACTTGTGACCAATCCGGCGCAGGTTACGATAGCGTCCGAGGCTCCCACGGTCGAGAAGATCAACCAGAAGGTGATGATGGTCGAAAAGGCCCAGAAAGACGCTTTGCTCCTGCATCTCTTGGAATCCCACCAGGAATGGACGAAAGTGATCGTCTTCACGAAGATGCGCCACGGGGCCGACAGGGTGTGCAAAAAGCTCTTCAAGGCTGGCGTCTCTTGCGCCGCGATCCATTCCGACAAGACGCAGAATCAGAGAACCCGCGCGCTTGAAGGCTTCAGGCGGGGGCAGACGAGGGTGCTTGTGGCGACCGACATAGCGAGCAGGGGTATAGACGTCCCGGACGTGTCGTGTGTCGTGAACATGGAGCTTCCTCTTGAAACGGAGAGCTACGTGCACAGGATAGGGCGCACTGCGCGAGCGGGCGAATCTGGTGCCGCGATCAGCTTTGTGACCGGCGAGGAGCGCGCCCAGCTCAAGGCCGTAGAGCGTTTCATAAAGAAGACGATCCGCGTCGACCGCGACCAGCCTTTTCACAGCGAATTCGCCGACCGCAAGGCCGGAAAGTCGGGCGAAGGCCTCCCTACGGCGCCATGGGTCCATCCCGCGAATCGCAACAAGACCAACCGCAAGCGCCAGGGGCACAAATCGTTCCTGGGGCGGAGGCAGCCGGATTTCAACCAGAAGAAGAGGAATAAAGGAGAATAGCATGAGATTTATGGTATTGATGGCGATGGCCGGCATGTCGGCCGCGTCTTTTGCCGCTTCTGGCGTGACGGAGATCGCAAAGGATCCCTGGCGCGATCCGACCGTCACTTCCGTCAATCGTCTTCCCGCGCGCGCGATAGCGGTTCCTTGCGAGACGAAAGAGCTCGCGCTCTCGGTAGCGAAAGGCGAAAAACCGCGCACGGAGTCGAAATATCTCGTTTCTTTGGACGGAACGTGGAATTTCGGTTGGAAGCATACTGTTGACGCTCCGGATTGGGAGAAGACCTGCCAAATCGCCGTCCCCGGCTGTTGGCAACTGCAGGGGGATTTCGACCCCGCCCTCTACACGAACGTGACGTATCCGATCGCCGGGTTCAAGGAAGGCGATCCCATGATGGAGCCGAAGAAGGGATACACGAGCCATCATTTCCGCAACCCCGTAGGGCTCTACTCCAGGAAGTTCACCGTCCCGGCCGACTGGAAGGGCCGCAGGGTCGTCATCCACTTTGGCGGCGTCTCGAGCGCTATGCATGTCAGCGTGAACGGCATGGAGGTCGGCTACTCGGAAGACAGCCGACTCCCCGCCGAGTTCGATCTGACGCCGTTCCTCAAGGATGGAGAGAACGATCTGGAAGTCAAAGTCCTCAAACATTGCGACGGCTCCTTCCTCGAGGACCAGGATTTCTGGCGTCTTTCGGGCATTTTCAGGAGTGTCTGGCTCGTTGCGGAAGACATGCAGGCCCCGAAGGATCTTGTCGTCGAAACGGACCTTGCGGACGATTATTCGCGCGGCACCGTCACGATCAAAAGCGAACGCGGCGACATTCTCTTCAGGAAGACGTATGAAAAGCCCGCTCTCTGGAGCGCCGAGGCTCCGAATCTCTATTGGGAGGCGATAAGGACGGGCAAGGACTGGCGTGCCGTTCAGTTTGGCTTCCGCAGAGTCGAAATCAAGGATTCCGTTCTTCTGCTGAACGGGAAGCGCATCCTCATAAAGGGCGTCAACCGCCATGAGATGGAACCCAAGACCGGCTACACCGTGACCGAGGAGGGGATGAAGAAAGATATCGAAATCTTCAAATCCCTCAACATCAACGCTGTGAGAACGTGCCACTATCCGGACGACCCTCTCTGGTACGAGCTTTGCGACAGGGCGGGTCTCTATGTCGTATGCGAGGCGAACATAGAAGCGCATGGAGCCGGAATCTACGGAGACCAGAAGAACGTTCTCCCGAGAAACCCCCTCTACACGAAGGCGATTGTGGAGCGTGGAGTCAACATGGTGAAGACTTTCCGCAATCACGCCTCGATCGTAATCTGGTCGCTCGGCAACGAGTCCGGCGACGGACCCGCGATGAAGCGCGAGTACGAGGCCATGAAGAAGCTCGACTCGACAAGACCCATCCAATACGAGGGCGCGCAGGATTCCGACCACTCGGACATCAAGTGCCCGATGTACGCGAGGCCGTGGGATGTCGAGAAATACGTGAAAAACAATCCCGCGAAGCCGTACATCCTCTGCGAATACACCCATGCGATGGGCAATTCCAACGGCTCCGTGCAGGATTACTGGGATGTGGTCGCCAAATATCCCTCGGCCCAGGGCGGATTCGTCTGGGATTTCGCCGACCAGGCTCTTTCCAAGAAGGACGGTTCACTCGCCTACGGCGGGGACTTCGGCGACAAGCCAAACGACGGGAACTTCTGCTGCAACGGCCTCGTCGCCGCCGACAGGTCGATCCATCCCGGAGCATATGAAGTCGCCCACGCCTATCAGCCCATACATGTCGAGTCGTGGGATTGGGAAAAGAAGGCGGCGACGGTGAGGAACGACCGGTCCTTCACCTCCCTGGATGGAGTGGAATGCTCTTGGCTGGCCTTCACTGAAGATGGCCAGGTCGCGGGGATGGGAACGCTTGATTTGTCCGGCATCGCCCCCGGCGGCAGGAAGACGGTTTCGGCGAAGAACGTTCCCGGATATGCACACTCCATCCTCTTCTCGTTCGGCGGGAGCGGCTCCGCCGTCAAGTCGATGGCCCACGATTCGTTCACCAAGCCTTTCGTCCCTGCGGAAATCCCCGAGGGGACCGCAGCCGAGAGGCCCTGCCCCTTCAAGCTGAATCTCTGGCGCGCCCCGACCGACAACGATCTCGGCTGGAAGATGGACAATGTATGCAAGGTCTGGAAGGATGCTACCGCCTCGCAGACCCTCCCCGACGGATGCAAGAGCGATCTCAAGTGGTCGAAGCTTTCCGGCGGACGCTACCTCGTCGACTGGACGTTGACCGTTCCTGACGGACTTCCCGAGATCCCTAGAGTCGGGCTCTCCTTTACGCTCCCCAAGGACATGGTGAAAGTGGACTGGCTCGGCCTTGGGCCGTGGGAAAACTACTCCGACCGCGAGACTTCGGCGTATTTCGCTCCGTGCTCGGCCACGATAGGGCTGGGTCTCAAGAAGGGGGCCCTCAATCCCGACAACTACGTCAGGCCCGGCGAGCAGGGCCATCGCGGAGGTTGCCGTTCGGTGGAGTTCAGTTCCGCGGCGGGCAGGAAGGTGAAGATCGAGGCTCTCAATGCGCCGTTCGGCTTCAACGCCTGGCCCTATTCGCAAGAGACGCTTGAAAAGGCGAAGCATTTCGAAGATTTGAAGATCGAGGATGAAATCACCGTCGTCATCGACGCCGTGCAGATGGGCGTCGGCGGCGACAACAGTTGGGGCGACAAACCCCATAGGGAGTATCGCCCCGGCAAGGGCGTTTACAGGCTTTCCTTTGTCGTAGAGGGGCTCTGAGGCGGCAATGGCTGAAGACGGCGAGAAAGGGATATTGTCGCCGGGGGATGTTTTTGGCGCATATCGCGTTCTTATGCGTCTCGGTATCGGAGGCGCAGGAGAGGTGCATCTTGTAGAGGATGCGAAAGGCTCCAAGTTCGCCGTAAAGATACTGGATCCGAAAATAGCGGCGGAAGAGCCGGCCTGCGTAGACAGATTCGTCCAAGAGGCCGAGTTCGCCCTCAAATCGCGCCATCCGAATCTTGTTCCCGTATATGACGCCGGCCGGGATCCCGATACCGGACTTTGCTACATCGTCATGGAGTATCAGCCGGGCGGAACTCTGCGCGAGCTCATATCCGCCTCCCGGGAAGGCCTTCCCCTTGCCCGCGCGGCGGCCATCGCGTCCGACATAGCCCATGCGCTCTCCTACATCGAGGCGAACGGGCTGGTGCATCGCGACGTCAAGCCCGAGAACGTGCTTTTCGCTCCCGACGGGACGGCCAGGCTGTCGGATCTCGGCGCTTCGCTGTTTCGCACGGACGGCGGGAATATGCGCGTCACCGACGCCGAGAAGGTTGTCGGCACCCCCGCCTACATGGCGCCCGAGCAGATGTTCGATTCGCATTCAGCCGACATGCGCGCTGACATCTATTCGCTTGGAATCGTCCTTTTCGAGATGCTCGCAGGCCGCCGTCCGAACGATGGCGAGACTGCCATGAATTCATTCGCGAAAGCATTGGAGGGGCGCATGTTCCCCGATGTCAGGACCTTGCGGCCCGACACTCCTCCTCCGCTTGCGGCGCTGATCTCCCGGATGATCGATCCGGATCCGGCCAAGCGGCCGTCCTCGGCGCGCTCCGTTCTTCTGGCTCTCATAAATCCGATGCCTGCGACGATGCCTTCGCGCACCACGCTGCCGGAAACGCCGCGTGCGGCAACCGATGCAATCCCCGAGAGCCCGTGGTACGCCGACAAGGCGCTGGCGCTCGCGGCGTTGTCGCTGGCCGTGTCGCTTGCCGTTCTCGCCGCGGTGCTTTTTGCGGTTTCGGGAGGAGGTGCGCGATGATGGAGATGCTAAAGCGGCTTTGCGGGCGCAAGCCATGCCGCGCAAGACACTACGACATCGCCGTAAAGAGCGAGCGCGGACTCGTCCGCGCCGACAATCAGGACAATCTCCTCGTCTGCCGCGAGCGTTCGCTGTTCTGCGTAGCCGACGGCATGGGTGGCGGGCAGGGCGGAGCAGAGGCCAGCGCCATCGCCTGCAAGGCGCTGGACCGCACCGTCAAGGCGGGGGCGGATTTCTCCGAGCGCATCCGCGCGGCTGGGGCGTCCATACATGGCGCCAATTGTGAAATCCGCGAATTCGCCCGCAAGGCCAGGTATTCGCGTATGGCGACGACCGTCACTGTGCTTTCCATAGATGACGAGCCTGAACCTTCCGCGGTCATTGCGTATGTCGGCGACAGCCGTGTCTATAGGTTGAGGGACGGGAAACTCGAACCCCTGACCCACGACCACACTCTTGCCGGCGAACTGAGCCGCCGGCCGTCGATGCGCTCCATGATTGCGCGTCTGGGATGGCGCGAAGGGCAGCTCTCCCATGTCCTGACGCGCGCGGTCGGGATAGAGCCGGATGTCCAGCCCGACTGGCGCAAGATAGACGTCCGCCCCGACGACGTCTATCTTCTTTGCACCGACGGCGTATATGACATGGTGGACGACAAAGGCATCGAAGAAGTCCTTGCGATGAAGCGGGCCGCGTCGGAGATCGCCGACGAACTGGAGCGGCGCATCATCCTCGGCGGCGCCATCGACAACTACACGATGATAGTCCTGCGCATCAAGGAGTCCGGACAATGAATTTCGGTCGCGAAGAGGTTTTTCAGCCTGGCGAGAAGTTCCACGGCTACATCGTGGAACGGCTGCTGGGCAACGGCGGTCTGGGCGCCGTGTATCTCGTGAGGCACGAGCTTCTGGATACGCTGTTCGCGCTCAAGGTACTCTTCCCCTCCGTCGCGTCCGAAAACGACGCCTATGTGAAACGGTTCCTGAGAGAGGCCAAGATCGCGACGCGCATACGCCATCCGAACCTCGTCGCCGTGCACGACTGCGGGTTTGACGGGCCGCGCGGACTCTACTACCTCGTCATGGACTACGTCAAGGGCGGCGACCTGCGGCAGGCGATAGCTTTCGCCGGGCACTTCTCCCCAGACCGCGCGGTGGAGGTCATCCTCCAGGTCGCGAGCGCGCTGGAGGCCGCGCAGAAATACCATGTCGTCCACCGCGACATCAAGCCCGAGAACATAATGATCCAGCCCGACGGGCTGGTGAAGCTCGTGGATCTCGGCATCGCCAAATCGGACGACATAAAGGATTCCCTGAACACCACGACGGAGTCCGTCTTCGGCACCCCTTCGTACGTCGCCCCGGAGCAGGCCCTCGACGCCGCCGGCGTCGACACCCGCGCCGACATCTATTCCCTGGGCGTGGTCCTTTTCGAGATGATCGCGGGCAAGCCTCCGTTTGACGGACCCAACGCCCCCCAGATCATAGCGCAGACGCTTTCGGAGGATCCGTTCCCGGACATCCGGGACTTCAATCCGGACGTCCCCCCGATGCTCGCGGTGCTGATCCGCCGCATGTGCGTGAAGGAGCGCGAACGCAGGATACCCGATCCCGAAACCCTGCTCGGCGAGTTCGCCAAGCTCGGCTACAGGCTGTCCCGCCCCGAGTCGGCCGAGGTGCACTATGCGCCGGCGGCCGATGCCGCGCCGACGGTGCTTTCCGTGAAGAAGATGCTGGACAATCTTCCCGAGAAGGCGAACGACACCCTTTCTTTCCAGACCGACGACGAGGAGGTGAAGGCGTTCATCGCAGGGCTGAAGCGCAAACGCGCGCGAAAGCGGCTCGCCATCGCGATCGCATCGTCCGCATTGGCCGCTCTCGCGATCCTTTTCTTGGTCTGGCTGTTCGTCTGAAACCGCAAAACAAGGAGGATTGACATGGAAGACAGCGTACGCAGCGAATATTTCGAACTTCTGAAATTCCGGTCCGTGGGTGCAGATCCTTCGCACCTCAGAGATTGCTCGGACTGCGCCGTATGGCTGAAGAAGTGGCTTGAGGCCCTTGGCTTCGAAGCCGAGCTTCGCATGCCTGACGTGAAGGACGGCGTGGCCGCGCCGCCGATCGTCTTCGCTTCGCGCAAGGGGGACGAGGGCAGACCGGTCGTCCTGGTCTACGGACACTACGATGTGCAGCCTGTGGACCCGGTGGCAGATTGGAATACGCCTCCTTTCGAGCCTTCGGAAATCGACGGACGCGTCTATTGCCGCGGGGCGCAGGACGACAAGGGCCAGTCGTTCGCATTCCTCTGCGGATTGCGCGACTACCTCTCCTCTCCGGAAGGCGCGAAAGCTCCCGCGATCAAAGTCGTGCTCGAGGGCCAGGAGGAGTCGGGAAGCGGCGCTCTCATGTCCCTTGCGCCGTCATGGAGGAAGGATCTTGCGGCTGACGTCCTCGCCGTCTGCGACACTTCCGCCGCGGCCGGTCTGCGGCCTGCAATCGTTGCGGGGCTTCGCGGAGTGAGCCACTTCACGGTCCGCCTCACGGGACCGAACCGCGATCTCCACTCCGGCGAATACGGGGGAATAGCGCCAAACCCCGCCCAGGCTATAGCCGAGCTCGTCGCATCCCTGCACAATGCCGACGGCTCCATCGCCGTAGCCGGTTTCAGGGACGGAATCGAGCCCCCCACCGAGCCCGAGCGCCGCGCCGCGGAGGCGGGGGCGATGAGCGAGGCGGCGTACGCCGATGACATCGGCTGCGAACCTGTCGGCGGCCAGATGGGCAAAACCATAGTCCAGCGCAATTCTTTCGAGCCGACGATAGAGATAAACGGCATCCACTCCGGATATGGCGGACCGGGCTCCAAAACGGTGATCCCTTCCGGAGCGATAGCGAAAATCTCCATGCGGCTCGTTCCCGGACAATCGGTGCGCGGCGCTTTCGAGGCGGTGCGCGCCCACCTCGAAGACCGTGTCCCGCGCGGAATGAAGCTCTTTGTCGAAGATTACAACCCCGGCGCGGGAGGCTTCCGCCTTCCCCTCGCCTCGCCCGTATTCCGCCTTGCTTCGTCGGTCCTCGAGGATATGGATCCGCGCGGACCCGTTTTCCAGTGGGACGGCGCCTCGATCCCCGTCATTTCGGTCATCCGCGAAGTCTCCGGAGCCGCGCCTCTCATCGTCGGATGGGGACAGACCGAGGACAGGATACACTCTCCCAACGAAAGCTATTCGCTCGTGCAGTTCGCCAAAGCCCGCGAATGGGCGCGGCGGCTCTTCGAGGCGCTCTAAAGGAAAGAGAGGTGTTGCAATGATGTCAGCGCTCCTTCTCGCGACCCTTTTGCCGGTGGACTTCCCCGCGCCGACGCCCGAGACGAAGCCCTGGGGAATCTGCCACTGCCTCGGCAACGCGATCGAGCCGGCGGAGCTCGAAAAAGAGATGGCCCGCTGGGCCGATGCGGGCCTGGGCGGAGTGAGGCTAATCCCGATCTACGGCGCGAAGGGCTATGAGTCGAAGTATGTCGAGTTCATGAGCCCGAAGTACGTCGAACTCCTCAAGGAGGCGAACCGCATCGCCGCCGCCAAGGGGATGAAGGTCGATCTGAGCTTCGGCGCGGGCTGGTGCTTCGGCGGGAAGGCGACGCCTCCGGAGCTCGGTGCGCAGGGGCTCAAGGTCCTCAAGCCGGGCGACAAGGAGCCGAAGCGCTTCAAGGTCCTCTTCGAGAAGGACGGGACTCGCCTCGTCGCCTATCCTACCGGACAGAAGGTCAAAAGGGCTCAGGCGCTCGATGCGGGCCCCATGCTCAATCCCTTTTCGCCCGCGGCCCTGAAGGCGCATCTGACGCTTTTCAAGAATCTCGACGGAGTCGAAGAGGCCTATCCGAGAGCCACCTTCCACGATTCCTTCGAATACTACAACGCGGGCTGGTCGGACGAATTCCCGGATCTTTTCAAGAAGTACCGCGGGTACGACATAACGGACCACCTTGCCGAGCTCGCGGGCTTCGGCGAGAAGGAGGCGATCGCGAAGGTGAAGGCCGACTACCGCGAAACTTTGAGCGACATACTCGTCAAGGAGACTTTCCCGATCTGGACGGAGTGGTGCAAAGAGCGCGGGATCCTTACCCACAACCAGGCCCACGGCGCACCCGCGAATCTCCTCGAGTTCTACTCGATCGCCGATACGCCCGAGACGGAGATGTTCGGCCGGGGCGGGCGCGACAAGTTCACGAGCCGCTTCGACGATCGCTTCAAGGAGGGCGACCGCTCGATACTGATGAGCAAGTTCGCCTCGTCCGCAGCGCACTTGACCGGCAAGAAGTCGACGAGCGCCGAGTCTTTCACCTGGATGGCCGAGCACTTCTGCGAGACTCCAGAAGAGACGAAGGCGTTCGGCGACCTCCTTTTCCTCTCGGGAGTGAACAGGCTGTACTACCACGCGACGGTCTATTCTCCCGATTCCGCCCCATGGCCCGGATGGTGCTTCTACGCGGCGAGCGAACTCAATCCCCGCAACCCGATATGGCGCGACATAAAGCCCCTCAACGACTACTTTACGCGCGTTCAGAGCTTCCTCGCCGAGGCCGTTCCCGACAATGACGTGCTTCTCTACTGGCCCATCAACGACCAGTGGACCGATCCCGAGGGATTCGAGTCGCTCATGACCGTCCACGCGCACTGGATGGAGGATATTCCCTTCGGAAAGCTCGCCCGGCGACTCTGGGACGGCGGCTGGCAGTTCGACTACGTGTCCGACTCGTTCCTGACCGACGAAATCGTCTCCAGATACAAGGCGATAGTCGTCCCCGAGGCGAAGGTGATGAAGCCGGAGGCGATCGCGCGGTTGAACGGGCTCTCCAAAAAGATGCCCGTCATATTCGAGAAGGACGGCGATGCGATAGAGGCGCTCAAGAAGACTTCCGCGAAGCCGATAGCCGGCCTCGATGGCGTGGAGGCCATCCGCTTCAAGTGGCGCGGAGGCTCGGCCTATTT
>JAILJX010000106.1 GCA_024694365.1 Kiritimatiellia bacterium
ACGCGGGACGCGTGCCGGCTGAGGCAACGATCCATGGATGCGGTTGGAGAAGCGCGAAGCAGTAACGAGAGCCAATGGAGCGACGAAAGATATGTGGTTGGAGAGCGTTCACCAACCATTCGTGCTAACCCAGTCGTGGTAGCGCGTCAGCGCTTGGCCTGCGGCGCTTAAACACGGAGCGCGCGGAGGCACGGAGATGTTTTGGAGGTGTGCTGAAGCGACTTAAAAACACCATAGTATCGACGTAGGCTGAGATGAATTGAGAAGCGCGAATCAGTAGCGAAAACACTGGGAGACGCGGCATCTTGCCGCGTCAGCTTGATTCATGGTGCGCGAAGGAATGTACATGAAATCTACTTGCCATTCGCAACTCCAGAGGCATATCCCCCGAGGCGAAGCCGAGTCGCGAGATTCGCCTGCGCCGAAGGCGTCAGGTTGCCCGAGGCCGAAGGCCGAGCCCCGAAGGGGCCGCAAGGGGCCGAGCGATGCCCTAGCAGGGGTGCAAGATGCCGCGTCTCCAAAGCGTGCCCGAGCGAGTGCTCGTCGAAAGGGCTGTTGTTGGCTGGCGCCTCAGCACATCCCAACTCCGTGCGCCGTATTCGCCGCGCTGTCGCATTTCCTTCCGACGCGGAACTCGGTTCCGCACTCCGGACATGTCACCAGCGTGTCGGGCGAGACCTGTTCGCGCCGCGCCCGCTGGATCTCCCTGATGCGCCGCACGACGTCCTCCTTCGTCACGTCGTCGCCTCCGCGCCTCGTCGTGATGCTGACGCGCTTGCCCTCGTAGAGCCTGCCGCGGAACGGCTGCATGGTCTGCGCCGTCGAAATGAGGTTGCCGTCCTTGTCGAGGCAGGGGATGAAGCGGCAGATGCTCTCCTTCGCGCTGCTGGAGCCGTAGGTGAGGCGGACGTCGCGTCCCTGGCGTGCGTACGCCACGAGCAGGTCCATCTGCCTCTTCGTCAGGTCGATCTCGGCGATGCCGGTCGTGATCACCTTGCGCTCCGGCAGCCTGTGCTTCCCGCGTTCGCGAAGCTTCACCTCGACGCCCTCGTCCCAGTTGTCGCATGTGTACCGCGGATTCTCCCCGTTCGTGTAGGCCATGTTCTTCGTTTCTCCGTTCGTTGGTTGCGAGGGGCACTCATGCGGAACCGCTCCGCAATCATGCCCCTCTATTATCCGAGACGAAATTCGGGGTCCCGGTGTGCAATGTCATGACTGGTCAAAGGTGCATTTCACCCTTGATTTCATTGGGCGGAAAAGAATTTCAATAAATTTTTAACCCCCCACCAGTAAGTCCTTGCGGGCATGTTCAGCTCGGCCATCGTGACCGACCTCTCGCGTCCGTTCCGGTAGATCGCCCACAGGAGCCTGCGGAGCATCCCCGGCCGTCTCGGCAGCGACGCCGCGGCGCTCTGGAGCCTGAACTCGCGGGCCCATCTGCGGTACTCGGCGTCCAGGCTTCGCTCGATCATCCGGCTCATCCAGCCCGCGTCGCTCGCGTCCGCGAACGCGGCGCGCGAGTCCGGCAGGTCGCGGCTCTCGAACCTCCGCTCGAACGTCCGCTGCCTCGTCCGGTCGTTCCGCGTCTCGTCGCAGATGCGGTTGCGCTCGGCCCTGGCGAGAAGGGCGCGTTCACCGTCCCGGACGAGCATGGCGCACCTCCTTCCCCGCAGGTTCCGCGTCGAGGCGGGCGTAGATCATCTCGGCCTGCAGTCCGCCGTCCGAGACGTCGAAGGGCGTCGCGTCCGCACCGGCGAGGTCGCGGAGCAGGTCGGTGGACACGAACCCCTCGTCGAAGAGGCTGGCCATGCACTGGCGTTCGCGCACCGGCGTCACTTCGCGCCTCCTTCCTGCGGGAGCGCGCGGAACCGCGGACACTCCTCGGGCGGAATCGGCCAGCCGGGAATCCTGTCCGGCGGAACCCTGACGCCTGCGGAGCATCCGGCGCCGGTGCAGTTGGCGCAGCGCTCGCGGCAGAGCGCCCAGTCCCCCGGCTTCACGTCGACTATCTGGCACGTCTTCCGGCGGGACACGTCGGCCTCCCTCGCCTCGGCGAGCTCCTTCGGGTCCTGCCTGCGGTACCACGAGCAGAGGATTGCGCGCCAGTTCGTGTTGTCGACGCGCTGGCCCCTGGTCGTCATCCAGCCGGACGCGGACATCTGTCGGTGCCACCAACGCGCGTACCAGTCCGGGACGCCTGTGGTTGCGCAGGAGCCCATGACGACGTGGAGCGGCGGGACGTCGGTCCTCTCCGGCTGATCTGCCGTGGCGAGTGCGCGCGCCTCCCCCGGCGGCGTGAATCCGGGCTGCTCCTCCGCGTACGTGCACGCGGGCGCGCGCGCGGCGCTCACACGAAGTGGGAGCGCAATTTCTCTTTGGGGGACTTTCTCTCTATAGGGGGTCTGGGGGGAATGTCTCTCTTTCCCCCCTTTCTCTTTGCCTGTTACCCCGTTTGTGACGCTTTCTGTGACGCTTTTTGTGACGCCGTTTGTGACGCTTGTGACGCTTCCTGTGACGCTTGTGACGTTTGTGACGCTTTCTGTGACGCCGCTTGTGACGCTTTCTGTGACGGAGGCGGCAAGCGAGGCGTCTTTCTGCAGTCTGTATATCTTCGTCCTGAATGCAGTCTTCAGCCTTCCCAGGGCGTCGCTCAGACGGTCCGCGAACGAGACGACGTCATCGTATTCGAGGTTGTCGTAGGTGCGCAGGTCGCCGATGATCTCGGATAGTGTTTCAAGTCTGGCGCTCACTTCGCCACCGCCTTTCCGTTGCGGTCGTCGTCTACGCCCCCGGCGATCTCGCGGGCGGTTTCGTGACTTGTGCGCGTCGAGACCAGTCGGTAGTCGTTCTCCCCGTTCGCGTCCAGGCGTGTGGCGTAGTATGTGCGGACGCCATCCGGATTATCGCCCAGACATGTGTTGAGTCTTCTTTTCATGTTTCTTCCTTGTGCCGCCACTCGTGGCGGGCGTCCGGGAACCGTCCCGGAACAGAAGAACCCGCCGCTTGTGGCGACGGGGCATATCGTCTCATTCAATAAGTCAGTAGGTGACGATACTGACTTATCTAGATTAATTGAAGGCAAAGAAAAGACCCCCGAGAACCAATGTTTTCAGGGGTCAAATGGACTTTTGGATTTTTTGTCCGTAATCAATTAGTCAGTTGACTGACTTTTCCCTCGATGGCGTTTTCGGCCATTTTCGCGGCGTAGATGCGCTGGATTCTCGCGCGGAGGGGCCGGGATCCAGTAGGCAGCGCAAAATCCGTTGCGCAGACCTTTGTTGACTCTGTGTTTTGCATGTGGCGGGTATTATAGCAGATTTTGGTCGGGATTGTAAAGCCGGCATGGTCATTAGGTCTGAGCGCTCGTTTTGCCATA
>JAILJX010000126.1 GCA_024694365.1 Kiritimatiellia bacterium
GCGGATGTTCGGGAACCGGCAAGACCTGTCTTTTGAAGGAGATCGAGTCGGCGGTCAAGTCGCGGAACGACGGTCGGAAGGTCGAGTACATCGAGGTCTACGGATTTTTCAGGGCGTACGTGAATGCGCTGGAAAACAAAGCCATGGAGGATTTCAGGGCAAAATGGGAGTCGTTAGACGTTCTTCTTCTTGATGGCTTCGAGTTCCTTGAGGATTGCCACGGGATATCCGAGGAAATGCTTCGCCTTGTGGACGGGTTCATAAACTCCGGAAGGCAGCTCGTCATCGCCACTTCGGCAGACCTTTCGGCGCTTCAGGACGATTGCATGGCGAGATTGTACAACCGCGTCCGTTCCGGCGTCGTCGCCGAGTTGAAGATGCCTGAGCAAGGTTTGCGCGAAGCTTGCGTCCGCAGTGCGGCCAAGGCGCGCGGAGTCTCACTGCCGGAAAAGACCGTTCAGGAGATCGCCCGGAAGAAGGAGAATTTCTGGGTTCTCAACGGACTTGTGAACAGCGCCATTGCGGAGATGTCGTGAGCGGATGCTGGGCTGTGGAGTTCTGTGACTATGGAATAACCCAGTGTCTGACCCTAGTGGTGGAGTAGGAGTGGTGGAGTAGCCATGAATCTTGAACAACGCGAGAAACTGAACAGCCGCATCGACATGCTGGAGGGCTTGCCGGTATGAGGTGGGAGCAGCGTTCCGGCAAAAGAACGGGATCCGCAGGCGGCGCGCCTGGAGGCGGGGGGAACGTCTCCATCTGGCATGTCTTGGCCGCAATCCTGGGAGTCGGAGCGGTTTTGCTGTTCCAGGTGGCGTCCAGGACCCGGGGGAGCGCAAAGCTTCCAATGGTGTTGGTCTTGATCCTTTTGATATTGGGGGCCGTTGCATGCCTGGTCTTGGGCTTCGTTTTCAAGCAAGGCTCTTCCGGAGAGGTCCCGGGCAGCGTTGCGCCAAGAAGGCATACGCCGCAAGTGGAAGGCTATATCCGTGAAATAGCCGGCGCCGCTTTGGCGTTCTACGCGTTTATCAAGGAATTGGATCGCAGCATCAGATGCCGAAACATCCTGGAGTCGTTCTCGGGCATGGATGCTTTCCGAATGGATGCGCACGATTTCAACGTCAACCAAAGACTTGCGCCCATCATCTATTGCGACTTGAGGGATTGCTACATAGGCTTGGGCAAGGACCCGGATCGGCTGTATGGCGTATGCGGGGTTGGATATGCGATGATGGTCTCGCTGTTGATGTTCAAAGACATCGATGTCTACGACTATATGAATCCCGGGTATGCAAACAAGGTGATGGCGATCATGAGCAATTTCCAGCGTGAAGCGAGCATCGAGGTAAACCTCTCGGATCATGAAGGGGAGTCTCGTTTTGCGCTTTTGTTCGGGACGGCGAAAGGCCAGCATGAATGGGTGCAGAGATATGCAACGCTCATGTACCGCTGGGCTTCGCTGATCGCCAAGGCGGACGGTGTGGTCAGCGAGGAAGAAAGTGCAATGCTGGCCGGTATAATGAAGCTGACCGAAGGCGAAGCCGACGGCAATGTGCGGATCAGCGGAGCCGGGGCTCAAGCAAAGCCCCGGATGGATGAGGCCGGCGGCGGCGAAGCGGCGGCCGGCGAGAGCGATCCGCCAAGACGTGAAAGCGACGAGACGGAGACGCTGTCCGATGCGATGAAGGAGTTGGATTCGCTGATCGGGCTTGCGCCAGTGAAAAACGACGTGAAGATGCTGGCCGACTTCATGCAGATACAACGCAAGCGCAGGTTGTCAGGCTTGAAACAGGCGCCTTTGTCCTACCATTGCGTATTTACCGGAAATCCCGGGACCGGCAAAACGACAGTCGCGAGAATACTGGCCGACATATACAGAATGATGGGTGTGGTCAAGAAAGGCCATCTTGTCGAGACGGACAGGTCCGGGCTTATAGGCGAATATGTCGGGCAGACGGCAGTCAAGACCAACAAGATAATAGACTCTGCCTTGGACGGCGTCTTGTTCATTGACGAGGCCTACACTCTCGCGCAGGGAGGGGATAAAGATTACGGGCCCGAGGCCATCGCGACGCTCCTCAAGCGCATGGAGGACGATCGCGACAGGCTTGTTGTCATACTCGCCGGCTACACGGACGAGATGAAGGCGTTTATGGACAGCAATCCCGGATTGCAGTCCAGATTCGGCAGATGCATACAATTCCCCGATTACAACGCGGAAGAATTGGCACAGATATTCCTGCTTACCGCGGAAAAGAGCCAGTACACGTGCGATTCGGACGTAAGGGCTTCAATAAAAGACATCATGGAGACTGCCGTTGCGACGAAAGACAAGAACTTCGGCAACGGAAGATTTGTGCGGAATCTGTTTGAAAAGGCCATACAGCGACAGGCGACAAGACTGTCGCTCCAGATAGGTGCGCTCCGTCCGGCTCAGGGGAATTGGCGATGCTGCCGGGTTCTCCTGCGCCGGCCCGCGGCAGGCGTGTCTCCTCGAATCCCAGGGCGCGTGTAGCCGCGCACGCGAGGCTTGGGCGTGTCGGGCGTCATGGAGGTCTTGATGAAAAACGAGGAAAGCGGCTTGTAGCCACGCTCTTTCATGAGCCTGTCCCATGCGCGCGGAAGTTCGATCTTCACGGTCACCGGCGCGCCGCCCGGAACGCACATCTCCTTGTTGCGGGCCGGGTCGCCCGTGACGAGGAAAGCGCTCTTGCCGTCCTGCATGGCGGGCACGGTCTCCATCTCCCCGATGCCCGTCCACTCCAGCCAAGGCGGCGTCGCGGTCGCCTCCGCGTTCTCCGACCCGGAGATGCGCCTTGCATGCTGCCGGAGCGTGCATCTTTCCTGGTTGAACGAGCTGCCCGGATTCCCCCAGTAATTCGCGAAGGCGCGCGAGCCGAGCGGATTTCGCGCCGTCTCTACGAGCGCGGCCTCAAGCGCATCCTTGGAGCCGTACGCCGCCGCCAGGTTCCGCGCGACGTCGGGCGTGATGAGGAATGTGCGGTAGACGCAAGGCATTCCGCTGCCGACGGCCATCTGCTGCTTTTCCACCGCATCCCACGCCATCATGTCCTTGATGCGTCCGGCGTCGGACGTGGACGGGGCGAGATTGTTCCCCCAGTTTATGGCCGACGCGGCGGAGAGGGTGGAGTCGTTCATGTTGAATCCGCGCTGGAGATGGTATGGCTTCCATCCTGCTTCGACCGCGGCCTCCTCGTTCTCCGCGAGCGTCCACGGCATGAGGTAGCCGAAGGTCCCCATGCGGTTCTCCTTGATTCTGTATCCGCCGAAGTTGAGCATGGCGAGGTTGATGAACCGTCCGAGGACGGCGTTCTTCGGGTGCGATATCTCCCCCTGCCCGGCGTCGAACCCAAGCTGCCGTGCCGCCGGACCGTTGAGCCAGCAATACGGCGTCCAGGCATGTGTCGAGGCGAGAGTTCTCCTGAAATCGCCGTCCTTCATCGCCTCGGTGAACGCGACGAGAAGCGGCATGAACTCCGCCGGGCAGCCTGACATGACGCCGAGCGCGGCGACGTGGCGGACCTTCACCTCGCGCATGGCAGGCGGGATCGCGCCGAGCGAATCGTCCGGATCTCTGTCGGTGAAAAGCAGAAATTCGCCGATGGCCCCGTCGGTGAGAGGGACGACAGGGAGTCCGTCAGAGGCGAAGTCGCCGTCAGGAGAGTAGACATCCTCCCTCGATAGCGGTTTCGTGAGAGCCTCCTTGATTTGCGGCCAAAGGATTTTGCGCGTATTGCCGGCAAGCTCCTCCCGCGAGTGGGAGGCGAACGCACCAGGGTATTCCGCGACGCGAAGCATTTCTATGCCCGCCGAGCGTGCGGCGGATTTCGCCTGCGTGACGAAGCCGGGTCCGGCGATCATGACGGACGGAATGCCGAGCATTTCGGCGGCTATGCACGAGCCCGTCTCTTTCGGGGTGCAGAGTCCGCATCCGCCGTTCCCCGATATGACGGCGTCGACCTTCATTTCCCTGAGCCTGCGCTGAAATTCGTCCTTCTCCCGGCGGACGACTCCGGGACGCGGGTAGGGTCCGGCGGAGCCTATCTCGTCCAGCAGGAGCACGCGCGAGCGGGGGAATTCGGCCAAGATGAGGCGCTTGAGCTCGGGATGGGTGACGGACGCCATGAAGCTGCCGCCGACGATCGCGAACGTCTTGCCGTCCATGGATGTGAGTCTCGGGCCCTGCTTCACGGGCGCAATCGCGCACGACGGCACGGCCGAAGGCGTGGCGTCCGCCGCGCCGGGGAGTTCGCATGCGCCGTCTTCGCATGCGGCGCGAGCGATAGCCGCCGAGATCAACGTTGCGGTTGCGATAAGTCTTGTCATGTCCATAGAGTCGTCCTTTCTGTATATGTAAACGCATCGGCCGCGAAAAATCTACAGGAAATTTTCGGCAGCCGCGTGACGGTTTCTTTGTCAGAAAACCGCGATTGGCGTCCCTAACTCAATGTAAGCGCAAGAATGGGCTTGCGCGGCAGAGAAGAAAGGAACGAAAAAATGAACAAGGCAATTGCAAAAACGATGCTGGCGCTCGCGATCTGCGCCATGATGGCGACGGGCGCCGTGGCGGCTCCCGGAAGAGGGGCCGCGAAGGACAGGAAGGCTCCGTCTTCCATGCGGGCCGGAACTCCGGAGAGGCATGTCGCCAAAAGCGGAGCGAAGAAAGGGCGGATCGTCAAGGTGTCCGGATCGCCGAAGCGCAAGGACCGCCGCGAGGCGAGAGGCGGCGGACGCCACGGCGACAGGCGGGATCGCAGGCACCGCGAGGCGAGAGGCGGCGGACGCCACGAAGTGCGGCGGGAGGTTATATATGTACACGACTACGATCCTCCGCGCCACCACCGCGACAACTACGACTGGTACGACTGCGATGATCACCACAGCCACACGCTGCATTCCGAGGACTGGTGCGAAATCGGATTCTCGCTCCTTGGAGGGCTGCTCGGCGGGATTGTCGGGTCGGCGCTTTGACGCGCCGGGCACTTGAAGTGCGGCGCAGGATTTGGTACAATATGCGCCGTCGTTCAAGCCAGGGTAGCACAATGGCAGTGCATCTCATTTGTAATGAGAGGGTTGCGGGTTCGACTCCTGTTCCTGGCTCCAATCCCCCTCAGACAAGCTCCGCGAGAATCGAATCGCACACCTCCATGCCGCGCTCCGTGAGCCGGTAGACGGTGCCTTCGCGCGAGAGCAGGCCCTCGGCCGCGAACCGGTCGAGGGTCTCTGTCCATCCTGGACGCCCGGCCGCATCGAGGCCTTCGCGCGTGCGCAGGCGGAAGATGGCGCGTTCGGTGGCGTCCTCCTCCGGGGAGACTTCGGTCGTGGAGTCGCCGGTCCGTTTGAGTCCGACGCGTCCGTGCGCCCCCTCGCCGAGCCCTATGTAGTCCTCTCCGCGCCACACCGCCATGTTGTGCCTGCACTCGAACCCGGGCCGCGCATAGTTGGAGATTTCGTAGCGCTCGAGTCCGATGTCGGCGAGAAAGCGCGAGATGACGGCTATCCGGTCCATCACCGTTTCGTCGTCGGGGAGCTCCGGCGTGCGCCGGCCGCGGCCCGGCCCCGTGCGCGCGAGGATTTTCCCGAGGATGGAGTCCTCCTCCAATATAAGCGAATATACGGAGCAGTGCTTAAGGCCCCACTTCGCCAGCCGTGCGTGGCGCGGAACGAGCGCCGAAGTCTCGCCCGGGTATCCTGCGATGAGATCTATGCCGGCGTTGTCGAAGTGTTCCTTCACGAGGAAAAACGCGCGCTCGGCCTCGCAGAACGTGTAGCCGCGCCCCATATGGCGCAGGATGCCGTCGTCGAGCGACTGCACGCCCATCGATATGCGGTTGACGCCGCCCGCCCTGAGTTTTTCGAGAAGGGGGCGCGAGACGTCGAGAGGGTGGAGTTCGACCGTGAACTCGCAGCCGCCGGCGAGAAGGGGGGAGAGCGCCGAAAAGACAGGCGCGAGATCGCAGAGCGCGGGAGAGCCTCCGCCGAAGTAGACGGTCGAAAGGGAAGCCGGGGCGATCTCGAGGTTTTCAAGGGATTGCGCCAGGCCCTTTACATACTCCGCGCGGACGTCTTCCGGGACGCCCGCGCGGGAGTGGAGGGCGCAATAGGTGCACTTCCTCCTGCAGAACGGGAAGTGGACGTAGAGATTCACTTCACCTTGAAGCGGGCCTTGAGCTCCGCGACGCGGTCGGTCTTCTCCCAAGGAAAACAGTCGCGTCCGAAGTGTCCGTATGCCGCCGTATCCTGATACCTCCATCCCTTGGGCTTTAGGAGCTTCAGGTCGTCGATGAGCGCGTACGGGCGGAAATCGAAGATTTTCCCGCCGGCGAGCATCTTCTCGATGCTTTCGTTCGTGGCGCCGTTTTTGGCGGTCCCGAACGTCTTGACGCAGAAGCTGACCGGTTTGTCTACGCCGATGGCGTACGCGACCTGTATCTGGCAGCGGTCGGCGAGGCCTGCGGCGACTATGTTCTTCGCGGCGTATCTGGCGTAATAGGCTGCGGAGCGGTCCACCTTCGACGGATCCTTCCCCGAGAAGGCGCCGCCGCCGTGCGAGGCCATGCCGCCGTAGGTGTCGACGATTATCTTCCTGCCCGTGAGGCCGGAGTCGCCGCAGGGTCCGCCGACGACGAACTTGCCTGTCGGGTTGACGTAGAACTTAGTCCCTGGCTTCAGCAGGCCGGTGGTGGAGAGGTAGTCGCGCGCTATGTCTTCGATGAGCCTGTAGTTGGCCTTCGTCGCGCCTTCTTTCGTCGTCTGGTGGGAGATGACCGCCGTCTCGATCGCGACCGGGCGGCCGTCTTCGTAGACGACGGAGAGCTGGCTTTTCGAGTCCGGCCTGAGCCACGGGAGCTTTCCGCTTTTGCGCAGGCCGGCGAAGAGCTTCAGGAGAGCGTGTGAATACACGAGCGGCGCGGGCATGAGGGACGGCGTCTCGTTCGTGGCGTAGCCGAACATCATCCCCTGGTCGCCGGCGCCCTGCTTCGCCTTGGTCCTGCGGTTCACGCCGCGGGCGATGTCGGGAGACTGGCCGTGGATGTAGTTCAGGTATTCGAAGGTGTCGGCGGCGAAATGCTCGTCCGGGACGGTGTAGCCGATGTCGCGCACGACGGCGCGGGCGATTTTGGCGGTGTCGATGTTTTCGAAGCCCTTGGCGGTAATTTCGCCGACGTTGACCACGACGTCCGGCCCGACGGTCGTTTCGCATGCGACGCGGGCGTCGGGGTCCGCCTTCAGGCAAGCATCGAGGATCGCATCGGATATCTGGTCCGCCACCTTGTCGGGGTGTCCTTCCGAAACGGACTCCGACGTAAAAACGTGGCCATGTGCATTTGTTTTCATTTTCATTCCCTGTAGACTTGAGTCAGCTTGTGTCACACCCCCTGCCACCATGGCGTGGGGTCACAGACTGAAATGAGTGGCGGATAGTATACCATATTTTTCACGTCACGGGGCGCGGATAATTTGATATAATATGCGCCATGACAGTCGAAGAACAGGTTGAACTGATAGTCAAGGCTCTTGAAGACCGCAAGGGCGCCGACATCAAGGTTTACGACGTGCGCGGGCAGAACTCGCTCACGGACTTTTTTGTCGTCGCGACCGGCGCGGCCGCCCCCCACCTGAAAGCCCTCGTGGCCGAGACGCAGTCCGCCATGAAAAAGGCGGGCATCGCCAGCTACCGGACTTCCGGCGATCCCGAGAGCGGATGGATAGTGGTCGATTACATCGATGTCGTGGTGCATGCGTTCTCCCCCGAGGCGCGCGCATACTACGCTCTCGAGAAGATCTGGGCGAAGTGACCCCAACCCCGTAAAGGGGGATGGCTTTCTTCGCGCGGAAAGTGTATAATGGGGGGCATGAGAAACTTGCGCAATACATTGCTGTGCCTCGCGGCGTCCGCAGCGGCGTCCGCATCCCTCGCCTCCACCCCCGCCGAAGACCTCCTGCGTTCGCGCCTGCCGGAGATCTTCGCCAAAGCCGCAGCGCACTACAAGGCGCTCGACGCGGCGGCAACGCCTCTTGCGGACAAGGGCGGGAAGGGCATGATGCAGGTGCCGCACGGCTACGACCGGAAGTCGGGCAGGCTCGACATGCGGGACGTGAACTGGTGGACCACGGGGCACTATCCCGGTTCTCTCTGGTATCTCTACGAGGCCACCGGCGACGGTTTCTTCAGGGACCGCGCGATGTGGTGGACGAATCTCCTCGAGCCGAACAAGGACGATTCGTCCCATCACGACACCGGCTTCATGATGTACTGCTCCTACGGGAACGCGCGGCGCATCCTCAAGACAGACGAATTCGACGGCATCCTCCTCGCCACCGCGAAATCGCTTTCGAAGCGCTTCAACGGGAAGCTTGGCGTCATAAGGAGCTGGGGGAAGATATCCGACACGAAGCATTTTCTCGTGATCCCCGACAACATGATGAATCTCGAGCTTCTCGAGTGGGCCGGGAAGAACGGCTTCAAGGAGGCGGATGCGATCGCGCGAAGCCATGCGACGAAGACGATGGCGAACCACTTCCGCGAAGACGGCGGAACCTACCATGTGCTGGACTACTCGCTCAAGGACGGGCGCGTGCAGGGCATAGAGCGGGGGCAGGGCGCGAGCTGCTTCACCGCGTGGTCGCGCGGGCAGGCCTGGGCGATCTACGGCTACACGATGATGTACCGCGAGACGGGCGACGCGGCGTATCTCGATTTTGCGCAGAAAGTGGCCGATTTCGCCATCGCGAACGAAAACATGCCGGCGGACGGCGTCCCCTGGTGGGATTTCGGCGCGCCCGGCGAGGAGAGGGACTCCTCCGCCGCCGCGATCATGGCCTCGGGGCTTCTGGAGCTGCAGAAATACGCCCCGAAAGACATGGCGGGGATATACAGGGCCTTCGCCGTCAAGCAGCTTCTCTCGCTGGCGGGTCCGGAATACTTCTCCGAGGGCGACGAGGCGGGGCACTGGCTTTTGAAGCACGGCGTCGGCCACAAGCCCGCCGGCACGGAGATCGATACGCCCCTCGACTACGGCGACTACTACTTCCTCGAGGCGCTGCTGCGCTTCAGGGCGCTCGGGGACTGACGGACGCAAGAAAGGGACAGCCGGAATGAATGCCGCATTTCATTGCATCGAGACCGTTTTCAAATACGTCCTGGATCTGGGGCCGTCGGTGATGATGCCGGTCATCTTCACGCTGCTCGGCGTCGCGATAGGCGTCAAGCCGCTCAAAGCCCTCAAGTCCGGGCTGCTGGTCGGCGTCGGCTTCGTGGGGCTCGGCGTCGTCACGGGGCTTCTCACCAACGGGGCGAACAGCCTCGGGATCGCTCTGGGGAAGATGAAGGACATCTACGGACTCAATCTTTCGTATTTCGACCTCGGCTGGCCGGCGGCCGCGGCGGTCGCATATTCGACAGCGGTCGGGGCGTTCATAATCCCGGTGTGCCTCGGCGTCAACATATTGATGCTCGCCACCGGCACCACGCGCACGGTCAACATAGACTTGTGGAATTACTGGCATTTCGCGTTTCTCGGCGGAATAGTGTTCTACGCGACGAACTCGCTCGCATGGGCGTTCTACGCGGCGATCGTCCTCTATGCAATAACTCTTTGCATGGCCGATTTCACCGCCAAGGGATTCCAAAACTATTACAAGGGCGTGGAGGGCATCTCGATACCCCAGCCTTTCTGCCAGAGCTTCACGCCGTTCGCGGTGGCGATCGGATGGCTTCTCGACCGCATCCCGGGCTTCGGCAAGCTCAATCTCGACGCGGAGGGGATGAAGAAGAAATTCGGGATTTTCGGCGATCCGCTCTTTCTCGGCGTGCTGATAGGCTGCCTCATCGGAGCGCTGGCGTGTCCGTCGCGCAAAGAACTCGTCGACAGGATACCCAAGATCCTTGCGCTCGGGGTGACTCTCGGCGCGGTCATGGAGCTCATCCCGCGCATAACCTCGCTCTTCATCGAGGGTCTCAAGCCGATTCAGGAGGCGACGAAATCTTTTGTCGAGCGCAAGTTTTCGGGGCTCAAGGGCCTTTCGATAGGAATGTCTCCGGCGCTCGTCATCGGCCATCCCACGACGCTTGTCGTCTCGATACTGCTGATACCCTCCATACTCGTTCTCGCGGTCTTCCTCCCCGGGAACAGGTTCTTGCCTCTTGCGTCGCTGGCGGGGATGTTCTATCTTTTCCCGTGCGTTCTTCCGGTAACGAAGGGAAACGTCCTCAAGACATTCATCATAGGGCTCGTCGCTCTCGTCGCCGGACTCTACCTCGCCACCAACCTCACCCCCGCGTTCACCAAAGCCGTGGAGGCCGTGGGCACCCGCGACTACGCCGTGCCGGAGGGCATGGACGGCGTCGCGGCGCTCGATTTCGCCTCTGCGCTCTGGTGCTGGATGTCATACCATCTCGTCGTCTCGCTCAAATGGGCCGGCGCGATCGCGGCGGGCGCGCTCGCCCTAGGCATGGCGGCGGTCAACTTCGTACGCATCCGCAAAATGAAATGAAAAGGAGTATCCCGAAATGAACGACGCCAAAACAAAAGCCGGCGGCAACTGGCTCGCCATACTTACGATGATGTTCCTCTACGGCATGATTTCGTTCGTGACGAACCTTGCCGCGCCGATGGGCAACGTGTGGAAGTACCAGCCGGGGATAGAAGGCTCCAACATGCTCGGCATGATGGGCAACATGATGAACTTTCTCGCCTATCTGTTCATGGGCATACCGGCGGGGAAGATGCTGGCTAAATGCGGCTTCAAGACGACGGCCCTCGCCGGAATAGCGACGGGATTCGCGGGCGTGGGCGTCCAGTTCCTCTCCGGAAAGGTCCCCGGCGCGGCAGACGGATCCATGATCGTCCCGTTCTGCGTTTATCTCTCCGGCGCGTTCATCGCGGGCTTTTCGATGTGCATGCTGAACATGGTCGTCAATCCAATGCTCAACCTCCTCGGCGGCGGCGGAAACCGCGGCAACCAGCTCAACCTCATAGGCACGACGTTCAATTCGGTCACCGGCACGGCGACGCCCGTGCTCATCGGCGCTCTCATAGGGGAAGTCTCCAAATCCACGCAGATTGCGGACGTGAACCTCGTCCTTTACATCGCCCTCGGCGTTTTCGCCGCCGCTTTCGCGGTGCTCGCGTTCATGCCGATACCGAATCCCGAATCCGGCTCGGCCTCTGAAGACATCCCCGTCCTTGCCCCGCTCAGGTTCCGCCACTGCCTCTTCGGCGTCATCGGGATTTTCATGTACGTCGGCATCGAGATCGGCATTCCGGGGACGATGAACCTGTGGCTCGCCGCCCAGGACGGACCTCTCGTCAAGGCCGGCGTCAAGAACGCCGCCACGATCGCAGGCATGGTCGCCGGCACCTACTGGTTTCTCATGCTCATCGGCCGCACGGTGGGTGCGTTCATCGGCGGCAAGGTTTCGTCCAGGATGCTCATGACCGTGACAACGGCGACGGCGATCTGCTTCATAACCGCCGGCGTCTTCATCCCCCACTCCACGACGGCGGCGATGCCGGTGTTCACCGGCAAGGGATTCGAGCTTGCGCAGGTTCCGCTTACGGCGATCCTGTTTGCGCTTTGCGGACTTTGCACCTCCATCATGTGGCCGTCGACGTTCAACCTCGCGACCGAAAAGCTCGGCAAGTACACCGCCGCGGCGTCGGGTCTCTTCATGGTCATGGTCGTCGGCGGTGGCGTGCTGCCCCTCGTGCAGAACTTCATCGCCGACAAGGCCGGCTACATGGTCTCCTATGCGATCCCCGTCGCAGCGCTCGCATATCTGCTCGTTTATGCGGCTTTCCTTTCACGTCCGGTGACGACTGCCGAAGACTGAAGACTGGTGAGTTTGTGCAATCGGTGTTGCAACATCTTCAATTGCAGAAAGTTCAATGAAGGTGTATAATTTCTTCATCATCTTCAAAAAAGGGAAAGGACAACAAAAAGATGAAGAAAATGAAGGATTACGAGTTCTGGTTTGTCGTGGGGAGCCAGTTCCTGTATGGGCCTGAGGTCCTCGCGACCGTCGAGAAGCGCGCGGCAGAGATGGCGGCGAAGCTCAACAAGAGCGGCAAGCTTCCCTGCAAGATCGTCTTCAAGACGATCGTCAAGACGCCGGAGGAGGCCACGGATGCCGTGAAGGCCGCGAATTTCGACGGGAACTGCGCCGGAATCATCACATGGTGCCATACGTTCTCTCCTTCGAAGATGTGGCTCAACGGGCTCAAGCTCCTTCAGAAGCCGTGGTGCCATTTCGTCACGCAGTACAACCGTTCGATTCCCGACAAGGAAATCGACATGGACTTCATGAACCTCAACCAGGCGGCCCACGGAGACAGAGAACACGGCTTCATCGGCGCGCGGTTGAGGATGACGAGAAAGGTCATCGCCGGATATTGGCAGGATGCGGACGTCGTCGCGCGCCTTGCGTCGTGGATGCGCGTCGCCGTCGGCGTCGCTTTCTCGCGCTCGCTCAAGATCATGCGCTTCGGCGACAACATGCGCAACGTCGCCGTCACCGAGGGCGACAAGGTCGGCGTGCAGGAGTTCATGGGCTGGCACGTAAACACGTGGCCGGTCGGCAAGCTCGTGGAGCACATAAACGCCGTGACCGACGCCGAAGTCGACGCGCTGGTCAAGGAGTACAGGAAGCTCTACACCGTATCCACGAAGAACATGGAGTCGGTCCGCTACCAGGCCCGCGAAGAGATCGCGATGAAGAAGATGCTCGATGCGGAAGGGTGCGCGGCTTTCACCAACACGTTCGAAGACCTCTACGGCATGGAGCAGCTGCCGGGTCTCGCCTCGCAGCGTCTCATGGCGCTCGGCTACGGCTACGGCGGCGAAGGGGACTGGAAAGTGTCCGGCATGACGGCCATCGTCAAGGCGATGAGCGAGGGGCAGAAGGGCGGCACCGCGTTCATGGAGGACTACACCTACGAGCTGGCGAAGGGCAAGGAGTATTCTCTCGGGGCCCACATGCTCGAGGTCTGCCCCTCCGTGGCGGCGGCGAAACCGAAAATCGAGGTGCATCCGCTCGGCATCGGCGGCAAGGCCGACCCCGCGCGTCTCGTTTTCGAGGGCCGCGCCGGCAAGGCGATAGTCATCTCTCTCGTCGACATGGGCGGCAGGCTCAGGATGATCGTGCAGGACATCGAATGCGTCAAGCCGGTATACAAGATGCCGAATCTCCCCGTGGCCCGCGTCATGTGGCGCGCAATGCCCGACTTGAGGACGGGCGTCGAGTGCTGGATCACGGCCGGCGGCGCCCACCACACGACTCTCACATACGACGTCACGGCCGAGCAGATGCACGACTTCGCGGCGATCATGGGCATCGAATTCGTGCACATCACGAAGGATACCACGGTCGAGAGCCTCGAGCACGAGCTTTTCCTCAACGATCTTGCGTGGAAGCTCCGCTGAGGCGGGCGGGCATGCGGTACGCGGGCGCGATATTCGACCAGGACGGGCTCCTCTTCGACACCGAAATCACCTATCAGCGCGCTTGGGTCGAATCGGCGCGCCGCCAGGGCGTTGAGGTGCCGTCCGCGTATCCGCGGAATTTCTGCGGACTTTCTCCGAAGATCATCGCGGAGATGGTCCGCAGGGATTTTCCCGCCCTTGACGTGCCGCTCTACTGCAAGACGGCGATCGAGCTTGCATGGTCGGCGCAGCTCGAGTCGGTGCCACCCAGGAAGAAGGGCCTCATGGAGATGCTGTCCTTCTGCCGGGAGAACGGCATAAAGACGGCGGTGGCATCCAGTTCGGCGAGGGCCGTCGTCGAGCACAACCTGACCGCCGCCGGAGTGAGGGGATTTTTCTGCGCGGTGGCCACCGGGGACGAGGTCGAGAACGGCAAGCCCGCCCCCGACATATTCCTTCTCGCCGCGGCGCGCCTGGGTCTCGAGCCGCGCGAGTGTTGCGTTTTCGAGGACGCCTTCAGCGGCATCCGCGGCGCCTCGGCCGCCGGCTGCGGCGCCGTTCTCATCCCCGACCAGAATCCGCCAACTGACGAAATTCGCGCCATTTGCCGCGTTTTCGGCGATTTGGAGGCTGCGATCGCCGTTTTCGGCGGTTGATTTTTCCTTGTCTCCACCCGCTATACCCGATTGACTTGCGGCGGGGTTTTTCGCTATAATATCGGCAATAACCCAACAAAGGAGTTATCCGAAATGAGTACACTAGAGACAAGTGCAGTAGCGGAAAAGAAGAGTTCCAATCTGATTGCCATCGTCACGATGTTCGCGCTCTACGCGATGTGCGGCTTCATGACATACCTTGCCGCTCCGGCGGGCAAGATATGGGGCGGCAACAGCGTCATCGCCAACTCGACCACGCTTGGCATGATGGGCAACATGATGAACTTTCTCGCGTATCTCATCATGGGCTACCCGATGGGCATGGTCCTTCAGAAATTCGGCTACAAGACTACGGCTCTTCTCGCCACGGGTTCGGGCGCGCTCGGCATTCTCGTGCAGCTGCTCTCCGGCCAGGTCGATCCCGGCACGATCGGCGGCATCCCCGCCGCGTGGTACATATATCTTTTCGGCGCGTTCATAAGCGGAACGTCCAACTGCCTTCTTAACGGCGTCATCAACCCGATGCTCAACTCGATCGTCGGCGGCGGCAACAGGGGCAACCAGCTCAATCTCGCCGGCGGCGCCTGCAACTCCATGTTCCAGGGTGCGGCCATGGTCGTCGTCCCCGCGGTCGTCGGCGAGGTCACGAAGGATACGAAGTTCAGCGAGGTCACGGGCGTGCTTCTCGCGGCGGCCGCGATTTTCATCGCCGCGACCGTCATCATCGCCTTCCTCCCGATCAAGAACCCCGTGCAGCGCGCCAAGAACATCGTCTACGAGCGCAGCGCCCTCGCGTTCCGCCACTGCCTGCTCGGCGTCATCGGCATCTTCCTCTACATGGGCGTCGAGGCCGGCATCCCGGCTGCGACTTCCTCGACCCAGGTCAAGGACCTCATGGGCGGCGGCGACAGCGCTGCCGTCATCGCCGGCGTGCTCGGCGGCGCGGTGTTCGTGTTCATGCTCTGCGGGCGCATGCTGGGCGCCGCCTTCGGCGCCAAGGTCTCCGCACGCACGATGCTTCTTTGGGCGTCGGGCATATCGCTTGCGCTTCTTGCCGTAGGCGTCGCCCTCATCGCCTGCGACGTGACGGTGCCCTACGAGGTCGCCGGCAAGGGCGGCGCGGCCGCGACGACCGTCAAGGTCCCCGTCGGCGCGTTCTGCTTCGTTCTCATGGGCCTTTGCACGTCGGTCATGTGGTCCGTCATATTCAACCTCTCGACCGAAGGCGTGGGCAAGTACACCGAGCAGGCGTCGGGCCTGTTCATGACGATGGTCGTCGGCGGCGGCGTGATCCCGCTCGTCCAGAGCTATCTCATGGACAAGGCGAGCTTCACCGTGAGCTTCGTCGTCCCCGCGTTCTGCCTCGCCTACCTCTTCGTCTACGCCCTCGCGTTCTCGAAGAACGTGAACCCCGAAATCAAGATCGACTGAAATCAAACACAATCACGAAACAACCACATACGGAGTGAACATCATGCAAAACCAGGAAATCTACGACGAACTCGTTGCGAAATTCGAGAAGATGTACGGCGCCAAGCCCGAAATCGTGGCGTACGCCCCCGGCCGCATCGAGGTTCTCGGCAACCACACCGACTACAACGAGGGCTACGTGTTCTCCGCCGCCATCGACAAGGGCACCTTCTTCGCGGTTAGCGCCACGGCCGACGGCTCCTGCGAGCTTACCGCCGCCGACCTCATGGAGACGGCGAAGTTCACGACCTCCACCGTCGCGCCGGCCAAGGAGATGACGTGGCAGAACTACGTGACGGGTACGTTCAACTGGCTCTTCGACGGCAATCCCGCCGCCGCCAAGCATGGATGGAAGGGCATGTTCCTCGGCAACATCCCGCTCGGCGCGGGCCTCTCCTCCTCCGCGGCGCTCGAGATGTGCACCGTCCTCGCCCTCTCCAAGCTCTACGGCATCGAGAAGGACAAGACGACGATGGCCAAGATCGGCCAGAAGGCCGAGCACACGTTCGCCGGCTGCCCGTGCGGTCTCCTCGACCAGGCTTCGTCGATGTACGGCGAAGAGGGCGCTCTCGTCAAGAGCGACTTCCGCACCAATTCTTTCGAGACCGTTTCGATGGGCCCGAAGGTCGCGTTCATGATGGTGAAGTCCAACGCCAAGCACGCCCTCGTCGACGGCGCCTACGCCAGCCGCCGCCAGGCCTGCGAGGATGCGGCCAAGTATTTCGCCGGCGTTCTCAGGAAGCCCGTGACCCATCTCAGGGACGTCACCATGGCCGAGTGGGTCCTCTACCGCGGCGGCCTCAGCGAGACGACGGCCAAGCGCGCCGTCCACCCGATCGGCGAAGACGAGCGCGTCATCCAGGGCGCGGCGCTCCTCGAGAAGGGCGACCTCAAGGGCTTCGGCGCTCTCATGTACGATTCCCACGAATCGAGCCGCAACTGGTTCGAGAACTCCTGCGAAGAGCTCGACGCCATAGTCGACGCCGCCAAGGCGATCCCCGAAGTCTACGGCGCGCGTCTCTCGGGCGGCGGATTCGGCGGCAGCTGCTGCCTTCTCGTCGATCCCTCCGCGGCCGACAAGATCGCCGCCCAGATCACGAAGGAGTACAAGGCCAAGTTCGGCGACGAGCCCGTCTGCAGCCTCATCAAGCCTTCGCAGGGCGCCCGTCTCGTCTGACAGAACAATATCCGAATCCGAAAGGACCAAACGATGAAATCTCTCATCCGCGTCATTGCCGTTTCAGCGGTTGCCGCAACCTTCGGCGTCAGGGCCGACGATTTCGACGACTCGTTTTTCGATAGCGAAGAATCGTCCGGCGAGACCGGCGAAGAATCCGGCGGGCTCGACGGCTCCGGCGAGGACGCCGGCGAGGAGGCCGGCGAGGAGGCGGATGGGGATGGTGAAATCGGCGACATCAAGCGCATCCAGGAGCGGATATTCTACCTGCTTCCGTGCTGCAGCGGGATCGAGGGCTCCGTCGAGGTCATGCTGCCCGGCGGCGAGTGGAGGGCGGCCGAGGAGAACCGCCGCTACGCGCTCGGCGCCCGCTACCGCACCGTCGGGGCCGATGCGCGCCTTACCCTCAAGTTCGGACCCGAGGCCGAGGTGATCGTGAAGGGCGATGCATCCTTCACGACGCGCGCCCAGCGTCTCGACGAGAAGGTGAGGTCGATCGGCCTTTCTTCGGGGACGCTGACGGTCAAGCTTTCGGACCAGATGCCGACCAACTCGTTCTCCGTGACGGCCCCCGGCTTCACGATCGTCAACCCCGCCGGCGAGTCGCGCTACACCTATTCGCGCCTGCCCGACGGCGACGAGGCCATCGTCCGCTGCGTGACGAAGACGCTCTCCGTGCAGGGCCGCCACTTCAGCGTCGCCTCGATGCGCGCGGCGAACGAGATCAGGATACGCACCTCCCAGGACCTCCTCCTGACGGCCCTCTACGGCTCGCGCGGCGACGTCATGGTCAAGCTCGACCAGGGCAAGGTCCAGACAAAGGACTTCGGCACGGGCGAGACGAAGATCGAGGCCAAGTTCCTCGATTGGAAGCTCTCGCCCCTCACGTCCGTCCGCATCCACCGTGCCCAGCCCGCGCTCGGGCGCAACATGGCCGTGACGGTGATGACTTTCAACGCCAACAGCGAGCTCAAGAACCGCTGCGCGTTCGCCGAGGACACCCCCGAGGTCAACTCGGGAGAGCTCGGCCCGACCTCCAAGAAGGAGCGCGAAGAGCTCGCCAAGCGCGCCGCCGAGGCCGCCGCCGCCATGGCCGCGGAGGGCACCGACGCCGAGGCCGAGGATGTCGACGAGGCTGAAGACTCCGGCTCCGGCGACGAGGACGACGATATCGACGACGATCTATTTTGATATCTGGCGGCAGATATCGCACAAACAACAGAAAGAAAGAATAAAGTACAAATGGTCATCCTTCAGTTCAACAAGCTCATCAGAAACAAGTGGGTTTGGGGTGTTTTCGCGCTTATCGTCTCCGGGGCGTTCTGCTTCGACTTCCTCTTCAACTCCGGCGACCGCCCAGAAAACGCCGACGATCCGCTGAAGAATCTGTCTGTCGACTACAGCCAGTCCGCCGAGCGCGACGCCAGGGACATCGTGAGGGCGTTCTATTCCGGCGACGGGATCGACTCCGCCCAGCGCGAAAAGCTCATCCCCCGCGTCTATGCGGCGCTCCGCACGATCGACGACGCCGGCCTCTCCGGCGGCGTCTCCGACGAAGAGCTCGCCGGATTCATCCGTGGCACGTATTTCCCCATGCTGAAGAACGACAAGACCGCCTACAGGCAGTTCGTCAAGCAGCGTTTCGACATGGATGTCGCCCGCTTCGAGGATGTTGCGAGAAAGTACATTCTCGTCAACAAGACGGGCTCGATGATGTCGGCCCTCTCCATCCTCGTCCCGCCGATGGAGCTTGAGCAGGCGGTGCACGATCTGACCGACTCCTTCGATGTCACGACCGTCGTCTTCAAGCGCAGCGAGCAGGACGAGAAGGTCGATGTGACCGATGCCTCCCTCGCCGCGTGGTACAGCAACAATACGGCCAAGGTCTCCAAGCCCGAATGCGTGAAGGTGCGCTACGCTCTCTTCGAGGCGTCCAACACCAACCTCGTCGCCGACGCCGAGATCCCCGAAAGCGACATCGAGGCGCGCTACAACGCCGATCTCGAGACGCTCTACACGAAGAAGTCCGGGACGAACGAGACCGACACCGTGACGACTCCCCTTACCGAGGTCCACGACAAGATCGCGAAGACGCTTCGCGACGAGGCCCGAGCCGCCGCGTTCGCCAAGCTCGCAGCCGCCGTCAGGAAGGCCGCCGATGCCGCGAACGAGGAAATGCCCGAAAAGCCCGAAGAGGCGGCCGCGTTCACCGTCGATGTCGACGCGCTCGTCGCAGGCGTCGCCAAGGAGGCCGGCTTTGACGCGGGCGCCGTCAAGATCGAGACGAGCGGCTGGCTGCCCGCAGGGGACGCGAGCGGACTCGTGGACGGCCTGCTGGCCGATCCCTCCTCCGTCTTCCGCGGAACGCCCAACATCGAATCCACTCTCGCGAATTTCGACCCCTCGCGCGGCGGCTTCCCCTGCGCATGCCTGCAGTCGTCCGACAAGAAGAGGATGTGGGTCGTCTCTAGAGTCGGCTTCGCCGCAGCGGCCAAGGCGACTTGCGAAGAGGCCAAGCCTTTCATCGAGAAGCCCATGCGCGAAGAGTTCGCCCTCGCCGCGTTCACCAACCGCATCGAGGCCATCCGCAAGGGCGGCGCCGAACAGCTTCTCGCCAGCAAGGAGCAGGACGGCGAGCCGGTGAACCTGCCGGCTTTCACGGGCATGGACGCGGGCGATGCGCAGTCTGCCGTGAAGTTCTCCCCGGCGTCCGCCGTGCTGGCCGCGGCCCGCGAGCTGAACCAGGGGGAGATTTCGGATATCGTCCTCTCCGCCGACGGCAAGTCCGCCTGCGTGGCAATCTGCAACAAGCGCACCACGTCCCCCGATCCCGACGGGCTTGAGACGCCCCGCGTCCGCATGATGGCTTTGGGCAGGGTCATGAGCGGCCACGGATACACCGGCTACAACATGCTCGATGTCTTCCGTTGGCTCGACGGCAACTATCGCACTCTTGGCGGCGAGGACGACGAGTCCGCCGGCGAGAGCGCAGAATGACGCCTGCCGTGAAGCTCTCCGTAAAGCGCATCCATCCCGATGCCGTCCTGCCTGCATACGCCCATCCCGGCGATGCCGGCATGGATGTGCGGAGCGTAGCCGATATCGCCATAGAGCCGGGATCGCGCGCTCTCGTCCCTACGGGGCTCGTGTTCGTCCTCCCCCCGGGTTGGGAGGCGCAGGTGCGTCCGCGTTCGGGGCTCGCCCTGAAGCACGGCGTGACCGTCCTCAACACTCCCGGGACCGTCGACTCGGGCTACCGCGGCGAGATCGGAGTAATACTGTTCAATTCATCAGCCGAGACGTTCCGCGTCTCGAAGGGCGACCGCATCGCCCAGATCGTCGTCTCCCCTGCGGTGCAGGCAGAGATATGCGAGACGGACGATCTCGACGCCACGGACCGCGGCGCGGGCGGTTTCGGCAGCACCGGCAAGTCATGAAGCTGCAAGTCCTCAAATACGGCGAGAAGATCCTTCGCGAGAAGTCCACGGCGGTGCCTTTAGTCACCGACGCTCTCCGGGCTCTTGCGGACGACATGATCGATACCATGCACGCCTCCCGCGGGGTCGGCCTCGCCGCAGAGCAGGTCGGCCGCACCGAGAGGATGTGCGTCATAGACATACCCCCGGGATGCGACAGCGAGGAGGACGAAGCGTTCAACGCCCCCGTCCCCATGCCGCTAAAGCTTTTCAACCCCGAGATCATCGCCCGCGAAGGGTCGCAGAGGGACAGGGAAGGGTGCCTCAGCTTCCCCGGCATAGGCGGGTCGATAACGCGCGCGGCGCAGGTCACTTGCCGGTATCTCGACGAAGAGAACCGCCCCCAGATAATAACCGTGCGCGGATTCCTCGCGCGGGCGGTTCAGCACGAGCTGGACCATCTCGACGGCGTGCTGTACGTCGACCATCTTTCCGCCGTGGAGCGCTTGGCGTTCTCCGGCAAGCTGAAGAAACTCGCAAAGGCCAATGGTGGCGTAAGGTGAAAACAAGGGCCGCGGCACTCGCCGCGGCCCAACCTTTTTTTTCTGACCAGTCGACCTGTTACTTGACGGTGACGACAGAATTGAACGTGCCCTGGTCGTTCTGAACCGAGTTGACGTTCTCGGGATCGGCGCACCACGTGCCGTCGATCACGAACTTGTACTCATACGTGCCGGGAGCGAGGTTGACCGTGGCGGAATAGAGACCGTCCTTGGCCTTGTACGCCATCTTCTTGGCGGTGGGGTCCCACTGGTTGAATGCTCCCGCAACGTAAACGGCCTTGCCCTTTTCGGCATGGACCGTGAACGTGACGGCCTTGGTGACCGGCTTCGCGGCTGCCTTAGCGGCAGCGGGCTTTGCCGTCTTCTTTGTGACGACCGTCTTCGCGGTCTCGCACTTCTTCGTTGCCTTGATCTTCATTTACCCTGTTTTTCCTTTTCTTTGTTTTTGTGACGCCGTCCGGGACCACCTCTTGCGAAGTCGCCTTTTTCAGCGTGACGGGCGTATAGTATCTCACTTTTTTTCAGAATGTCAATGTTTTTCTCTGAAATTTTTGATATAATCTTTCCCCATGAACGATGACTCCAGGAATAAAGTCTATCTTGGCTTCACCTTGGCCATACTTCTCCTCGTCCTGGTCGGCGGCTGGCTTGCGTTCAAGCCCAAGTACGACCGCTACAGGATGCTCAAGGAGGAGGACGCGCGCAAGTCGCGCGAAATCGACGATACCGTCCGCCGCACGATCGAGCTCAACGACCGCACGAAGGAGCTCCCCCGCAATCCCGACAAGGCGAGGGATGTCGCTCAGGGTTCGGGAAGATATCCCGAGAACGTCGAGGTTTTCGACTTTTCCGAAAAGAACAGGAGATGATGGGTCTGCTGCGTCTTTTTGCCGGTCTTCTCCTGCTGCCGTCCTGCTGGGCCGCGGGGGCGGCGCTTGTGGGGCTCGTCTCGTCTTCGGTCGGGCTCGGGGTCTCCTCGATCTCTTTCCTCGGCGGCATCGCCGCTTTCTCGCTCGTCTGGATTTTCGCCTCCCACCCCGTGAAGACGTACGTCCTGGGCCATGAGCTCACGCATGCTCTGTGGGGGCTCCTCTTCGGCGCCAGGCCTTCGAAGCTGAAGGTCCGCTCCACCGGCGGGAGCGTCAATCTCACGAAGAGCAACCTGCTCATAACGCTTGCGCCGTATTTCTTCCCGTTCTACACTTTCCTCGTCCTGACGGCCGCCGCCGTGACGTCGTTCTTCGTCCGCCCGCTGCCGGCTCTTCCGGCCTGGGTCTTCGCCATCGGCTTCACGTGGGCCTTCCACGTCCTCTTCACCGTGCAGTCGCTCGGCCGGCGCCAGCCCGACGTGCAGATATACGGCAGGATATTCTCCTGGACGTTCATCTTCCTCGCCAACGTCCTCCTCGTCATGGCCGGCGTCGCCGTCGCGACAGGCTTCGGCTTCATGCCGTCGGTGCGTCTGGCGCATTCGTCGCTCGTCTGCGCATATTCGTCGGTGTGGCGTTTTGCGGCTCCATTCTTCTGAAAGGCATCAAAGGCAATGCATCCCATTCTCATACCGGGGCTCCCGATTCAGACGTACGGACTGTGCGTCGCCGTCGGCATGCTCCTTGCGTGGAAAACGGTCGAGTTCCTCTCCGGACGCAAGGACCTCGACACTCTCGTCTTTCTCCTTCTCTGCGCCGGCATCGTCGGCGCGCGCGTCGCTCACGTCGTGGAGTATTGGCATGCGGACGGGTTCGACAGGGATTTTGCGGCCGCGTTTCAGATATGGAACGGCGGTCTCGTGTTCTATGGCGGCCTCGCCGCCGCGCTTCTCGTCTTCGTCGCGTGGTGCATCGCCAAGAAGCCCGACGTCCTCTCCCTGGCCGACGCCCTCGCCGTCGGCGTGCCGCTCGGCCACGCCTTCGGCCGCCTGGGCTGCTTCTTCTTCGGCTGCTGCTGGGGCCGCGTGTCGTCCTCGCCTCTCGCCGTCTCGTTCCCCGCGAGATCTCCCGTATGGTGGGCGCAGCAGCGCGCAGGGCTCGTCTCCGCCACCGCAGCGCGGTCTCTTCCGGTCCTCCCCGTGCAGCTGTTCGAGTCCGCCGCGCTTTTCGCCCTGTTCGCCGTCCTCGTGCTCCTGTACAGGCGCCGCCGCGCGTGGACGGCGGCCGCCTACCTGCTGGGCTACGGCGCGATGCGCTTTCTCATGGAGTTTCTGCGCGACGACGAGAGGCCCTCGCTCTTCGGCCTCTCCAGCGCCCAGCTTTTCTCCGTTTTCCTGATCGCCCTCGGCGCGGTGTTTTTCGCATGGTCCTTCATACGCAATGGCAAGCATAACGCTGATAATAGGTGAGGACGACTGGCTCGTCTCCGAAACCGCCGGGAAGCAGACCGGCGACGGCGCCGGACTGGAGGTCTTCGATTCCGTCTCGTCCTCCAACGCCGAGCTGCAGCTGAAGGACCTGGCGGCGGTGGACGAAAGCTTCTCGACCCCTCCGTTTCTCGAGCCCGTGAAGGTAACCTGGTGGAAGAACGTGCATTTCCTCCCGCATTCCGGCAAGGGCGCGCCTTCGAAGGAAGTGAAGGAGGCCCTGGAGAAGTTCGCCGAGAAGGTCGCCGCGACTCCTCCGGCCGAGAACCAGAAGCTCGTCATATCGGGTCCGTCGCTTCTCTCCTCCTCCATTTTCGCCAAGACCCTCGAACCCGTCGCCGAGTTCGCCGTCTTCCAGTCCGGGAAGCCCTGGGAGGCCGCACGCGCCGCCGTGCAGCGCGCCGAGGAGTTCGCCGCGGGGATGAATCTCAGGTTCGACCGCGATGCGGCCGGGCTTTTCGTCTCCCGCGTCGGCTCCGACTCGCGCTCTCTCATGAGCGAGCTTTCGAAGATGCGCGATTACCTCGGCCCGGGCGCCCATGTCGTCGACGCCGCCGCCATAGACGCGATCTCTTCGCCCGGCGCCGGCGTCGAGCCGGAGCTTAGGGGCGTCACGGACGCGATCGGCGAGCGCGATCTCGAGAAGCTTCTTTGCGCGACTGCCCGTTTCGAACGCGAGAGCGGCTTTGCCGTTTTCATGACCACCGTCATCGAGAAGTTCTTTCGCGGACTCCTCGAGTACAAGGATGCGGCGGAGAGGGGCGAGGAATCCTCGCTCGGCCTGCCGCCCTACGCCATGCGCAAGAACGCCGCTTTCGCCTCAAATTGGACCCTCCTCGAACTCCGCGTGGCGAGGGCGAGGTTTCTGGCGCTTCGCGAAAAAGCGGTATCGGCCGCAGGCAGCATCGACGTTCTCGTCATCGCGGAACTCGTGCGCCTGTGCCGTGCCCGGAAAGGAATACGCCGTTGAGCCGTGAATTGATGGATCTTGCCGCAGCCGCCGCGCATGTTCATGTCGACGCCAACGAACTCAAGCACGCCGCACAGCGCGGCGAGATAGAGTCCGTCAAGCGGGGAGAAGCCTGGTTCTTCGAGCACCGCGTCCTCGACGAATGGGCTCAGCGCAACCTCCTCGCCTCTTCGAAGAAGGAGATAGGGGCCGTGCACAGGGAGATGTCGGACGACTTCCGCCGCCGCAAAAAGACCGGCTTTTCGATCGCAGACCTCTTCCCCGCCTCCGGCATCACCCTCGATCTCGCCGCGAAGGCGAAGGCGGGCGCGATAAGGGACATGACCGATCTCGCCATCGCGACCGGCCTCGTGTACGACGACGAGGGGCTTTACGCCGAACTCGTTGCGCGCGAGGACGCCGCGCCGACCGCCGTCGGCAAGGGCGTCGCCTTCCTCCATCCCCGCTATCACGACCCGTATTTCTTCGAGGAGACCTTCATCGCCTACGGACGCGCCGTAAAGCCCGTGTTTTTCGGCGGACCCGACGGCGAGGCCACGCGCCACTTCTTCCTCATCGGCTCCACCGACCATGAAGCCCATCTGCACATCCTCGCCCGCCTCGCGGTCCTCGCCCACGGCACCGATCTCGTCGAGCGCCTCGATGCGGCCGCGACGGGCCAGGATGTCGTCGACGCCGTCCGCGCCTGCGAGGAGGAGTTCGTGAAATGAAGACCTGGCTTTTCGATCTCGACGGGACTCTCGCCGACACCGACCCCGACATCCGCCTTGCGTGGAAGGCGGCCATGGCCGACCTCGGCCTCTCCGCGCCGTCTTTCGACCGCGATTTCGTCGCCGGCCCCCCGCTGGAGGCCATGGCGGAGAAGCTTTTCCCCGGCGTCTACACCCCCGAGCTCGGCGCCCGCCTCAGGGAGCGCTTCGGCTTTCACTACGACAACGACGGCTTCCCGTCCACGCGCGAATACCCCGGCGTGATCGATGCCGTGCGGCGGATCGCGTCTTCGGGCGACCGCGTCTTCATCGCGACAAACAAGAGGTGGATCGGCGCACGGCTCATGGCCCGCCATTTCGGATGGGACCGCATCTTCGCCGGCATCTACACCGGAGACAGGTGGATGGACGACCCGAAGATCGGCAAGATGGACAAGACCGCGCTCCTCGCGTTCATGCTGCGGGATCTCGGCGCGGCGCCCGGCGATTGCGTCATGGTCGGCGACACGGTGAACGATTTCTCCGCCGCCGCCAAGAACGGCATCCCCTCCATCGCCGTGGCGTGGGGTTACGGAACCGCCGCCGAGCGCGCCCTGGCGGACCGCGTGGTACAGAGGCCCGAAGAGCTCCTCCGGTGAAGCTTCGCCGCGCCTAGACGCCCAGCTTCAGCGAGGAGGCTCCGCCTTCGGTTCTTTCCTTGAAAGAAACGCCGCGCTCGACATAGCGGCCCATTTCATACACGTCTCGCCATTGATGTATGCGCCCGTCGCGGTCTTTGACAAGCATCGCCTCCAGCATCTGGCAGAATCCTTCGCTGAGCGCCGGACGGTACGTCCGCGGATCCTTCGCCTGGCATTCTTCGTTGCAGTGTGCGCGCAGCATGTCTTCGGTCGAAAGGCCGGGAAAGAGCACTCTTCCCGTCGAAAGGTGGTAGAGCGTCGCCGCGAGGGAGTATATGTCGGCCCGGCAGTCCGGCTCGACGTCGCCGTATATCTGCTCGGGGGAGATGTAAGCGGGCGTCCCGAGAACCTGGTCGGGGGCCTCCTGCATGCCGTTTTTGAGGCACTGAAAAGTGTGGCAGAGCCCGAGATCCGTCAGTTTCACGACGCCGTCGGAGTTGACCATTATGTTGTCCGGCTTTATGTCGCAGTGCACGACACCGTGCTCGTTCCATGCATAGTCGAGCGCCGCCGCGACCGATTCGCATATCAGCAGGCAGTCCACCTCCTGCAGATGCTGCTTTCTGAGAAGCAGGTCGCCGAAGTTGTAGCCGTCGACATATTCCATGATGTAGTACCAAAGCCCGTCGGTGCATCTCATTTCGTAGCTCTTCACGATGCCGGGATGGTCGATCTTCTCCATCGCCTGTTCTTCCGCGACGAACTGCTCGAGGTCGCCCGCGTTCTCGGTGAATTCCCTCTTGAGGATCTTCACGGCCACGACGGTGTTGCGCTTGAGGTCCATCGCTTTCCATACGGAAGACATCCCGCCTTCGCCTATCTTGTTCATGAAGCGAATGTCGGGAAGCTGAAGGTTTATTGGATTGTCGATGGACATGTGCATATTATACCATTTCGTATCCGTCTTGTGCGATAAGATATCTCCTTTCGGGAGGGCTTCAGAGGAACAAAGCGGCAGACAGGACCGTCACCCGCCGTTCTGCCCATTGCCGCCCCTCGCCTCGCCCCCACTTATGCGCCCTTGCGCGGAGTTGCCTCAGCCCCGCAAACGAGACTGCGCGCCAACGCCCCCAATCAGAAGCCTGTGCGCCTGTGGTGCCTCAGCCCGCAAAACGAGACTGCGCGCCAAAACGAAAACGAAATTCCGCTAAATGAAGTGAGGAGTGGTGAGGGGCGGGCCCGTGTCGAGTTGAGTGACGGGACGGGACTCGGTTCGGCGTATGCGCCGCGAGACCCAAGCGAGACGACCGA
>JAILJX010000128.1 GCA_024694365.1 Kiritimatiellia bacterium
GACGAACGGTACGGCTTCGAGCATGATCAACATGCTCGACAGCAAGCGCGGCACGATCACCATCACCGGCGGCTCGTTCTACGGATTCGATCCGGCGAATGTCAGCGAAGGAACGATCACGAGCTTCCTGCCCGCGACCGGCTATGTCTCCGAGGCGAACAATCCTTCCGAGGGTTGGTACACGGTTCACAGCGCGGGCTACAACAATGGCGCGGATGGCACCTTCACGATCGCTGCGGCGAAGGAGGCTCTGCTGGTTGACGCTCTGCCCGCTGGCAAGACGCTCGCGAGCACTGTGTCCGAGACGTCGTCGCTCACCTACGCTCAGGCGTATGCCCTCGGCCTCTGGGATGAGACGAAGGAAACGGTTGCCGACCTCGACGCGACGATCACTGTCGCTGCTGACGGCAAGGTGACTGTCACACTCGCGAACGAGCCTGCGACCGGCTACACCGTGACCTGCAATGTCTACGAGAAGGGCAGCCTCACGGCCGACTGGCCGACGGACGCTACCCAGACCTACGCCTACGGCAGCGAGACGGCGTTCACGCCCGGCTCCTCGACCGCCGGCTTCTACAAGGTCGCTGTCGTGATCAGCAATGCTCAGTAAAAGGCTAGTTGAAGGCTAGTGCCTAAAACGGGCCCGCGGATTGCTCCGCGGGCTTCGTTTTTCTGAAAGCACGGGGCCTCTGGCGGCCCCGCACCCTGCCCATGGAGTTGGTAGGCTTTGTTTTTGGGGGCGATATTTGCTATAATAGCGCCTATGAAGCTCAACTACGGGAAAAACTTCAGGCAGTTCTTCTTTGTGACTGTGGCGGTCGCAGGGCGGCGCGAGGCGCTTTCGCGCCTTGCAGGCGAAGGGGAGCGGCCTGTGCTCTCGCCGCTGGGTGAAGCGGTTGCCGCGGCCCTTCGTTCGCTTCACCGGGTCAACCCTGCCGTTACGCTGAGCGATTATGTGATAATGCCTGACCATTTTCACTTTATCATGATAATCGACTACTCGCGCGATAAAATCGCCAGCCCGCTTTACCTTACCCATAGGCTGCTTGATGCGGTGGAGGGATGGATGGAAAGCACGGGGGCCGAGCCCCCGTGCTTTCCGCCGCCCCTCTTCGAGCGCTCGCCCTATATCGAGCTATCCTTCGACTCGCGCCAGCTCAAGGCGATACGCCGCTACATAAAGCTCAACCCGGCGCGCGCGCTTTGGAAAAAGCGCCATCCCGATCTCTTTCTCTGCCATCGCGACATAAAAGCGCGCCGCTTCGCGCAATTCGCCGGCGTTCGCTTCGACGGAATAGGCAATCTCACGCTATTGGGCTCGCCGTTTCTTCATCACGTCAGGCTTACGCTCAAAAAGACCGTGGCCGAGCATCAGCCTGCCATAGAAGAGCTCGTCGAAAAGGCTCGCCATGGAGTTGTCGCGGTGTCGGGCTTCATTTCGCCGGGCGAGCGCGAGCTGTTGCGCCGGCTGAAGGCCGAGCCTGGCGCGAGGTTCATAAAGCTCCTCCCATGCGCTTTGCCTTCGCGCTACGACCCTTCAGCCGAAGACAGCCGCGAAATAGCGGCGGGGCGCATGGCGATAATCTCGGCATTCCCCGATACGCCGGCGATCTCTTCGCAGGAAATGCGCCGAAACAGCTCCGCTGCCCACGCCTTTCGCGCGAATTGCCTCGCCATGAACGGCTTCGCGGAAAGGCTCTGCGCAGGGGGTATATGCCCACAAGGGTAGTTTGCCCCTGTTGCGGTTGAAGCGACCGGCGCGATATGAAGGCCAAGATCGGCGACAAGGCCTCACGGCCATGAATCCCGTCGGAGCGCCCTGGGCAATCGACTTGAGGGTATACCCCCTTACCACTTGAGGGTATACCCCCTTACCACTTGAGGGTCTACCCCCTTGGCGTCCGAGGGTATACCCCCTGGGTGTCCGAGGGTATACCCCCTGGGTGGTCGAGGGTATACCCCCTGGGTGCCCGAGGGTCTACCCTCAAGTGCCTGAGGGTCCTGGGAGCGGCGCGGCATTGGCGGCGGCGCTTGGCGCGGAAGCGGGGATGTGGTATAATACGCGTCCGAAAGGATAAAACGAAAATGCCTGAAATGTACGATAGGCTCATGGCGGACATGAAAAACGCCATGAAGGAACATGATATGGTGGCGGTGAACGCGATACGCGGAATCATCGCGAAGGCGAAGGACCTTACGGTCAACGCCGGCAAGGAGATGACCGACGACGCCGTTCTCTCTGTGGTGGCGAAAGGCGCCAAGCAGCGCGAGGAGTCGATCGCCCAGTTCACTGCCGCCGGACGCGAAGAGCTGGCCGCGGGCGAGCGCAAGGAGCTCGAACTTCTCAAGAAGTATCTTCCCGCGCAGCTCGGCGAGGATGAAGTCGCCGCTGTCGTGAAGGCCGTGATCGCCGAGACGGGCGCTTCTTCGAAGAAGGATATGGGCCGCGTCATGAAAGAGACGATGGCCCGCCTCAAGGGCCAGGCCGACGGGAAGCTCGTGTCCAGACTCGTGGGCGTTGCGCTGCCGTAAATTTTTTCAAAATCCCCCTTGCGCGATCGCGGTCTGATATGATATACTATCAGCCGTTCGATCACCTGCTCGGGTGGTGAAATTGGCAGACACGCATGCTTGAGGTGCATGTGGGTAACTCCTTGCGGGTTCGAGTCCCGCCCCGAGCACCAACCGCCGAAAGGCGGTTTTCTTTTTTCCCCGATATTGGTATAATATGCACCATGACGGACATGGTGAAGACGGCCCTTTTCGCGACCGCGGCGCTCATCGCGTCGCTTTCGCCCGGTGCGGTTCCGCATCCGGAGCATCCGCGCCCCGACATGGAGCGCGGGGAATGGCTGTCGCTCAACGGGGAGTGGGACTTTGAATTCGAGCGCCATCCCGAAGGGACATCGCTGCCGAAGCGTCCGGAGCGTTACGGCAGGAAGATAACGGTGCCTTTCGGATGGGGCTCGCCGCTTTCCGGCGTCGAGGACGGGGGCGACTTCGCCTGGTACAGGCGCGAGGTGGAGATTCCGGCAGACTGGAAATCGCCGCGCACCTTCCTAGTCGTGGGCGCCTCGGACTGGCAGACCGACGTATTCATCGACGGAAAGTTCGCCGGACGCCATCAAGGAGGCTACATGCCTTTTGAAGTCGAGCTTACGCCGTTTGTCGCCAAGGGTTCGCGCGCCGTCGTGGAGCTGAGGGTATGGGACGAGCCTGCGTCCGGCGCATCCTCGGGGTGGCGGCTTTTCGGAAAGCAGGGTTACGGGAATGTTCGCGGAGTCTGGCAGACGGTGTATCTAGAAGGTCGGGGCGAGAACTGGATCGAAAGCCTGAAGTTCAGTCCGTCTTTGAAGAAACGGTCGGTCGAAGCGCGCATCCGCCTCGATTCGCCGGCGAAGAAGGCTCTCTCCTTCTCGCTGGAGTTCAAGCCGGAGGACAGGGATGAGCCGGCAAGGGCGGAATTCGCGCCGGGCGAGACGGAGAAAACGCTGGTGATTCCGCTGGAGAACGTCAAAGAGTGGAGCTTGGAGAGTCCGTATCTCTATGAAACGACCGCGCGGGCGGGCGACGATTGCGTGCGGACGTATTTCGGCATGAGGGAGATCGGGACGGGCAAGAATCCGAACGGACACGCCTACGTCACGCTGAACGGCAAACCCGTGTATCTTCGCCTCGCCTTGGATCAGGGATATTTTCCGGGAGGCTTCTACACGTATCCGTCGGATGAAGACGTGAAAAAAGACATAGAGCTCGCGAAGTCGCTGGGGCTGAACGGACTAAGGTTCCACATCAAGGCGGAGAGTCCGAGGAAGCTGTACTGGGCGGACCGGCTCGGACTTCTCGTCATGGCCGACGTTCCCAACTGGTGGGGTCCGCCATGCGAAAGCGCTTTCCGCGAGCACCGCGCATGCTTCGAGGCGATGGTCGAGCGCGACTACAACCATCCATCCGTCTTCGCATGGGTTCTCTTCAACGAGACATGGGGGCTTTTCACCGGAGGAAAGTACCGCGACGCGACGAAGGCGCGGGTCGCGGAGGCGTGGAGACGGGCGAAGGCGACGGATCCCACGAGACTTGTCGAGGACAACTCGCCATGCAACGGCGACCATACGGTCACGGACATCAACACGTGGCACTGCTATCTTTCGGGATGGAAGTGGGAGGAGACGCTTGAGAGGATTTGCGACGACACCTACGTGGGGTCGGGATGGAACTGTGCCGACGGCTTCGAGCAGACGGAAGCGCCGATGTTCAACTCTGAATGCGGCAACGTATGGGGGTATGCGGGGTCTACGGGAGACTGCGACATCACTTGGGACTACCATATGATGATGAATGCGTTCCGGAGGCGGATGAAATGCGCAGGCTGGCTCTACACCGAGCATCATGACGTGACCAACGAGTGGAATGGATACGTGCGGGCGGACCGTTCCGCCAAGGAGTTCGGCATAAAAGAGCTCTTCCCCGGGATGGACATGCGCGATTTGCACGCGGACGCGTACATTCCGCTGGATGTGGAGCTTTGCCGGGAATTCGACGCGGGCGAGACGTATTGCGTGCCGGTGGACATATCCCTCGCGACGGACGCCCTCGCGGGGAAGGAGCTCAAGCTTCGCCATTCGCTCAGGTTCATCGACGCGGAAGGGCGGCTCCTCGATACGGCGCCTGTGACGGCGGAGGGGTTCGCGGCGGTCGCGTCGCCCTGGCAGGAGGGGAGGCTTGCGGAGATTCCGGTAAAGCTGCCGGACTTCGATGCATGCGGAACGGTGAATTTCGAGCTTCTGGCGGACGGGGAGACCGTCGCGAGGAATTTCACGTGCTTCGTGACGCGAAAGGAAGAACCGGAAGACGCCAGGCCCGCGAGGGCGGAATGGTCGCTCGGATCGCGCGAGGTGATGTCCGGAATGAAGCAATGCGGCGCGGGGACGGGATTCTTCGAGTATGAATTCGACGCGCCCGAGGGAGCGTGCGTTTTCCGCGCGGAAGTGTCGGCGAAACGCACCGACGCGAAAGACATACGCGCGGCGAATCTGCCCGATTCCGACATTTCCTACATGCTCGGAGGGGTTGCGGACCGTTCTCAGAACCCGAACAGCTGTCCGCAGACGTGTCCCTCCGCTGCGCACAGGGGGAAGGTGTCTGTTTACGCGAACGGAACGCTTGTGGCGGCGGTGGAGCTTCCCGACGACCCGGCGGACCATAGGGGAATCCTTTCGTGGTTCGCGCAGAAGCGTCCGCAAAGACCGGGATTCTTCCGTTCGCTCGTTTCGTTCGGGCGCGCCAGGGAGGAGGCGCCGGTTCTGCGCGATGCGGGCAGCTACGGCTATCTCGTCGAGGCGGAAATCCCCGCAGAGGTCGTCGCGGAGTCTAAAGACGGAAAGCTTGCGGTCAGGCTTGAGGCGGAAGGGACGGGGCTTTCGGTGTATGGTCCGCATTTCGGGCGGATGCCGTTTGGTCCGCATATCTCCCCTCTTGCCCGCTGAGCATGCGAAAACTTTCATTTTTGCGTCGTCGGCGTCTACACGGACGCGCCTAAATTTGGTATAATATCAGTTCATCATGGCAGAAGAAACGGAAAAAAAGCTCCTTATCGACGTCGCGAGACTCGATCCGGAGGGCGAAACGCTGGAGGGGGAGGCCGATATCGTCGACCTAGACGAACCCTTCGTCAAGCCCTTCGGAGGGGTGCGCTACTCCCTTAAGGCGCAGCTTTTCGGTACGGAGCTTCTCGTGAGGGGTCGCCTGGAGCAGGATTTCGACCTTGTCTGCAGCAGATGCGGCGAGACTTTCGACACGACGGTGAAGGTTGACGACTTCACGGCGTCGGTCGAAGTTTCCCAAAAAGACCAGTTCGCCGATTTGACTGTAGACGCAAGAGAGTGTATAATACTCGCTTTACCGACATACCCGGTTTGCGCCGAGGACTGTCCGGGATTCGCCCAGAAGGCCGAAAAGCCGAAGGGTGACGACCGGTGGTCTGCGCTTGACGGGCTGAAGGTGGAGTGATTGCAGAAAAGAGAAAGAACAAGGAGAACAGAACATGGCCAGTCCCAAGAACCGCGTTTCGAAAATGCGCAAGCGTCAGCGCGTCGCTTCTCTCGAGAAGCCGATTCTCGCTTCCGTCTCGACGTGCCCCGTTTGCGGCGCGGCGAAGCGCACCCACCGCGCGTGCCCCAAGTGCGGCACCTACAACGGCCGCAAGGTCGTCGCCGCAGTCGAGGAGTAACCCCGTTTTTCCCGTAATAGGCCCGCTCCTATGACGAGGATAGCGCTTGATGCGATGGGGGGCGACTACGCCCCGAAGCAGATCGTGGTAGGCGCGGTCGAAGCCGCGCTGGGCCTTCCGGACGTCAAAATCTTCCTGGTGGGGCAGGAGGAGGCGATACGGAAGGTCATCCGCGGTTTTTCCAAAGACCGCCGCCAGAAATGCGAGTCGGCCATTGCGCGCGGGCTGATCGAGATAGTCCATGCGCCCGACGAGGTCGAGATGTGCGAAGTGCCGGTCGAGGCGGTCCGCAAGAAGAAGGACTGCTCGATCAACGTCGCCATGAGGCTCGTCAAGGACGGCCGGGCGGACGTGTTCGTGTCGGCCGGCAATTCCGGCGCGGTCGCGACGAGCGCGATACTGAATCTCGGGCGCATACCGGGGGTGAAGCGTCCCGCGATCGCGATGGTGCTTCCGACGAAATCCCCCGAAAGACCGATTCTTCTGCTCGACGCCGGCGCGAACATGGACTGCCATCCCGAGTGGCTTGCGCAGTTCGCCCTGATGGGCAACGTCTATTCGCGCATGGTCATAGGGCGCAAGGAGCCGAAGGTCGGACTTCTTTCGATCGGCACCGAGGACTGCAAGGGCAACGAGCTTACGCACGAGACGTATCCCCTCATCCAGAACCTGAAGGGCGTCAATTTCGCGGGCAACATCGAAGGCCACGACATCTGCGGCGGGCAGATCGACGTGGCGGTGGCCGACGGGTTCGTCGGCAATGTCGTCCTCAAGACCGTGGAGTCCGTCGCGCATGCGATAGGGGGATGGCTCAAGACCGAGCTCAAAAAGAGCTTCTTCCGCAAAATCTGCGCACTCATGCTCAAGGGGGCGTTCGGCGCCCTCAAGAAGCAGATGGACCCCGAGGTATACGGAGGGGCCCCGCTTTTGGGCGTTCCAGGAGCCGTGATCATAACGCACGGCAATTCAACGCACAAGGCGATATTCTACGCCGTCAAAGCCGGCGTCGCTGCGGCGACCAACGACGTGTCGGGGCTTATACAGAAAGCGATCGCCGAACACGCCGAGGACGCCAAGCAGCAATGAGCGAATACAATTTTTCCGCCATAGAGAAAAAGTGGCAGAAGTACTGGCTGGAAAACAAGACATTCAGGACCGCGGAGAACAGCGGCAAGCCCAAGTTCTACTGCCTTGACATGTTCCCCTATCCTTCGGGCGCCGGACTGCACGTCGGCCATCCCGAGGGATATACGGCGACTGACATGCTCTGCCGCTACAAGAGGATGAAGGGTTTCAACGTCCTGCATCCGATGGGATGGGATGCGTTCGGCCTTCCTGCTGAGCAGTATGCCGTCGAGACCGGAACCCACCCGGCGGTCACCACGAAGAAGAACGTGGACCGCTTCCGCGAACAGATCCGTTCGCTCGGCTTTTCCTACGACTGGGACCGCGAAGTAAACACCACCGATCCCGGCTACTACAGGTGGACGCAGTGGATTTTCGAGCAGCTTTACAAAAAAGGCCTCGCCTACGTGGCCGAAGTGCCCGTGAACTGGTGTCCGGCGCTGGGGACGGTGCTCGCCAACGAAGAGGTGATCGACGGGAGGTCCGAACGCGGCAACCATCCTGTGATCCGCAAGCCCATGCGCCAGTGGATGCTCAGGATAACCGACTACGCCGAGCAGCTTCTGAAGGGGCTCGACGATCTCGACTGGCCCGAGGGCATCAAGGAGATGCAGCGAAACTGGATAGGCAAGTCGACGGGCGCGCTCGTCGATTTCGGCGTCTGCGGGGCGGACGGCGCCATGCCCGATGATGTCATCACCGTCTACACCACACGCTGCGACACGCTTTTCGGCGCGACCTACATGGTTCTCTCCCCCGAGCACAAGCTCGTCGAGAAGTGGCTCGCCGCGGGGCTGATATCCAATGCCGACGCCGCAAGGGAATACCGGAAGGCGGCGGCGTCTAAGAGCGATCTCGAGCGCACGGAGCTCAACAAGGAGAAGACGGGAGTAAAGCTCGAAGGCGTCTGCGGAGTGAACCCGGTCAACGGCGACAGGCTTCCGATATTCATTTCGGACTACGTTCTCGCCACTTACGGAACGGGCGCGATCATGGCCGTCCCTGCGCACGACGAGCGCGATTTCGATTTCGCCAAGGTGTTCAACCTCCCGATATACCAGGTCGTCGCAAAGAGCGGGGAGACGGGAGCTGCCGAAGCAAAGTCTGCGGACGGAAGGGTTCCCTACACCGGCCAGGCCGCGTTCACCGACATCGCGACGGGCGTGATGGTGAATTCCGGATTCCTCGACGGACTCTCCGTCGAAGAGGCGAGGCCTGCGATGATAAAGTGGCTCGAGGAGAAGGGCGTCGGCAAGGCGAAGACGCAGTACAAGCTGCGCGACTGGCTCTTCTCGCGCCAGCGCTACTGGGGAGAGCCTTTCCCGGTCATCCATTGGGAGGACGGGACGCAGACCCTCGTCGACGAGGGCGATCTGCCGCTCACGCTCCCCGAGCTTGACGACTACAAGCCGACGGGAACGGGCGAGCCTCCGCTCGCGAAGGCGACGGACTGGGTGAACGTCACGGATCCCAAGACCGGCAAGAAGGGCGTGCGCGAGACGAACACGATGCCCCAGTGGGCGGGAAGCTGCTGGTATTACCTGAGGTATATCGATCCGCACAACGACAAGGCGTTCTGCGACCCCGGGCTGCTCAAAGAGTGGCTCCCCGTCGATCTCTACGTCGGCGGAGCCGAACACGCGGTTCTCCACCTTCTCTATGCGAGATTCTGGCACAAGGTGCTCTTCGATCTCGGGCTCGTCCCGACGTCCGAACCGTTTAAGCGCCTCGTCAACCAGGGCATGATTCTGGGAACCGCCTTCAAGACGAAGCGCGGCGTTCTCATCCCGACCGACAAGGTGGAGTGGCGCGAAGGGAAGCCATGGGGCGCGGAAGACGGCGGAGAGATGGAGGAGCTGACCGAATTCCCGGCCAAGATGTCCAAATCGCTCAAGAACGTCGTCAATCCCGATGACGTGATACGCGATTACGGCGCAGATTCGCTCAGGCTCTACGAGATGTTCATGGGGCCCCTGCAGGCCGTGAAACCGTGGTCCACCAAAGGCGTGGAGGGCGTGCACCGCTTCCTCAAGCGCGCGAACAGGCTTGTCACCGAGACGCCGGTCGCCGATCGCGCGATGACCAAGGCCGAGGCGAAGAGCCTCGCGACCATGGTCAAGAAGGTCGGCGAAGACCTCGAAGCCATGGCGTTCAACACCGCGATTTCCGCGATGATGGTGTTCATCAACGAAGCGGAGGGGTCGAAGGATCTGCCGAGAGAATGTCTCGAGAAGTTCGTCCTCTGCCTCTCCCCGTTCGCGCCGCATCTCGGCGAGGAGCTCTGGGAGAGCCTCGGACACTCCGGCACTCTCGCGTACGAGCCTTGGCCGGCGTACGATCCTGCGGCGCTTGTCGAGGATGAGATCGAGATACCCGTGCAGGTTCTCGGAAAGCTCCGCGGGCGCGTGAAGGTTCCCGTCGCGGCAAGCGCGGCGGAGATGGAGGAGGCCGCCAAGGCCAATCCCGACGTCGCGAAGTTCCTCGAGGGCAAGACGATCGTGAAAGTGATCGCCGTGCCGAAGAGAATGGTCAATTTCGTAGTGCGCTGAAGCGCGCTGCGCCATATGGCATCGAAAACATCAAGGAGGGCAAAAACATGAAGAGATGTCTTAGCGCGATTGCCGTCGCGTTTCTGTCTGCAGCGGGATACGCGGAAAAGCCTGCGGTTGCGTCCGACAGGCCGATCATCCCGGAAAATACCGTGCTGGCGGCATATGTCGACCTCGAGGCCGTGCAGACTGAAGCGCCGGCTCTCGCCGAGATGCTGATCGCCAAGCTGCCTTCGCGCATCTCCGACGAGTTCGACGAGAGGTACCGCAGGATACTCGCCCTCTACAACAGCGACATCAAGGGCTACGGATTCCGCTGGGCTGCATTTGCGGCGAGCGATCCCGATGTCGACACGTACATGCCAAGGTTTTCCCTTGCGGTCCGCTGCGACTGCGACAGGACGGTAGGCGGGATGACGCTGAAAGATCGCATAAGGCAAGAGCTCCGGCTGCAGGACTACGGGAATGTCGAAGGTTTCCCCGCTCTTTCCGGACGTTTCGGAGAGATCGCCGCATACTGCGTTTTCGTGGACGGGAAGTATGTGGTCGCGTCTGACGATTTCTCGACGCTCAGCGGTCTCGTGAGGCGGTATGCGCGCGATGGCAGGTCGGATGCCGGCGCCTTCGGCTCTCTTTGCGACCTGGAGCGCGGCACTGTCGCACGGATCCGGACCGCCAAGCTGATGCCGGCGCTTTCGGCGTTCCATATCGACGGAAAGGTGGGGGATCTTCTCGGCGATTTCGGCGACAGGGAGCTTGCCGACATGGTCAAGGCCGTCGGATGCGTCACGCTCGACGTCAAGGCGGGGCGCGAAAAGCTCGGACTCAAACTTTCGCTCGACGCGGGCTCTCAGCAGTTCGCCAGGGTCGTGGAGAGCGCATTCGTGTGCATCGCGTTCGCCGAGCGTCTCGGATGCGCGGCGATGAATGCCGTGGGAGCCGGGAAGTCCGATCTGGCGCGGATGGCGCGCGGGGAGATTTTCGGATACGGCGGACGCAGCGTCGACAGGGAATTGGCCAAGAAATTCCTCCCTCGCGCGGCGGCGCTTCTGCGCAACGCTCTCGTCGTGGACAGAGACGGCTTCACCGTCACTGCCGAAATCTCCGCCGGGACCAACGATGTGCTGGATCTCGCCGGCGATTTCTTCCATGAACTCGTGCGGGCGGAGGAGGAGCGCCGGCGCGCCTACCGCTGATCGCGGTTTCATGACGCTGCGCTTTCAGGAGGACGAACGGATATGGCGAAAATACGGTTCATGAAGGTGAAGGGGACGTGGCGCGAGGTGGCCGACGCCGCGCGCACCACGATACGCAGGGACGAAGGGACCAAAGAGCCTTCCCCCGGGTGGAAGAAGCGCATTCTCCTCGCGGAGCACTCGCCCATCCGCAAGCTTTGCTTCAACTGGAAGTGGGACGATCTTCCGTACTGGGTGAGCGTCCATTTCGTCCGCCACAAATACGGCATAGAGCACTTCGTCTCGACGCAGAGGACAGACCGCACCGGGTCCGACAGGACCGGCGCTCGGCAGGACGCCCCCGTGGTGCACGAGTGCTTCGCCAATGCGCAGGCCATAATGTTCATATCCAGGAGAAGGCTCTGCGGACAGGCGAGCCCCGAAACTCGCGCGGCGTGGAAGCTCGTTGTGGACGAGATAGCGAAGGTCGAGCCGGAGCTCGCCGCGTGCTGCGTTCCGGAATGCGTCTACCGCGGATTCTGCCCCGAGTTCAAACCTTGCGGATTCGTCGATTCGCCCAAGTACGCCGAGCTGGTTGAAGCCTACCGCAAAATTTAGTATAATATATCACTTCAAACGGAGAAAAGAGCGAAATGAACAGCGAACTTCTGAAAAAGGCCCACGAAAAGGTACCCTCCACGCCGGTGCTCGTGAATCTCATATCCAAGCGCGAGCGCGAGCTCATCAACGGCGCGAAACCGCTGGTGCGGCCGACGTCCCTCGACGAGGACAAGTGCGACATCGCCCTCAGGGAGGTCGCGGAAGGCAAGCTCATCGCCGAAATCGACTTCGACTCCATCGCCAAGGCCGAAGACGCCAAGACGAAGTGGTCCCAGAAGCACGTGAACGTCAATTCGCTCTTTGCGGACTGAAGTGGCGAAGGAAGCGAAATTCAATCCCGTCTTCGCCGAAAACAGAAAGGCGAGACACGACTATACCGTACTTGACACTGTCGAGTGCGGTATTCAGTTGACCGGGACGGAGGTCAAATCGATCCGTCACGGCGAAATTTCGCTTTCGGGCTCATATGGAGCCGTGCTCAAGGGCGAGCTTTGGCTCGTCGGGGCCGATATCGCCGCCTACAGGTTCGGCAACCGCTTCAACCACGAGCCGAAATCGATGAGGAAACTCCTCGTCCACGCCAAGGAGGTGGCGGACCTTAGGCTCAAGACGGAGGCGAAGGGCCTCACGCTCATCCCCCTCAAGGTGTATCTTGCGCGCGGGCGCATAAAGGTGGCGCTCGGCATCTGCCGCGGAAAGGCGCTGCACGACAAGCGCGAGACGCTGAAAAACAAGGCGATGCGCCGCGACATGGAGCGCGGAATGTGATATAATATTTCAATTCCACCCAAAAGGAGATTGTTATGGAAGGATATAATTGGAAGTGGCGCCGTGAAGGCCGCATGGCCCAGGTGATTCTCGAAAACGGCGAGGACATAGCCCATCTCGCGGAACTCGACAAGAAGAACTGGTCGGCGATTTCCATGCCGGTCAAAGGGGTCCGCTTCGACGGGCGCACGCTCGAGCTGCTCGATTCCGACGGGGACGGAAGAATCCGCACGCCCGAGGTTATTGCGGCGATCGACTTCCTGAAAGCGAAAAACGTGGATCTCGACAGTCTTTTCCACCCGACGGAAGAGGATGAGAAGAAGCTGGCGGACGTCCTCGCGCGCCAGGCCGACGTCGCGGCGCTGCCCCCCGGCAAGGCCGACGCGAAGGCTCTTGCGGACTGGGAGGCGGAGGGCAAGAAGCCCGAGGTCGCAGTGCTCGGCGACAGGACGGCCGCGGGAGAGGCTGCGCTTTCCGCGGTCGAGGGGATCGTGGACGCGTTCTTCGCCCCGCCCGAGGACATGCCTCTCGTGACGGAGGCGCCGGATGTCTCGCTGCCCCTCAGGGACCATCTCAACCCCAAACACCTCGAAGCGGTCATGGCGTTCGCCGAAGCGTGCGCAAAGCCGATCCTCGGCGAGGCGACGGAGTCGATCGACCGCGTCGGCTGGAAGAAGATCAAGGCGGCTTTCGCCCCCTATCGCGCGTGGCTCGCGGCCAAGCCTGTGGTCAACGCGGGCAAGAAGGCCGAGCTCGTCGAGGAGGAGAGGGTTCTGCGCTACAAGCTCCATCTTCTCGAATTCCTCGAGAACTACGTGAACATGCGCCATCTTTACGGCGACATCGCGACATTTCAGACCGGTACGCTGCGGATCGACGCGAAGGAGATACATCTCTGCTTCCATGTGGACAGCGAAGCCGCGCACAGCGCACTTTCCGGAAGGTCCAACTGCTGCGTACTGTATCTGAAGCTCACGCGCCCGTCGGAGAAGGCCGAGAGGTCGGTGTGCGCCGTAGTCACCGCGGGCCCCGTCGCCCAGCTCTACGCCGGAAGGAACGGCGTGTTCTACGATCGCGACGGCAAGGATTGGGATGCGGTCGTCACAAAGGTCGTCGAGAGCCAGGTTTCGCTTCTCGAGGCATTCTGGACGCCTTGGCGCAAGCTCGGCGAAGGCATCGGCAAGACGGTAAAGAAATTCATCGGCGAGAAGCAGACCGCCTCGCAGGCCAAGGTCGAGGCGACTTCGCAGAGCGCCCAGGCCGGAAGCGCGGCGATGGCGTCGAGCGTCGCGGCCGTCGGCATCGGAATAGGCATGGTCAGCGCCGGCGCGGCCGCGCTCATGGGGATGATCGCCGGCATGAGCCCCAAGCAGATCGCAATCTCGATCGCCGCCCTCATTCTCGTCGTTTCGCTCCCGAGCGTGATCCTCACATGGTTCAAGCTCCGCAAGCGCGATCTCGGGGCGATCCTCAACGCCGGAGGATGGGCGATAAACCGTCCGATGTACTTCTCGATGAAGCGCGGACGCGTCTTCACGGTCTGCGCGCGCAATCCTCTCTTCTGGCGCTGTTTTGCGACGGTCGTCGTCATCATCGCGATAGCGGTCGGCGGATGGCGAGTGTGGAAGGTCCATGAAGAGTGCAAGGCCCGCGATTGCCAGGCGCAGTGCGCCGGGAAGACGTGCGAAGCGAAAGCTCCCGAGGCGGCAAAGCCCGAGGCAGCCCCTGCGCCCGCAGCCACTGCGACGGCAGCGGAGACGCCCGCAGCCACTGCGACGGCAGCGGAGACGCCCGCAGCCACTGCGCCGACCGCCGCCACCCCCGCATCCGGGACAACAGATGTCGAAACGAAGGAAGGAAAAACAATATGAAGGATCTTGAAGGCAAGGTAGCCATAGTCACAGGAGCGGCCCGCGGAATCGGCGCCGCCATAGCGAAAAAGCTCGCGGAGCGCGGAGCGTCCGTCGCCATCTGCGATCTCAAGGCCGAATGGTGCGGCGAGACGGTCGCAGCGCTGGAGGCTCTCGGGGTGAAGTCCAAGGGATACGGCGTGAACGTCTCGGTCTCCGCGGAGGTCGATGCGTGCGTCAAGGCCGTGCTTGCCGATTTCGGCCGCATAGACATCATGGTGAACAACGCCGGCATCACAAAGGATGGACTCCTGATGCGCATGAGCGACGATGATTGGGACGCCGTGATAGACGTGAATCTGAAGGGCACGTTCCTCTTCACGCGCGCGGTGGCGAGGCCTATGATGAAGAACAAGGCGGCCGACGGAACCCAGCTCGGCGGGTCGATCATCAACATCGCCTCGGTCGTCGGCATCATGGGCAACGCCGGACAGGCCAACTACACGGCATCAAAGGGCGGAGTCATCGCCCTCACGAAGACGACGGCCAAGGAGCTCGGCTCCAGAAACGTCCGCTGCAACGCCGTGGCTCCCGGGTTCATCGAGTCCAAGATGACGGACGTTCTTCCCGAGGATGTCAAGAAGGCTTACATGGATACAATCCCCCTGAAGCGCTTCGGAAAGGTCGAAGACATAGCCAAGGCCGTGGCCTGGCTGGCGGGCGACGAGTCCGCCTACGTGACAGGGCAGGTCATTTCCGTAAACGGCGGAATGATAGGCTGACCCCCCTTGCGCTCCGCGAAAAAATATAGTACAATATACGCACACCAACAAAAAGGAGATATTGAAAATGGCTGGTAAGCTTGAAGATCGCGTGAGAGACATCATTGTCGAGCAGCTTGGCGTCAACGCCGAGCAGGTTACGCCGGAGGCTTCGTTCATCGACGACCTCGGCGCCGATTCGCTCGACTCTGTCGAGCTCATCATGGCTTTCGAAGAGGAATTCGGCGCGGCGATCCCCGAGGAGGATGCCGAGAAGCTCACGACGGTCGGCAAGGTTGTCGACTATCTGAAGTCCAAGGGCTATGGTGACGACGGCTCCGCGCCGGCGAAGTAAGAGCCCAACCCCGTCAGGGTGGAAGGACGGAGGCGCATAATGCGCTTCCGTCTCTTTTTTTGCGCAGGCGCCCGTCCCCCAGGTCTCAGGAAAGAAGGGCGTTGAGGTCGTCGACCGTGAGTTTTTCCATCACTGCGGCGTCCGTGGTGCCCACTGTCGCGGCTATTACGGCCTGTTTTCTGCGCTGGAGGGCGAGAACCTTCTCCTCGACAGATCCCGAAGCGATCATCTTCATTACGTACACCTTCTTTTTCTGCCCTATCCGGTGCGCGCGGTCCGTCGCCTGGTCTTCGACGGCGGGGTTCCACCATGGGTCGTAATGTATGACCATGTCGGCCCCTGTAAGGTTGAGGCCTGTTCCTCCCGCCATGAGGGAGATCAGGAAGACGGGTATTTTCGGGTCGCGGTTGAAGCGGTTGCATTCTCCGAGACGGTCTTTCGTGGAGCCGTCCAGATAGCAGAAGGGTATCCCCTCCTCCTGAAGCTCCGCGGCGATTATCTGAAGCATCTTCACGAACTGGGAGAATACGAGTATTTTGTGGCCGCCCTCGATTGCGGACGCAAGCTGCTCCATGAAAGCCGGCAGCTTGCCGAGAGACGCGACCTGCCTCAGCTTCATGAGAAGCGCGAGCAGTTCGAACTTCGATTTGCTGAAGCCCTTCGCACGCATCAGGTCCCCGGCCTGGCGCCGCGTCTTCTGCAGAGCTTCGTTGTATTCGCGCTGCGAATCCTCGTCCATCGGGCAGTACGAGACTTTGATGATCTTGTCGGGGAGATCCTTCGCGACCGATTTCTTGACGCGCCTGAGTATGAACGGGTGGAGTTTGCGCTTGAGCCTGGAAAGGGCGTCTTCGGCGGCAGAACCTCCATCGGCGATCGGCTGCTCGTACCCGAGCTTGAAGGATTCGTAGTCTCCGAGGTAGTCCGGCATGAGGAAGTCGAAAATGCTCCAGACGTCAGCCACCGAATTCTCCACGGGCGTTCCGGTAAGGACGAGGCGTCTTTCCGACCTCAGCAGTTTGACGGCCTTGGCGTTCTTCGTGGTGCGGTTCTTGATGTGCTGGGCCTCGTCGAGCACGACGGCGCCGAAGTCGCGTCCGAAATACGCGTCTTCGAAGTCCCTCTGCAGAAGCGCATACGAGGTGACGACGAGATCGGCCGAATCCATCGCAGGGAAGAGGTTGGCGCGGTCTGGGCCGGATATGACGAGGACCTTCATCTTCGGCGTGAACTTGTGCGCCTCCGCCTCCCAGTTGCGAACCAGGGAAGTCGGGCAGACGATGAGGTTGGGTAGCTTCGGTTTTTGCGGAAGCGACAGCCATGTAAGGGTCTGGAGCGTCTTCCCGAGGCCCATCTCGTCCGCAAGCAGTCCCGAAAGCCCCGCGCGTTCGAGAAACTTCATCCAGTACACGCCCTGCTTCTGGTATGGACGCAGAACCTTGTCGAGATCCCCCAGCGCCACGGGCTCGAACTTGGCGTCGCTCTCCCGGTTCCGCGCACTTGCCGTTTCGCGCCATTGCGCGGCTTCGGTGTCGTCCAGATCGAGTACATCGCCTATGGCGTCGAGCGAGCTTTTGACGTACGGCGCGTGGACGGACCTGACCCTGAACCACCCCGCCGGCGCGCCGCCCTGTGTCGTTGCGCAGTCGCGGAAGACGCCGTGCATCGTTTCGATCGCCTTGTTGTCCAGAAGCGCGACGGTGCCGTCCTTGAGGATGTATCCGTCGCCGCGATTCAGCGCGGCCTGAATCTCGACCGGCGATATTTCGCCTCCCGAGGTCGTTTCGAAGGAGTATTGGACGTCGAAGTCTCCTTGCGGCGCGTCCTTTATGCGCACTACCGGCACGACGGCCGAAAAAGTGTCCGTAAGCTTTTCGAGGCGCTCGGAGTAGTCCACTTTCCATCCTCGGCGCCTCAGTTCCGGAATGCCCGCGCCGAGGAAGTTCAGCACCTTCTGCGGGTCGGTGACGTAGAGCTTGAGGTCGCCTTCCCTGTAGCCCGGCTCGAAGCCCCATTTCCCGAGCGAGGCGACGGCCTCGCGCTCGGCGTCGATCGAGCGCACGCGCCGGACGAGGGGATCGTCCGGATCGGGAAGCGAGACGAGGTCGGGAGGCTGGATCGAGCAAGCGGGGAAATCCATGTCGCCGTACCATGCGTCGAGCGCGATGGAGAGCGATGCGCGGGAACCGGAGACGTAGGCGTAGAACGATGGCTTCGCCGGCACCTCTATGGCGTCGGGAGGGGTTTCGCGAGCCTCTCCGCACTCCTCTTCCCGCCCGTCCTCGCCGCCGCATTCCTCCTTTTCCTCTTGCGCGGCATTGTCTTCCATCACCGAAAGCGCTATGCCGATCGCGACGACGTGGGGGCAGACCCTGCCGTACTTCTGGTTGTCGTAGCAAGGGCAGTGCGACTCGATGCGTCCCCTTTCCTTGAGCGTGAGCGAAACGGGCATGGCCCATCCGTCGGGACGCTCTATCTTTCCGCTTATGGAGACCGTCTCGTCGTCGTATTTGACGTCCCTCACATCGCCCGAGTTGCAGAGCGCCAGCGCCTGGTTGAAGACTGTCGGCCCTCCCCATGCGATTATTTCATCCCTGGTTATGCCGCTTTTAACCACCTATCCTCCTGAGCCGCAGCTGACCGCATGCAGCGTCCGCATCCTTTCCGCGGCTGCGCCGCAGCATAGTCTGGACGCGGTTTTTCATGAGAACGTCGAGAAACATCATGAGTGTCTGCTCGTCGGGCGTCTTGAAGTCGGGTCTGTGCGATACGGGCGAAAGCGGAATCAGGTTGACTTTCGCCATCGGCACGCGCTTCACCTGCCGCGCAAGCTCTTCTGCGCATGCGCGCGAGTCGTTCACCCCCTTTATGACGGTGTACTCGAAGGTTATTATGCGTTTCGTGGCTCTCGTGTAGTCTGCGCACGCTTCAAGAAGTTCGTCGATCGGCCAGCGCCTGTTCACCGGCATCAGCTGCGACCTGAGTTCGTCGTTCGGGGCGTGCAGCGAGACGGAAAGCTCGAACTGCATGCCTTCCGAGGCGAGTCGCGCGAACCCCGGCACGACGCCGCATGTCGAAAGAGTTATGTGCCGGGCGCCGAGATTGGGTCCCTTGCCGGCGTTTATGAGCTTCAGCGCGCGCAGGGTCTCGTCATAGTTCATGAACGGCTCGCCCATCCCCATTACGACGATGTTGGTTATCTCGCCCTCGCGGCGTCCGGCGAGATATTCGGCGACGATTTCATCGGCGGTGAGCGACCTCACGACTCCTTTTGCGCCGCTCGCGCAGAAGGCGCATCCCATGGCGCATCCTACCTGGGTGGATATGCACTGGGTGAAGCGTCCCGTGGCAGGTATGAGCACCGTCTCGACGGCTTCTCCGTCGTCGAATCCGAGAAGGAGCTTTTTCGTGCCGTCGGCAGAAGACGAGACGTCGAGAGTCTCCGCGGATGTCAGGGGAAACTCCTTTTTGAGAGTCTCCCTGAAATCTTTCGGAAGGGTTGTCGCCTGGTCCCAATCGGTTATCCATTCCCTGTATAGGGCGTGGAGAATCTGGTCTGCGCGGAAGGGCCTGAGCCCGTGTTCCGCCAGAATCGGTTTCCACTCTTCAGGGAGGATGCTCCATGCTTTTCTCATGCACCGCATATTATATCATATCTCCATGGTCACTGCTTGCGCAAAGACGGGGTGCGATGCGTCCGTTTATGGTATACTATGGGCATGGAAACACCTGAGCTGTTCGATACCCATGCACATTTCGAAGGCACGCCGGAGGAGACTGCGTCCGCCGTGGCCCGCGCCCGCGAGGCGGGCGTGGCCCACATAATGGCCGTGGGAGGCAGCGGGCCTCTGAACCGAGGCACCGAAGGCTTCGCGTTCCGCGCGATAGGATGGGATCGCGACCAGGCCGGGAAGGAGCTGCCTCCGCTGGACTATTCCGGAGTCGCGGCGGTTGGGGAGATTGGTCTCGACTATCATTATTCCCCCGGTACGCGTCTGTCGCAGATGGACCTTTTCGCGCGGCAGCTCGAGCTTGCCCGCGACAAAAACCTTCCCGTCGTCATCCATACGCGCGACGCCGATTCCGACACGCTTGGACTTCTCCGCGAGATACCTTCGCGCGGCATAATACACTGCTTCACCGGAACGCCCGCCTTCGCCCGCGATCTTCTCGATCTCGGCTTTTACGTTTCGATCTCGGGCATAGTCACGTTCAGGGCTGCGGACAACGTGCGCGAGTCCGCCCTGACAGTGCCGGACGACCGCATTCTCATCGAGACGGATTCTCCGTTCCTCGCTCCGGTGCCGATGCGCGGGAATCCCAACGAACCGGCGTTTCTCGTGCATACGGCAAGATTTCTCGCCGGACTGAGGAAGACCCGGCTTGAGGATTTCGCGCGCATTACGACGGCAAACGCCTTCAAAATACTTTCATCCGGTCAACCGCAGCGCTGATATATTTGGTATACTATGTTTTCAGAGAAGGAGAATCTGCAAGAATGGAAGTTCCGTACAAAACGTATCTGAACGAAAACGAGGTCCCCACATCGTGGTACAACGTAAGGGCGGACATGAAAAAGAAGCCGGCGCCGCTTCTGAATGCATCGACGGGCAAGCCGTGCACCGCTGCAGACCTCGAGCCTGTGTTCTGCTCGGATCTCGTCAAGCAGGAGCTGGACGACACGACGGCGTTCATCCCGATGCCCCGGCCCGTGGTCGACTTCTACAGGATGTTCCGCCCCTCGCCGCTGATCCGCGCGTACTTTCTGGAGAAGGCGCTCGGGACGCCTGCGAAGATATTCTACAAGTTCGAGGGCAACAACACATCCGGCTCGCACAAGCTCAACAGCGCCATAGCCCAGGCCTACTACGCGAAGGCGCAGGGACTTAAGGGCGTCACGACCGAGACCGGCGCCGGACAGTGGGGTACCGCTCTTTCGATGGCTTGCGCGTTTTTCGGTCTCGACTGCCGCGTATTCATGGTCAAGTGCTCCTATGAGCAGAAGCCTTTCCGCCGTGAAGTCATGCGCACGTACGGGGCGGACGTGACGCCATCCCCCTCCATGACGACGCAGATCGGGCAGAAGATCAACCAGGAGCATCCCGGTACGACCGGCTCGCTCGGCTGCGCGATATCGGAAGCCGTCGAAGCGGCGGTCACGACGCCCGGCTACCGCTATGTGCTGGGGTCCGTGCTCAACCAGGTTCTCCTGCACCAGTCCATCATCGGACTCGAAGCCTCCATCGCCTTCAAGAAGCTGGGCGTCAAGCCTGATGTCATAATCGGGTGCGCAGGCGGCGGATCCAATCTCGGCGGGCTGATCTCTCCGTTCATGGGCGAAAAGCTGCGCGGCGAGGCCGATTACCGTTTTGTCGCCGTCGAACCGGCAAGCTGCCCCTCGCTCACGCGCGGCCGCTACGCATACGATTACTGCGACACGGGGCGGATATGCCCGCTCGCCAAGATGTACACGCTCGGTGCGGACTACATTCCCTCCGCAAGCCATGCGGGAGGTCTGCGCTACCACGGAATGAGCCCCATACTTTCCGAGCTCTACGACCAGAAGCTCATGGAGGCGGTGTCGGTCAGGCAGACGGACGTGTTTTCCGCGGCCCAGTATTTCGCGCGCACCGAGGGCATACTTCCGGCGCCGGAGTCGAGCCACGCCATACGCGCGGCGATAGACGAGGCGATAAAGTGCCGCGAGGCCGGAAAGAGCGAGACCATACTTTTCGGGCTTACCGGAACAGGCTACTTCGACATGACGGCCTATCAGTCGTTCAACGATCATACGATGGGCGATTTCATCCCGACCGACGAAGATCTCGAAAAAGCCTTCGCAAAACTTCCGGAAATCGGATGACGGACGGAATGATCAGGACCGCGGCGGATCTCGCCGCAATCTGCGCGAAGGCGAAGGAGGAGGGGCTGCTGTCTCTCGACACGGAATTCGTCTGGCGCTCGACATACCGTCCGCAGCTTGGTCTCGTCCAGGCGGGAACGCGAGGATCGGCCGCCGCGATAGACTGCCTGGCAGGCTTCGCCCCGTCGGCGCTTGGCGAGATCCTCGCCGATGCGTCGGTCGTCAAGATACTTCATGACGCGCGGCAGGATCTTACCCACCTGAGGCACTACACGGGCGCCTATCCCGTCAACGTTTTCGATACGCAGCTGGCCGCCGCTTTTGCAGGTTTCCCCGGCGGCATCGGACTTCAAAAGCTCCTTTTCGATGCGATAGGGGTGGGGCTTCCGAAAACGGAGACGCTTACGGACTGGATGAGGCGTCCGCTGACCGCCGCCCAGATAGAGTATGCGCTGGATGACGTAAGGTATCTTCCGGCTCTGATGGATGAACTTCTGAAACGCTGCGATGCCGCCGGAACGCGCGCATGGCTCGAGGAGGATCTCGCCAAGTACGACGATCCGTCGCTTTATGCCGATGCCTGCCCGCAAGAAGCGTGGAAACGCATCAAAACAGGCCGCGCCAAGCTGGATTCACGCGCTTTTGCCGTATTGAGGTCCGTGGCCGCGCTGCGCGAGGAGCTTGCCAGGGAGTGGAACATTCCGAGGACATGGGCGGGGGACGATCCGTCGCTCGTGCGCATGGCCCTGGAAAAGCGCGTCTCCCATCTGGCTCATCGCCTCCGCGGATCGCTCGGCGATGTCGCAAGGGCGAAATACTCGAAATCGATTGCGTCCGCAATGGCTCTTCCCGAGGAGGAGTGTCCGTCGAATCCCCGCCCCCATTACATCCGCGAGGTGCAGGAAGCGGCTGACGAGGCGCTTGCGTGGCTTCGCGCCAAGGCGGACGCGATCCGCATCGATCCCGGACTCATAGCGAGCCGCGCGACTGTCACGGCGTTTGTGGATGACGCCGAGGACGAGACGAATCCCCTCGCCTCGGGATGGCGTGCAGAGGTCGCAGGCAGGGAAATGGCCTCACGCTTTGCTGTCGAATGAAAAAGCGCAAAAAACGCAATCCGATTGATTTTCTGCTGCCTGTCGCAGTGGCGCTGTTTCTTGTTCTTGCCGTTCTGGCGGTGCGTGAAATAAGGCGCCGCTACTTCCCTCCGCCACTTCCTCCCCCCGGCGCGGATGAAATGGACATCCTTGCGACAGGGTATTGCAATTGCGGCATCTGCTGCAGCTGGACGACGAATGCCCAGGGCAAGGCCGTGTACTCCTACGGAAAGATGAAGGGCAAGCCCAAAATCGTGGGAAGGACGTGCTCCGGGACGACGGCTCACCGCGGGACGATCGCGGCGGACCCAAAACTCTTCAAATTCGGCACGCGCCTGGAGGTTCCGGGGTATGGAGAGGGCGTTGTGGAAGATGTCGGCGGAGCGATCAAGGGTGATCACATCGATCTTTGGTTCCCGACCCACGAAGAGGCCCGCCAATGGGGTCGGAGGAAAGTCCGGATCCGCATTCTTTGATTTTCGCCACTAGCGCATCGGCCGTCCGATATGGTATAATACCACGAATCGCCGAAAGAGAAGCCGGGGGGCCTCGGCCGGCGTGAAACGGGAGATAAGTCGATGTTTGCAAGAAAATCGGGCATGGTGTGTCTGGCGCTGACGGCATTCGCCGCTCAGGCTGCCGTTTCGACATGGAAACTTCCTGACGGAGGATTCGACGATTCGTCGCTCATTCATCCGTGCGCACCTGCCGGAGGGCCCGACATTCCGTACAAGATTCTCGACCTTCGCATCCCCGATGGCTATGCTTTCTCCGGGGCCGAGGTCGTGACAAGCGCATACGAGACCGTTTCCGCCGGGAAAAGGCCGAACCCGATCGCCGAGCCCCATGTCGCCGGCGCCGAACCGTTTCAGACTGTTGCGGATGATTCGCTATATGTGGACCATACGGCAGTGTACGAGGTAATGGAGGAGAAAATCGCCTCGGGAGTGAGGTTTCTGCCGGTCAAGGTCTTCCCGTACCGCTATACGCGTGAAGGCGATGTGATCGAGCGCGCGACAGCTCTTTCCCTCCGCTTCAACTGGCGCGCGGCGATGTCGACGATGTCGACAAGTTCGACCTCTGCCAAAAATATCGCCCCCTCGCTGAAGGCGCTCGCGCTTTCGGGCGAGAATGTCGTGGAAACGGACGAACCGGTCGGCATGCAAGTGTCGACCATGTCCACGACGCAGTCGACCAAAGTCGCCGATGTGATAATCATCTCTCCCCCCGCCTTCACCAACGTCTGGGAGCAGTACAAGGCGTACCGCGAATCGACGACGGACTACTCCTTCGCAATCAAGAATACTGACGAAATATATGCGGAATACGCAGACGCGCTCGCGAAAACGACGGTTCTGCCAGGCGGCAGCTGGGTCCCCGACCATGCTCTCGCTATCCACAAGTACATCGAGTCCGTCTACTCTACAGGAACTTCCCACATCATCCTCGGCGCGTCTTGCCCCATAATGAATGCGGAGCTCAACACGACGAACCAGATTCCGATCAGATACGTCAGGAACACGAACAACACCGCAACCGACAACTGCCCTGTCGCGCCCTCGGACATGTACTTCGCCTGCATGGACAAGCTTGATGGAGCCGAGGTCTGGGACTATCAGGGCGACGGAGTCTACTGCGGAACGGGGTCGGAAGGGAGCACGGCGTGGAACACTGCGCTCAACACTACCGGCATGGACTGGGCTGCGGACCTTGTCGTGATGCGAATTCCGTTCGCAGAGAGCCTGAAGTGCATAACAGATCCAGCGAAAGGCACCCAGACGTCATACACCGCCGAGCAGCTGATGGCCGGCCTCATCGACAAGCTCCGCCGCACGGAAGGGCAGGGCGAGAATTTCGACGGGCGCGGAAAGAACATGATTGTCGGAGGGATGGGCGTAGTCCTCTACACATACAACCACGGGTCGACCGAGGACAAGATAATCAGCGAGCGCGAGTTCTTCGACGAGCAGTACAACATGTTCGACCGCGAACATCCTGACGAAACGCTCGACGTCGAAAGCGATCCTCGTCTCGTCGCCTACAACATCTTCTACAGATACCGTGCGCCCAAGGAGTCGTATGTCATCGCCGGCGACATGAAGAACGATGAATCCGTGCACAAAGCGTGGGAGAAATATCCTGGTTATCCTCAAGAGATTTTGAATAAGCTCGGGACGCTCAAATACAACGACAAGTTCCTCAAATACTCCGATGCGATTGCGAACAACGGCGATGTGTACTATGTCGATGCGCACGGCATTCCAGGTGGCGTGGACGATGTAAGCTACTATACCGAGAACCTCTGGAAGCAGACTTCCGTCCACAAGCTCTGCTTTGCGTCAAATCCGTGCCTCACCGGACGTCTTGACTGCGACACGAAGAGCGGCGAAGCATACGTCCGCTGCGCGGCGCAGGCTGGAGTTATGGCGCCCTTGGGAGGATGCGTAGCTTCGTTCAACAATACGCGAATGGGCCTTACGGGCGGAAGCGTGAACTGGTTTTCCCCCCGTGTCGACTATCAGATTTGCCGTTATGCCTATGGCGTTGTGGATGGCGTGGAGTATCCCGCCGGAACGGCTCTCCTAAAAGCGCGGCAGTCGTGCTCCGACATGAACGATGGCAGTTCCGCCAGCATCTGCCTTACCGAGGTCCTCGGCTGCGGCGACCCCTTCATCAAGCTTACGCCTCAGCGCGACCGCTTCTGGACCGGCGCGGCGGGTGACGGGAAGTGGTCCGCTGCGAGCACAAACTGGACGTCCTGCATATCGTCCCCGATAATCTCCAAGAACTCGACCGAGTTCTCCGATGCGGGATTCGACATTTCGCGCAGAGTCTATGCGAAATCGGACACCGCAATCGCTCAGTACACAGTCGACGGCAATTTCGCCGCGACCGAACTACGCCTTGAGGCTCCTATGGGTGTGGCGATTTCAGGTGGCCGTTTCCGCTCTACAGTCCTGACTTCGATAACCAATGCCACGTACCTCTCCTGGAGTTCTGAAGGCGGCGCGGGACGCGACGGAATAGAATTCGTCGGGTCCAACAAGGGCATCATAATGCTCCCGGGTAACGAAAAGCGCTATTTCGGCACCAAGTTCTCCAATGTCGGCGAAATACAGTCGACCGGCGGAAATACAACTCTCGACTTCTCTTATCATGCTGTAACGCCTGCGAAGCTCAGCTTCTGCGGCGACGACGCGACGAAGCGCAATGTCTACACGAATACCGTCCGCACCAAGCTCGACAATTCGACGATGCGCCTTGCGTCCGATGCGACCGTAGCGCTAGAGAACAGCACTCTCAATATCGAGAACTCGGGCTTCCTGCGGGGTCAGGCTGGGGCAGCGAATGCGATTTCGGCGAAAAACGCGAATATAGTCGTGCGCAACGGTCCTCGCTGGGACACTGCCATCGTCTCGCGCGGACTCGAGCTCAACGATTCCTCGCTCGTCCTCGACTATGCTAACGTCCAGCTCGGAGACTCGGGCTTCACTTGGCCCATATCCGCGACAGGCGGCAGTTCGACGATAGAGAGCACGTCCTCTTCATATGCGTACTCCGGGGATGTGTCCTTCGATGTCGCCTCGGGTGCATCGCTCGACGTGACGGCCGAAATCGCTTCCTCCGGAAAGACTCTCACAAAGACCGGCGAAGGGACTCTTACTATCGCTAGCGAGACGGCCCTCTCCAATGCCGTCGTGAGCGTAAAGGGCGGAACGATGGTGATTCCCGCTTCTACGAACATCACGGTTTCGCTCGATTCCGGCGCTAATCTGAAGCTCGTGACCACCCAGGCGGCGATTTCCGGCGCAAGCTCGACGCCTGTAGCCCTCTGCGCTTTCACGCCAGGCTCGGCCGGTGCTGGCGCTTTCACGAATCGCGTCACGCTCGTGGATTCCGCTGGGACTGCGATTTCCGTTTCGGGACTCGTCACGACGCCTTCTTCCGACGGACTCGTCTATCTTTCCAAGGCAGGAGAAGTCGAATACGCAACTCTTTCGAGCCGCCATGCGAATGTCCTCGGTAATGCGACATGGCCGACCGATTCCAATCTTGAGGCTGACGTCGATTGGGTCGACAACATCCTTTCCACCATCGAGCTTACCAATACGACAGGCGCGGCAACGGTCACTTTCAATTCCGTCACCGCGAAATCGCTCGCGGCTTTCGGCGACAAGCCTCTTACTGTTCATGCGACGGACGCCTCGAGCGCATCCATCTCCGAGATGGACTTCTCGGCAATAAGTGCGACCGGCACGATTTCGGGCTTCTCAGTCCCGACTCTTGTCGCGGGCGCTGATACGGTCCTCTCCAATGGTGCGAATGTGACGGGAACCGCTGTGATTCCTGCCGATTCGACGCTTACGCTCCAGGATATCGATTCGATATCGGCCGCGATATCGCCTCAGGCCTCCTCCTCCATTCTCCGCTATGCAGGATCGACGGCCATGGCTAGCTTCCCTTACATGACGACCGCGACGCCCTGCACCGTTGCTGTCGCGAGGCCCTACTCCGGAACGGATCTTTCAATAGGCGGAGGCTCTGATTCCCCCGAGCAGAACTTCATCATCCAGGACGGCTTTACGGCGTCAGTATCGACTTTCCGACCGGGCAACGGCAAGGGAGACTGCAATATCACGCAGACGGGCGGAACTGTCACGGTAACTGGTACTTCCAACGTCACCGGCAGCTCCGGCAACAACTGCTCGTGCCTCTTCGCCCATTGGCCCGGGAAGCTTTCCTATGCGATGACAGGCGGCTCCATTCTCGCCGAGGGGGCATGGATTCGCCTCTCTTGGGATGGAGCGTCCAACGTCTCCGTCGGAGGAGGCGAAGGCGAGGCGAAGATCAAGACCCTCGGCCTTTACAATGGAGCGGAGCGCAGCACAACAGCCAATCTCTCCATCCTCCCGAAAGGGATTGTCGAGGTTGGCGCGGACGGAATCGACTTCTCCTCGTCCGGCTCTAAACTCACTCTCGCCGGCGGAACTCTCGCTTTCAATGCGACGGCCCGCGCCAAGGCGGTGAACGGGATTTCGGTGACAGCCGATTCCGTGATCGATGTGGCCGAAGGCGCTGTGGCGACAATCGAGTCGAGCGTCAGCTGCAGCGACAGGATACTGAAGAAGACGGGCGCCGGCAAGCTTATACTGAATCAGCCTGACACGATATCCGATTCGGTAGATGTGTATGGCGGCGCTCTCCATGTGGAATCGGCCACAACCGCGTATCTCCACGCGTATGAGTCGGGCAAGATCGAAGTCCATAATGTGGACGCCGGGACTTATCCGATCCAGCTCTTCAGGACCATCCAGTCGGCAAGCGACCTTGAAGGCCATGTCGAGGTGTATGATGCTGTCGGAAACCTCGTCTCGGGCACGCTCTCTGTAGAAGCGAACTTCGTCTATCTCAACGAGCCGCCCGAGGAAGATCCTGTGGTCGTCCATGACAAGCCGCTCGCCGATGCGTACGGGATGGCTTTCGGCTACTTCTTCAACGGCGGGACGGACGGAAAGTGGGAGACGCTCTCCAATTGGTCGAGGAACGGAGTATATACGAATCTTACCGACCTAGTCCTCACCGGGGGCAACATTCCCCAGACGAGCAACAGCGAGGTCTGGGACCCGCTCATGTTCGACGGAAACCTCATGATGAATCTCGATGCGGCGGAAGACGGCATGAAGCACGTGACCTCGCCAGATTCTGCAGCCAGCAACGAGCGCGTCGAAGGCTGGGAGATGCAGATGGTCCTTACGAATAGCGTCTGCGTGGAAATAGGCCGCCTCAGAAAGATGCAGGCTTCGGCCAACAACACGAGAATAGTGGTCGACAGGTCGTCAAGACTTGTGATAAAAGGCTATGAAAGCGATGGACACAACAACGGCACGCACGATTTCCTCGTCTCCTCTCCGTCCGGCGTTCTGTTTACCGCCGCCTTCACTCCAAATCAGACGGGGTCTCTGAATTATCGACTTGGCGAGAAAGGCAGCGTTCAGTATGCTGCGCTTGCAGGCAATGGCGGAACGCATGTCGTGAAGTCGGTGACGCTCGATCTGGGCGATTCGTCATTGAACGGCAAAAAGCTGGTAAGCCGCAAGCTCATCGGCTTCACTTCGAAAGGCAGCCATTCCTTCAGCTCCGAAGGAGTCGAAATCTCCGCTTCAGATCCGGCTGCCGCATTGGCTTCCTCCTCCGAAGAGCTCGGCTCCTCCAGCGCAGTCGGCGCCTATCGCTTCCATGAAGAGTCCGACGGCTATTATGTCGACTACATCGCCTACGCTCAGATAACGGACGAGTTGGGCGCGGTTCCCGTCCATTGGTATACATTTGACGACGATCTCTCCAACATTGGAGCGCAATCGTGCTTTGAAGGCGAGTGCGCCGCGGCAGTCTACTCCAATACGGTCGAGAATACGGCGAACGGTAGGGCCATGGTGTCGAAGGACGGATCGCTCCATCCGTATGGCACAATGACCGGGAGCCAAGCGTTCACAGTCGCTCTGAGCCTCAAATCGGTTGAGACGACGAACGCCGTTCTCTTCGCCATAGGCAGCGTCGGCAGCAAGGGCGCGGCGCTTCTCGGGTGTGGTAAGGACAGGATACGCTTCGCGCTCCACGACGCAAACTCCAACCTGCAGACTTGGGATGTGGAAGTCAGTGGCGCAGCGTCGCAGTACCACCACTACGCCATCAAATACACGGGCACCGCCTACAAGGTGTACGTGGATGGTCAAGTCGGCGTCGTTGCTGGTTCCGCTAACGAGCTGTATTTCACGCGCGAGCAATCCAACCGCAATTTGCAGTTGGGCGGCATGCATGGCGGAAACGGGAATCTTGCGACTGTCCGGGTAAGCGGAGTCGCGGTGGACGATTTCCGCGTCTATGCCGAGGCGCTCGATGACTCGAAGATAGCGCAGTATGCATCATATTTCCCGCCTTGGCCTGAAATGACAGCTCTTCGCTCGGGGATAGATTATGCGAATGAAGAGACGGTCGCAGTCGATGCGACTACGTTGGCCTTGCTCAAGACTGCGACGGGGAAGAGCACGGCGGAGGACCTGAATGCGAAGTCGTCGAATGGCCTCAGGACCTGGCAGAATGCGGCGCTCGGGATCTTGAGCGATGGGGACTCGGAAGCCGAGGACTTCGCGCTCACAATCTCGCTCGATGCCTCCGGCTCGCCGGTCGTATCGACCTCCGCGGGCAATCTGACGGAGATATCAATCGCTTCGCCCGAGAAAACGGTAGAATTCGGCAATGTAAAGGCCAAGGCGACTCTCCAGCAGAGCGATACCCTCGGCGCGAGCGCGAAGTGGATCAAGGCGAGCGCCGAAACCTCCTCCTCCGCGCGATTCTACCGGATACAGGTGATTTTCGAATAGTTCGGGCGATGCTCCGCGCTACTTCAACCGCAAGCCAAGCTCCTCCCCTAGCTTAGGGGAGGAGCTAGAGGAGAGCCGCCGAGCAACCGGCGGCTTTCTTTTTTTTGGGGGGGGTGAGGGGCTACTCAAGCGCTGCCGATTATGATATAATACAGTTATGATGAATGTGGTGAATGAAGGGGTGCTCAACGCCGATTACCGGGATATGGTCGAATGCCTTCTGAGGGAAGGCGTTGATTTCATGCTCGTCGGCGGCTATGCCTTAGCGCTTCATGGATGGCCGAGGACTACGTTCGACATCGATTTCTGGATTATGGCCAATCCGGAGAACGCCAAGGCTGTGATGCGGGCCATACAGGCGTTTGGTGCGCCGCTGATGGGCGTAACGGAGTCCGACTTCAGCAGACCCGGCATTGTGTTCCAGATAGGCACCGAACCGCAGCGCATCGACATATTATCCGCTGTCGACGGTCTTGATTACGCCGATGTGTCGAGCCGTGCCGTCAAAATGACTGTCGATGGTCTTGAAGTCAAAGTCATACCGATAGACGATTTGATAGTCAACAAGCGCGCTTCGGGACGCCCGAAGGATATCGCCGACGCATTGGCGCTGGAGAAGCTGAAGGAGAAGGCGAATGGATAGGACTCAAGTAAAGCTGACGACGCTCAAGGAGCAGGATGAGGCGTTCTGCCTGTCGCTATCGATCGACGAGCGCATAAAGGTCCTTGAAGACCTCAATCGC
>JAILJX010000010.1 GCA_024694365.1 Kiritimatiellia bacterium
ACCCTGAAGAAATCCGCAGCAAAAATCACTGGCAGGTATATGAACGGCACGAGCGCACAGAAAAGCGTGCCCAGGAGCAACACCTGGCACGCAGGCGGCAATGCACTGCTTTCGCGCGTGAAGTTCGGCAGGAACGCGAGAAAGAAAAGAATCGTCAGCGGGTTTGACATCGACATGAATATCCCGCGCCCGACGAGTCGCCAGCCTCTTGCATCGGCGTTGCCCACTACGGTGTCTGCATGGGACTTGAAAGTCGCGCGAGCCTCAATGAACGCACAGACTGCAAGGTAGGCTATGTAGCCGGTACCTACGCACTGGATCGCAATCATGACGGCGGGATGTTCCGTGAATACGGACGCGACGCCAGCCGCAAGGACAAGCACCCACAGCCAGCATCCGACGATAAGCCCTGTCATCAAGGTGGCGGCGCGAGCCTTTCCGTGCGCAAGCGCCGTGGCAAGCGTGCACATCAAATCCGGGCCGGGCTTGACGATAAGGGCCAGAGAACCTATTATGTATGTGAAAAGCATGGCATATATTATCTCTTAAAATCCCCGTCATGGCAAGTCACTTGGCATACGCCAGTCGGCGCGAGGAGAGAGGGATAGCGTAATCTTGGGTCCGTCGGGAACGCAGTTGCGCTTGTACTGCGAATTTCGGAAACGGCGCAGGAACGTCTTCAGCGTCTCGCCGATAGTATCCACTGGGTATTTCCCCGCGAAAGCGATTTTGGCCAGTTCCTCAATTTTATCTGGTGACGCCCCGTTTGAAAGGTAATGGAACAGGAAGAAGTCGTGGAGTTCATACGGGCCGAGCCTTGACTCGGTGTCGTTGGCAGCCGCGCCTGGAACCAGCTCGGGTGTGATTGGCGCATCCGCTATTTCGGCAAGAAGCGAACGGAGCGGTTCTGAAGACGCCTCGGCGACCAGACGCAACGCGGCGAGAACCATGGTCTTCGGCACAGACGCATTGAGCTGGTACATGCTGATGTGGTCGCCGCCGTACGTGTTCCAGCCAAGCGCGATTTCGGATAGGTCTCCCGTTCCCACGACGAGGGCGTTCTCCATGTTCGCGATGTCCATGAGCACCTGCATCCGCTCGCGCGCCTGTGCGTTCTCGTACGCTATATCGCGTTTATCCTTGTCGTGTCCGATTCCCGCAAGGTGCATCCTGCACGAATCGGATATGTCCACGACGCGCACGGTTGTACCCATGGCTTCGGCTAGGGCCGCCGCCCGTTCCTGGGTTCTGCTCGTCGAGCCGAGCCCCGGCATGACGACTGCAATGATGTCCGTCCTTGGCAGGTCCATACGATCCACCGCTGCAGCCGCGCCGAGCAGTGCGAGCGCGGAATCCGCGCCGCCGGAGACGCCTATTACAAGGCGTTTGACGTGTGCGCTTGTCATCCGCCGTGCCAGGGCCGCACCCTGAATGCCGAGAAGCTTTTCGTGCCAGGCGGGTTCCGCGTATTCAATGAGAAACGGGGAATCTGGAACGGCGTCCGGCGTCGCTTCAGGCAGATTTGCCCGTAGGCGGATTTCCTGGACGCGTATGCTTGACGCCGCAAACGCATTACCGATGGACGACATGCTCCTTCGCCTGTAGCGCAGGGCTTCAACGTCCACCGCCGCAACGACGATCTGCGGCGCGTCGCGGAACAACTCTCCCGCAGCCACCATCCTTCCGTCTACGGATATGACCGGAGAACCGCCGAACACCGCATCGCAGCTAGATTCCCCAGTGCCGCTTGAAGCCATGGCGTAGGCGCATCCAAGGCGGGCGCTCTGTCCGCACACGAGTTCGTTCCGCCTATGGGACTTGCCAAGGTAGTCGGTACTGGCGGAGAGGTTGAACGCTACGTCCACACCTTGGCTGGCCGCGATGGAACTTGGCGGAGTGGGCGTCCAGAGGTCCTCGCAAATCTCCACACAGAACCTGAACGGCCCGGCGTCGAAGACGCTTATCGGCTCGTCCTGTGGGGCTGGCGTGAACTGCCGTCGCTCGTAGTATTCACCGTAGTTCGGCAGCGCTCGCTTACGAACGATTCCGGCGACGGCGCCGCCGTAAACCACTGCCGCGGCGTTGTAGATCGCCGCGCCCTCGGCAACTGGCAGTCCGACGATAGAGACTATTGGCAGATTGGAAGTCTTTTCAGCAAAGCACTCCAGCGCCGCTGACGCCGAGGCGAGAAGGTCTCCTCGAAAGAACAGATCGCCGCAAGTGTAACCGGTCAGGCAGAGTTCGGGAAACACGACGGCGGCGCCCCCGTCGCGCGAGGCGGCCTCGGCCATACGCGCGCATTCAAGCGCATTCGCCTCTGCATCGCCGAGACGCAGACGAGGCGTGGCGGCCGCTATCTTAAAAACTCCCTGCATGGACTTCCTGAAATACGGCGGTGGGCGCGCAAATACGTGAAGCCCACCGCCGACCAGTTTTAGAATGACACCGAGGCGCTTACTCCGCCCCAGACGAGCTGGTGCTTGCCCTCGCCCATGTAGCCCTCGTGGCGAAGGGTGTGCGAAGGCGTCCAGGTGTAGTTCACCTGCGCACCCACCGAGAGCCACTCCGTCACCGCGTAGGACAAGGCGACGCCGAGCGTCTGGTCCGTCAACTCCGTACCGCCCTCCGAATCTGTGTAGGCGTGGTCGCCGAATCCCAGGGATGCCTTGGGCGTGAGCGTCAGCGAGTCGACTATCTCGATCTCTCGTTCAAGACCGAAGGAGAAGTATACTGCCGACACGTCGCTTCCAGCCGAATCAGAGTAGTTCCAGTATGCCGTGGCCGACGGCGTCACGATATCGTTCTCATACGACACGCTGGCATACAGTTCCTGGTCGGTCGACCCGTTGTTGTTTGGGAACGTGTACCAGATGTGTCCTGCCTCCATGCCTACAGGACCTATCGAATTTGCGTACGATAGCGTATAGTCAATTTCCTGCGCCCCGCATGAACGGCGGGAATTAGTCGCCGTGCCGCGCTTGTGGGTGAGGTCATAGCTTGCCCAGACGTTTGCCGAGACCTTGCCGAAATTCCCGGCGTCGTATCCAACCGTGACAGACGGCTGCCATACCGGATTGTCGTTGCAGATCGTGCCACGCCATAAGTAGTCGCTGAGGAAGTCGACGGACACCTCCACGCTGAACCCGCCGTCATCGACGGTTTCGCATTCGTTTGTCTCTGCGGCGCCCAACGAGAACGCGAACGCGGCCGAAACAAAAGTCAACAATGTGTTTTTCATTTTATCCTCCCTTTTCCGGAATGGCAGCGCTAGGTCGCAGCCATTCCGGTGAAAGTTGGTTTCTCCGTATGTCAGGTGTTGCTGAAGAACTGGAAGGAGGCGTAGGCGTCCTGTCCGTGCTCTGCGATGTCGAGGCCCTTGAGTTCGGTCTTGGCGCTCACGCGAAGGACGCCGAACTTTTTGAGGGTGAAGAAAATCGCCGCTCCGGCCCCGAACGCCCAAACGGCTGTCGCCCCCGCGCCAAGGAGCTGGACGCCGAGGAACTTGAAGCCACCGCCGTAGAAGAGCCCCGCCATGGAGTTGCCGTAGCCGCAGGCCTCGGGGACCGCGAAAAGCCCCACGGCCAGCGTTCCCCATACGCCATTGACGCAATGAACCGACACGGCCCCGACGGGATCGTCGACGTGAATCTTGTCGAGGGCGAGAACGGAGACGACGACGAGAACGCCCGCGACAAATCCGATGACGATCGAAGCGTTGGCCGTCACGAGGTCGCACGGAGCCGTTATCGCGACAAGCCCAGCGAGCGTTCCGTTCAGCGCCATGGTGAGATCGGGCTTGCCGATTATCGCCCAGGCTGTCGCGAGCGCTGCGACAGTCCCTGCGCACGCAGCAAGATTTGTCGTCATTGCGACGCGCCCGATCGAACCTATTCCGGCAGTATAGGAGCCCGGGTTGAAGCCGAACCAGCCGATCCAGAGGAGGAATACGCCGAGGGTCCCCAGAACGAGGCTGTGGCCGGGAATCGGGTTTGCCTTCCCGTCCTTCCTGTACTTCCCGAGTCTTGGCCCCAGAGCGATTGCGCCCGCGAGAGCTATCCATCCGCCTACAGAGTGTACGACTGTCGAGCCTGCGAAATCATGGAAGCCGAGTTGCTCAAGCCAGCCCTGCGAGGCTTCGCCTGCAAGTCCGCCCCAAATCCAGTGGCCGCTCACAGGGTAGACCACGGCCGAGACCAGAATCGAATAGATCAGATAACTCTTGAATTCGATTCTCTCGGCCACCGCTCCGGAGACGATTGTTGCGGCGGTCGCGGCGAACATGGTCTGGAAGAAGAAGAACGTCCAGTCCCAAATCCCCTCGCCAGTCGCGAGCGACGGCATGCCAAGCCCGCCCCAGCCGAGCCAGCCCGACGCCTTCGTGGCTCCGAACATGATGGCCGCGCCAAGGACGTAGAAAGCGAGCGAGCCCGCCGCGAAATCCATCAGGTTCTTCATCATGATGTTGGCCGCGTTCTTCGCCCTCGTAAAGCCGGTCTCGACGAGAGCGAAGCCCGCCTGCATCGTGAAAACGAGTATTCCCGCAATCAAGGTCCAGACAATGTTCAGGTTCGTCTGCACTTCGCCTGCAGCGACAAATTCAGGTTCCATCTTGAAAATCCTTTCTCTTTACTGTCTTTTTTACTGTCTTTCGTTCAGCCTATGGCCTGCGGGCCCCTTTCGCCGGTGCGGATTCTGACGCACTCTTCCATCGGGAGGACGAAGATCTTTCCGTCGCCGATGTCACCCGTGCGAGCCCCCTCTATGACGGCCTCGATCGTCCGCTCGACATAATCGTCGTTGACGCCGATCGCCAGACGCATCTTTTTTCGGAGAGTCACCTCTTCCGTCGCTCCGCGATAGATATGCATATACCCGCCCTGCTGTCCGCAGCCTAGCGCATTCGTCACCGACATTTTGTATATCTCACGCTCGCAGAGAGCCTGCTTGACCGCATTGAGCCGCTCCGGCTGGATGTAGGCTATGATCAGTTTCATTTCGTCCTTTCGTTTGTTTTCGCGGATTCATTCCGTACGCAGACCATATAGCAGAAACCATGCCAAAGCATTTTCCGCCTTAAGAGACGCCTGCTTGATACTTCCGATGTAAAACAAAGAATGCAATCGTTTACACTGAATGTAATAGAAGGTTGCCAAACCTACGTCTTTACGCCGCATTCCGCCCTTGGCACGGTTTCTGCTATATCGTTTGGCGGGTGCACATAAACCAAACAGAGGCACCGGAAAGGAAAAACATGAACGAAGCGATGAGGATGACGGATTTCGGCGCAGATGTATTCGGCGCCGAGGCCATCAAGGAATATCTCCCGAAGGACACCGCCAGGAAGCTTCAGGGAACAATCGAAAAAGGAGAGCCGCTCGATGCGTCCATTGCAGGGGAGGTCGCGCACGCAATGAAGCATTGGGCCATGGACCGCGGAGCCACCCACTACACCCACTGGTTTCTGCCCATGACCGGCTCCACCGCCGAAAAGCACGACTCTTTCCTGGAGCTGAAGAACGGCGAACCGATAATGGCGTTCTCCGGCAAGAACCTGATCGTCGGCGAGCCTGACGCGAGCAGCTTTCCTTCAGGCGGAATACGCTCTACATTCGAGGCGCGCGGCTACACCGCATGGGACCCGACATCCCCCGCCTTCATAAAACGCCACGGCAACGGCGCGACGCTTTGCATCCCGACGGCATTCTGCGCCTACACGGGAGAAGCTCTCGACAAGAAAACGCCTCTTCTCAGATCCATGCAGGCGTTGGACAAATCCGTCAAAAGGCTAATGAAGCTTTTCGCCCTGCCCGAAGCCCATGCGGGATGCACTCTCGGCGCAGAGCAGGAATACTTCCTCGTCGCAAAGAAATACTGGGAGAGGCGGCCCGATCTCGTAATGACAGGGCGGACGCTCTTCGGCGCTCCGAGTGCCAAAGGCCAGCAGCTAGAAGACCACTACTTCGGCACCATGCCGGTGAACATCCTCGATTTCATGAACGACGTCGAACGCGCATTGTGGAAGTTGGGGATACCGGCAAAAACGCGCCACAACGAAGTCGCACCCGCACAGTTCGAACTGGCCCCGCAGTTCGAGGAGCTCAATCTCGCATCCGACCACAACATGCTCGTCATGGACACGCTGCGGACCGTCGCCGAGAAGCACGGACTGAAATGCCTCCTCCACGAAAAGCCGTACGCAGGCGTAAACGGCAGCGGAAAGCACAACAACTGGTCCGTAAGCTACGGCGGACGCAACCTTCTGGATCCCGGAAGGAATCCGCAGGAGAACGCCATATTCCTGACGGTGCTCTGCGCAGTCATCGAGGCGGTGGACAAGCATGCGGACCTTCTCAGGGCCGCAGTTGCGGGAGCGGGCAACGACCACAGGCTGGGAGCGAACGAAGCGCCTCCGGCGGTGATATCCATATACCTGGGCGATCAGCTGGCGGACGTCATCGACATGATCGAAAAAGGCGTATCGGGCGAAGCGAAAGCGGCCGGCGTCCTGAAGGTTGGCGTGGACACGCTGCCGCCGCTTCCGAGGGATGCGACAGACCGCAACCGCACGTCCCCGTTCGCATTCACGGGCAACAAGTTCGAATTCCGGGCCCCCGGCTCTTCGGTTTGCTGCTCGGGGCCGATGACCGTCCTCAACACGATCGTCGCGGAGTCCGTAGAGCGCATGGCGGAGGAGCTGGAGAAGAGCGGAACCGCAGGCAAGGCAAAGCCCGGCGAACACACCGTCGAATTCCACGCCGCCCTGCAGGACATCCTCCAGAAGACCCTCGCGGAACACAAGCGCGTCATCTTCAACGGGAACGGATACGAGCCCAACTGGATAGCCGAGGCGAAGAGGAGAGGCTTGCCGAACTTCCCCGACACGCCCGGAGCGCTCGCCGCGCTCACGAAGAAAGAGAACGCCGCTCTTTTCGAGAAATACGGCGTCATGACCAAGCGCGAACTGAAAAGCCGCCACGAAATCCTGCTCGAAGAATACGGGAAAAGGATTTCGATCGAGGGAGCATGCGCAAGAGACATGGTATCGGGGATGATAATTCCCGCCGTCAAGAGCGAATACCTGGAGACGGCGCAGGCATACGAAGCGGCGAACTCGGTCGGCGTGTCGTCGGGGATTGCGGCGCTGAGGGAAAACCTCGTCGAACTGGGAGCCGGCCTCGACTCGCTGAAGAGCGGAATCGCAAAACTCGACGAAGCCCTTGCGATATCCGATGCGACGGCGATTCTCTCCGCAATGCAAGCTCTGAGAACAGCGGCCGATTCGCTGGAGCGGAAGGTTTCCGACTCGCGCTGGCCGCTTCCGAAATACCGCGACATGCTTTTCCTGTACTGAGAGAGCGCAGATGTCCGACGACGTGAAGCACGAATGCGCCGTGGCGCTGGCCGTCTTGAGAAAGCCGGCCCCCGCCGCGGGCGATTTCGGAGGAACGAAGCTCTCGCTCCTTCTCGAAAAACAGCACAACCGGGGGCAGGACGGGGCGGGGGCCGCGATCCTGGGCGCGGACCCCTCCCCCGGCGCCCCTCCATACACGCTCTTCAAATCCGCGTCATCAACTCCGCTGGCCGACCTTCTCGGAATGATCGCCAAACGCTCCGTCCAGGCAAGGGAAAGAATATTCCTCGGGCACCTCCGCTACGCCACGTTCGGGAAAAACGACGTGGCGTTCTGCCATCCTTTCGTCCACGAGTCGGACGAGTTGAGACACACGCTTCTTCTCGCGGGGAACTTCAATCTCACGAACGCGGCGGAGCTCTTCGACGATTACTCCAGGCATGGCGCATTCCCGACCAGCAAAGCCGACGGATATCTCGTGACCCAGCTAATCGCCCGGGAGCTTGAACGCGGAGCAGACCTTCGAAGCGCCCTTTCGCGGGCGCTTTGCCGTGCGGACGGAGCATGGACGCTTTGCGGAATGACGGGGGACGGATGGGCGTTCGCGACGCGCGATCCGAACGGGATAAGACCGGCATTCATGCTGGTCACGGAAGAGGCGGCCGTGGTGGCGAGCGAAAGGCCGGCCATCCAGGCGGCGTTCGACGCATCGCCCGAAGAGGTCGAGGAGATTCCCCCGGGCTCCGCTCTCATAATCTCTCCCGGAGGGGAGGTTGCCATAGCGAAACTCTGGCCGGAAAGGGAAAGCGATCGCCGCTCATGCTCGTTCGAACGCATATATTTCTCCCGCGCGAACGATGCGGCCATACACAGGGAGCGCAAGGCGCTGGGGGCCGCCCTGGCCAAACCGATACTCGAAGCTGTAGGCGGAGATTTCGGAAACACATTTTTCAGCTACATACCGAATTCGGCCAGAATCGCATTCCACGGACTGCTCGAAGCGCTGTGGACGGAAGGCCTCGCCGAGGGAAAGCCGGTCAGGTTCGGGGAAATCGCCGTCAAAGACGCCAAGTTCAGGACGTTCATAGCCGACGCCGCCGCAAGACGCGAATTCTACAGACACGTCTACGACGTCACATACGGCCTCATACGCCGCGACAGAGACACGCTCGTCGTCCTGGACGACTCGATAGTCCGCGGGAACACCATGAAACGCGCGATCCTGCCGATGCTCGACAGACTCGGGCCGAAGAGAATCGTCATAGCCTCGAGCGCCCCGCCGATACGCTACCCCGACTGCTACGGAATCGACATGTCTTCGCTGGGGGAGCTCGTCGCCTTCAGGGCGCTCGTGAACCTCATGGGGGAAAACGCCGACGAAGAACTGAGGAATGCGCCTCTCAGCGAACTCTACGCGCGTTTCGACGAGAAGGAACATGCGGACGAAATCGCCCGGCTTCTCACGCCTCCGGACCTGAAGGCGGACGTGAAGGTCGTATTCCAGTCAGTAGGCTCGCTTCACGAGGCCTGTCCCGGCGACAGGGGAGACTGGTACTTCACCGGCAACTACCCGACGGAAGGCGGACGCAAAGTTCTGGCAACCGCTTTGACAAACTATCTGGAGAGGAAAAATGGAAGATCTTATTGAAAAATGGAGACGCGAGCGGGAGTGGAAGGCGTTTCTCGCGCTCGAGGACGGAACCGTCTTCCGCGGCGTCGCGTTCGGGGCGGGCAAAGACGCTGTGGGAGAAGCGGTTTTCAACACGGCCATGTGCGGATACGGAGAGATACTGACCGATCCGAGCTATGCAGGCGAATTCGTCACGCTGACATACCCGGAAATAGGCAACTACGGCATCGCCGGCGAAGACGCGGAATCCCGCGGGCTCTGGCTCTCGGGGCTTGTCGCGGGGGAGCTCAACGAGCCGTCCAACTGGCGGTCCGAGCTTTCGCTCGACGAATACATGAAAAAGAACGGCAAGAGCGGAATCTACGGGGTGGACACGAGGGCGCTCACGCTGCACATCAGAGACTTCGGCAGCATGAAGGCCTATCTGCATGTCGAGGACAATCCGCTTGGCTTCGACGAGGCGGTCGAAAAGGCGCGAGGCTGGGAGGGTCTCGACGGAAAAGACTACGCCGCCAAAGTGACATGCAGCAAACCCTACGACATACCGTCTTGCGCGGGCGCGGACGCGCCCCGGGTGGCATGCTGGGATTTCGGCGTGAAGTCCAACATCCTCCGCTCCCTGGCAACCTTCGCCAACGTGACCGTCGTGCCGGCAAAGACGACCGCGGACGAGGTCCTCGCCATGAAACCCGACGGAGCGTTCCTCTCCAACGGACCCGCCGATCCCGCAGCCGTGGGTTACGCGATAGACAACATCTCCAGGATACTGGGCAAGGTTCCCTTGATGGGCATTTGTCTCGGCCACCAGCTGCTCGCCCTTGCGTGCGGCGCAAAGACGGGACGGCTGAAGTTCGGGCATCACGCCGCAAACCATCCGGTGAGGAATCTCGCCACGGGGAATGTCGAGATAACAAGCCAGAACCACAATTTTGCCGTCTTGCCCGATTCCGTGCCGGACTGCCTGGCCGTCACCCACGTCAGCCTCAACGACGGATCGATAGAAGGCCTCAGGCACAGGAGCCTTCCTGCGTTCTCCGTGCAATACCACCCGGAGGCATGCCCGGGTCCGCATGATTCGTCCTACCTGTTCAGCGAATTCAAGGAAATGATATCGAAATGAAAAAGAAATATGTTTTCATAACGGGAGGGGTGGTATCGAGTCTCGGCAAGGGAATCACAAGCGCATCCCTCGCCCTTCTGCTCAAAAGCCGCGGATACAGGGTTTTCATGCAGAAGCTCGACCCCTACCTGAACATAGACCCGGGGACCATGAGCCCGTTTCAGCACGGCGAGGTTTTCGTGACGGACGACGGAGCCGAGACGGATCTGGATCTCGGCCACTACGAGCGCTTCGCGGGCGTCACCTGCACGAAGGCGTCCAACTTCACGTCGGGGCGGATATATTCGGCCGTTCTTGCGCGCGAAAGAGCCGGCGGATATCTCGGAAGGACGGTGCAGGTCGTTCCGCACATAACGGACGAGATAAAGAATGCGATACGCTCCGCAGGCGAACACGATTGCGACATCGTCCTTTGCGAGATAGGCGGCGTATCGGGCGACATAGAGTCGCTGCCCTTCCTTGAAGCGGCGCGCCAGTTCCGATTCGAGGCGGGAAGCGAGAACACATGCTTCGTGCATCTCACGCTGGTGCCGTATCTCAAGGCGGCCGGCGAGCTTAAGACGAAACCCTCGCAGCATTCCGTCGGCCAGCTGAGAAACATCGGGATCATACCCGACATCCTCGTATGCCGCACGGAAATGGACATCCCGGAAGAACACCTCGAAAAGCTGGCGCTTTTCTGCAACGTGAAAAGGGAGTGCGTCATCGAAGAGAAGGACGTGACGGAATCCGTCTATGCCGTCCCGCGCGAACTCAGGAAGCAGGGTCTCGACGAACAGGTCTTGAAGCAGCTCCATCTTGACATATGGCCCATAAAGCACACCGTGTGGGACACGCTCGTGAGGAAAGCGACAAGGCCGAAGCGGCACTGCAAAGTCGCGCTCGTGGGAAAATACATGGCAATACGCGATGCGTACAAATCGATATACGAAGCGCTTCAGCATGCCGGGATGGCCCACGACTGCAAAGTCGAGGTCTCGCCCATCGAAGCCGAGGACCTGAAGATCGCAAATCTTCGCGAGGCGGACGCGATACTCGTTCCGGGCGGCTTCGGCTCGCGCGGGGTTGAAGGGAAGATAGCGGCGATAAGATACGCGAGAGAGAAAAAGATCCCGTTTCTCGGCATATGCCTTGGAATGCAATGCACGGTCATAGAGTTCGCCAGGGACGTTCTCGGGTGGAAAGACGCCAACTCGACGGAGTTCGATCAGGGAACGGCGCACCCGGTCATCGATCTCATGGACGAACAGAAAGGCGTGAGCGCGAAAGGCGGCACGATGCGCCTCGGGTCGTATCCCTGCTCGCTCAAAAAGGGTTCGCTCGCGTCGAAACTATACAGGTCGGCGTCCATCGCCGAGCGGCACCGCCACCGCTACGAATTCGCGGCCGGGGGTCCATTCAGGGATGCGCTGGAAAAGGCGGGGCTCGAGGTAACGGGACTCTCGCCGGACGGAAAGCTAGTCGAAGTCGTCGAACTCAAGAACCACCCGTACTTCATCGCGGCGCAGTTCCACCCCGAATTCAAGTCCAGGCCGACCGCTCCGCACCCCCTCTTCGCAGGTCTCGTCGGCGCCGCTCTCAAAGGCAAAACGAAATGAAACGAACGGACATAAAAAAGATTCTCGTGATCGGCTCCGGGCCGATCGTCATCGGACAGGGCTGCGAGTTCGACTACTCGGGATGCCAAGCCGTAAAGGCGTTGAGGGGGGAAGGGTATGAGATCGTGCTCGCCAACTCCAATCCCGCGACCGTGATGACCGATCCGGAAATGGCGGAGCGCACATACATCGAGCCGCTGACCCTCGACTCGCTTGCCGCCATAATCGGCCGCGAAAAGCCTGACGCCCTTCTGCCGACTCTCGGCGGACAGACCGCCCTCAATCTTGCGATGGAACTCGAGCACTCCGGCGTACTGGCGGAGCATGGAGTAGAGATGATCGGAGCCGACGCGAAAGCGATCGCACGCGCGGAAGACAGGCACCTTTTCAAGGAGACGATGGAGCGCCTCGGCCTGGACATGCCGAAATCGGGAAGCGCGACATCGCTCCGGGAAGCCGAGGCGATAGCGGGGGAGATCGGCTCGTGGCCGCTCATAATACGCCCGGGGTTCACTCTTGGCGGAACGGGCGGAGGGATCGCGCGCGACATGGATGAATTCCGGAACATCGTCTCGCAGGGGCTCGCCGCCTCCCTCAACAGCGAGGTTCTCGTCGAGGAATCTCTCATCGGCTGGAAAGAATTCGAAATGGAGGTCATGCGGGACGGAAACGGGAACGCCGTCATCGTATGCTCCATAGAAAACATGGACCCCATGGGAATCCACACCGGCGACTCGATAACCGTAGCCCCGATACAGACGCTCTCGGACCGCGAATACCAGAGCATGAGGGACGACTCCATACGCGTTCTGGAGGCGATAGGGATCGCCACAGGAGGCTCCAACGTGCAGTGGGCCGTGAACCCTGCGGACGGAAGACGCATAATAATAGAGATGAACCCGCGCGTTTCCCGATCTTCCGCCCTGGCCTCGAAGGCGACGGGCTTCCCGATCGCGAAGATCGCCGCGCTTCTGGCCGTGGGCTATACGCTGGACGAACTCAAAAACGACATAACCAAAGCGACGCCAGCCTCTTTCGAACCCGCGCTCGACTATGTCGTGGTGAAAGTGCCTCGCTTCACCTTCGAGAAGTTCCCCGGAGCCGACTCGAGGCTTGGAACACAGATGAAATCCGTCGGCGAGGCGATGGCGATAGGGAGAACGTTCAAGGAAGCGTATCTCAAAGCCGTCAGATCCCTCGAGGCGCCCCTCTCCGGACACGACAGAGACGCGTTCGATCCGTGGTTCAAGCGTGAGCTGGACGAAATAGACGCGTTCAGGGAATATCTCAAGCATACACCGCTTGAACCGGACATCCTCGCGCAGGCCAAATCGTTCGGTTTCAGCGACCTTGACATAGCGAAGACGACGGGGAAAAGCGAAGATTCCGTAAGAGAGGCCAGAATCGCCTGCGGGTTGCATCCGCGTTACGGAGAGGTAGACACGTGCGCCGGCGAATTCAAGGCGGCCACGCCTTATTACTATTCGACATATTTCGGAGCGCACGGGGACTCCGTAGGCCCCGCACCATTGCCCAAGGCGGAAAAAGCCTCCAGGATCATGGTCCTGGGCGGCGGACCCAACAGGATAGGGCAAGGCATCGAGTTCGACTGGTGCTGCTGCCATGCGGCGTTTGCGCTAAGGAAGCAAGGCTGCGAAGTCGTGATGGTGAACTCCAACCCGGAGACCGTATCGACAGACTACGACACGTCGGACCGGCTTTATTTCGAGCCGCTTACCTTCGAAGACGTCATGGAGATATACAGGCGCGAACGCTGCGACGGGGCCATAGTGCAGTTCGGAGGGCAGACGCCTCTCAATCTCGCCGAACGGCTGGCGGCTGCAGGCGTCAACATCCTCGGAACATCTCCGCACGACATCGCCCTAGCGGAAGACAGGGACTTTTTCCGTACGCTCGTATCGGAGGTGGGCGTCAAGGAACCGCCAAGCGGGATCGCCCATACGGCGGATGACGCGCTTGCGATCGCATCCGAAATCGGATATCCGGTGCTCGTGAGGCCCAGCTTCGTTCTCGGCGGACGAGGGATGGCTATCGTCTACCACGAAGATTCGCTCAGGAAGTTCGCCGGCGAGGCGGCAAAAGTCTCTGAGGGGCGTCCGATTCTCATAGACAAATTCCTCACCCACGCGACGGAGCTTGACGTGGACTGCGTAAGCGACGGGGAGGAGACTGTCATCGGCGCGATACTCGAGCACATAGAGGCTGCGGGATGCCACTCGGGCGACGCCGCCGCCGTAACGCCGCCGATATCGCTCGAGCCGGAGACCGTCGCAGAGGTCGAAAGAATCGCGCGAATCTTCGCAAAGCGACTTCGCGTCTGCGGATTGATGAACATCCAGCTTGCCGTCAAGAATGGCGAGGTGTGGATGATCGAGGTCAACCCAAGGGCCTCGCGCACCGTCCCGTTCGTCTCCAAGGCTGCAGGCTGGTCACTTGCCGGCGTCGCCGCAAGATGCATGGCCGGGGAGAAGCTGAAAGACATTCTGGACGAAACGGCGAGGCGCGCCGCTCCGCCGGAGGGGCGCTGGTGCGTGAAGGAAGCCGTATTTCCGTTCGTGAAATTCCCCGGCTCCGACATAACGCTGACCCCGGAGATGAAATCCACCGGAGAGGTGATGGCATTCGGCCAAGACGCGCCCAGCGCATACCTCAAAAGCCAAATAGCCGCAGGCAGCCCCCTTCCGGAAAAAGGAGGGGTCATACTGTCGGTGCGAGACGAAGACAAGGCTCAAGTCGTAAGACTGGCGAAAACCCTAGACAGCCTCGGGTTCAAGATCTGGGCGACGAGAGGAACCTCCACCGCGCTCTGGAGGTCGGGCATAGAATCCAACGCCCTGTACAAGATTCCGCTAGGTTCGCCAAACACGCTCGACCTAATCAAGAACCGCAAAGTCGAATGGGTCGTAAACATACGCGACGACGACGAAGGTTCGGCGCATGACAGCCTGAGAATGCGCACCGCATCGGTAGCCGCCGGGATTCCCCTCACGACGACACTCGCCGGATTCAGCGAAGCGGTAAAGGGGATGGCCGCGGCCAGAGGCTCCGGAAAAACGCAGCCTCTCACCCTTCAGGAATGGCAGAGAGTGCGCAAAAAATGATATAATACGGGTGTCATGACGACACTCATAACAGGAGCGAGTTCCGGAATAGGAGAAGCGCTCGCCCTTGCGTCCGCAGCGAGGGGGGATGCTCTCTTCATATGCGGACGCGACGAACAGAGGCTTGCGGCTGTCGCGGAAGCCTGCCGCAGGGCAGGCGCCCGGAGCGTCGACTCCCGTCGCGTAGACGTCACGGATCCGGTTGCCGTCGGAGAATGGATCGAGCTGGCGGACAAAACCGCACCCCTCGAGCGCGTTTTCGCAAACGCCGGAGTGGCGACGGGCGAGGAGACGGCATCGAATGTCCGGCGGACCTTCGAAACCAACGTCTCAGGCACGGTCAACACCGTTCTTCCCGCGATAGAGGCCTTCAGGAGACACGGCGGCGGACAGCTTGTCATAACCGCATCGATAGCAGGGTACGGTCCGCTCGCGAGCTGCCCTTCCTACTCTGCGACAAAAAGCTGCCTAAAGACATGGGGCCTTGCGATGAGGGGTGCGCTGAAAAAGGAAAACATCCGGGTGAGCGTGGTGTGCCCCGGATTCATACGTTCGCGGCTGACGGACAAAAATACATGCCCTATGCCGTTTTTCATGGAGGCCGGCAAGGCCGCCCGCATCATCATTTCCCGGGCGGACCGGAACATCGGCCTGATCGCATTTCCGTGGCCGATGCGCCTGGCGGTCTGGATTCTTTCCATCCTCCCCTTCCGGATAAACGAATTCGTCAACAGGTTCATCCCGGAGAAGATCTCCGCGGGCAGCCCCAAGACTCTTTAGAGATGAAAGTAGCGGTCATCTCAGACATACACGCCAACCTCGACGCCATGCGACGCGTCCTGGCGGACGCTTCGCGGGAGGGCGTGGAGAAGATCGCATGCCTCGGGGACATTGCGGGGTACGGTCCCATGCCGAAGGAGACAGTGGATCTCGCGAAAAGCCGGTGCGACCTTGTCATAGCCGGGAACCACGACGACGCCGTATCGGGACGCGGCAGCGGGGAGGCGTTCATAGATCTTGCCGCAGACGCGGTGAAGCGGCACAGGGCTGCGCTCGGTGCGGACGACATCGCATGGCTAAAGAGCCTTCCATACTCCGCCTCGTGCGCCGAGGCGATGTTCGTGCACGGCGACGCCACCGATCCGCAACGCTTCCTGTACATACTCGACGAGCAGGGGGCGGCGGCGAATTTTGCGTCCGTCGACTTCAAGCTTCTCTTCGTCGGCCACACTCACGAGCCGTGCATATTCGTCACGGGGCGCTCCGGCAACGTCTACAAGACCGCGCCGCAGGACTTCACGATCGAAGCCGGCAAACGATACATAGTCAATCCCGGCTCGGTCGGATATCCGAGGGACTCCGGCGGAATCTGCCGCTCGTCGTACGTGATCTACGACACGGAGGAGCGGACCGTCCGCTTCCGCTTCCTGCCGTTTTCCGTCGCGTCGGTTATGCAGCGCGGGGGCGCCGGCTCGCGCAGGCGCATGAAAGCCTGGCTTCTCACGCTGCTCGTCCTCGCCGCTGCAGCCGCCGGGGCGCTCTATGCCGTAAAACGCTTCTCGGCGAAACCGGAGACCGCCGTCGTCCAAGAGCCGGAGCGGTTCTCGGCGACAAAAGAGCTCGTCCTCGATGGCGCCGGCGAGGCAAGGGCGAACCTGCGCCTCAAAAAAGGATCTCCGCCCGCAAATCTCCAGGTGGAATTCCTGGGCAAGGCGGGGGAGCGGCTTTCCGTCGAAACGACAACGGTGAAACAGTCGAACACAAGGGTGTGGCACGCGCCGAAAGGATCGGACAAGGCCGTTTTCTCCGTCGAGAACGTGGAGAGCGAAAAGCTGCCGGTCATCGAAAGTTTCGAACCGCAAGCCTGTCGTCAAACGGGATCTTGACGCCCTTGATCTCCTGCGTCGTCTCGTGGCCCTTCCCGGCTATGATGACGGTGTCGCGCGATCCGGCCTCGCGGAGCGCGAGCGCTATGGCTTTGGCGCGATCGGGCTCTACGGACATCTTCCCGGCGTTCGCACGATCCACCCCCTTCAGTATCGCATCTATTATCGCGAGGGGGTCTTCGCTTCTCGGGTTGTCGCTCGTGACCACGGCGCGATCGGCAAGGCGCGAAGCGGCTTCGCCCATGAGAGGGCGCTTCAGCGGATCGCGGTCTCCGCCGGCGCCGAAAACGACCCACAGCCTGCCGTCCGCAGGAGTGAAGCCGCGCGCCGCGCCGAGCACTTTCTCCAGTCCGTCGGGCGTATGGGCGAAATCAACGTAAACCGATGCCTTGACGCGAGGGTTTTCCACCTTTTCCAGCCGCCCCCAGCGCGGGAAAAGAGAGGGTATCGTCTTCTGTATGGCTTCGTGCGGCACTCCCGCCGCCTCTGCGAGCGCCGCGGCGAGAAGAACGTTGGACCTGTTGTAGTCGCCTGCCAGGGGAAGCCGGGAAAGATCGAATCTCGGCGAGCGCGCCGAAACGGGAATGACGTTTAGCGCGAGACTGCCGACCGCATCGAGCATCTCGCGGCCATAGCCGCCATCCAGACACACGGCATAAGGCGGGAAATCGCCCCTTCCGGCGGAGGACGGCGCCGCGCCGCCGTTCGCAGCGAGGGCGATCTGTTCGGCGAAGGCGCGTTTCACTCCAAAATACGCCTCCATAGTCTTATGGTAGTCGAGATGGTCCTCGCTGAGATTCGTGAACGCGCCGCCGGAGAAAACGGTGTCGCCAGTCCTGTGCTGGTGGATCGCATGCGAAGAGACCTCCATCGCGCAATCGGTGCAGCCGTTCGACTCCATGGCGGAAAATATCTCCTTGAGCCTTGCGAGAGGAGGCGTCGTGTATCCGGTCGAGAAACGGTCTTTGCCGTCGAAAACCTCGACGGTGGTGACGTATCCGCACTTGCGCGAAGGATCCGCATTCATGAATCCGGCGAGAATCCACGTCGTCGTGGTCTTGCCGTTCGTTCCCGTTATCCCCCAGACTCGCATCCCCTTCAGTCCCTCACGCCGCTCCAGGACTCGAAACGCCTGGCGGCGAGAGATCTGTACTTCGCCCCCGAGCCGCCGTTCACGAACGGATCGATCGAGATTCCCCCGCGCGCAGCGAACTTGCCGTACACTTCCATGTACTTGGGCTTGAGCAACGCACAAAGGTCGTCGTATATCACGTTTATGACGTCCTCGTGGAAATCGCCGTGGTTGCGGAAGCCGAAAAGATAGAGCTTGAGCGATTTTGACTCGACAAGCTTCTTCGCGGGGATGTAGCGTATGGTCAGCGTCGCGAAGTCGGGCTGACCCGTCTTGGGGCACAGCGTCGTAAACTCCGGCGCGGTGAAAGTCACCCAGTAGTCGCGGCCTGGATGGCGGTTTTCGAACGCGTCCAGCACCGACGGATCGTAATCCCTGGGCGCAGGCGTCGTGCGCCCCAGCGTCTTCAAAGTATCAAGGTCGTTTCTCATGTCGGATTCAGTATACCATTTTCCGGCGCTCCGTTCAACGGGCGCCGCGCATCATGACAACCGCGATGAAAGTCCTCAGAAGAATCCATACGTCAAGCCACGGAGACCAGTTGAGGACGTAGTACGTGTCTAGCGCGACGCGGCGGTCGTAATCGGTGTCGCTGCGGCCCGAGACCTGCCACAGGCCCGTCACCCCGGGGCGCACCGACGAAAACGTGGCGTAGTGGGGCCCGTAGTGCTTGACCTCGTCCTCGACTATCGGCCTCGGGCCTATGAGCGCCATCTCGCCGGCGAAGACGTTGAAAAGCTGCGGAAGCTCGTCCAGCGAAGTGCGCCTAAGGAAGCGGCCGAGAGGCGTGACGCGAGGGTCGTCCGAAAGCTTGCAATTGCGCTCCCACTCGTCCGCTGCGGATGGATTCTCCGCAAGAAGTTTCGCGAGGCGCGCGTCGGCATCGGAATACATGGAGCGGAACTTCCACACGCGGAAATGCCGTCCGCCGCGTCCGAGCCGCTTCTGGCGGTAGAAGACGGGTCCGCGGCTGGTGAGTTTGACGAGAAGCGGTATGATGACGAAGAGAGGGACGGCAAAGATGAACGCGGCCACGGCAAGCAGAAAGTCGAGCAGACGCTTCTGAAAGCGCAAAACCCTCTTTCGCGCCTGATTGACCATCTCCAGCCCGCCGAGTCCGTCGAACGTCACCGACTTCGAACCGTATACGGGGAAAGAGGATGCCGTCGGCAGAAATTCGACGTGGGTGAACCACGAGGCGAATTCCTTCATCTGGCAGCGGAAGAGCCTTTCGTCCTGGCAGGCGAGAAGAATCTTTATGTCGCGTTTCTTCGCCTCCGGGACAATTTCCTCAAGCGGACCCAGGCACGCGATCCCGGACGCCTCTAGGGCCTTGTCAGGGGTTCTCACCCCGCCCAGGTACCCCACTATCCGGAAACCGGTGTAGCAGTCGTCGGCCAGGACCGATGCGACGCGGCGCGCGGTCTCCCCGGCGCCTGCCAGAAGAACGGGCATCTGTCCGATGCGGAAGCGGAAAAGCAAACGGCGGGCGATGTTGCGCACCGGCTGGGCCAAAAGGGCGGTGGCCACTCCCGATATCGAGATGACGGCGCGCGAATATCCCTCCATCGTCTGGTATCTCATGACGATGAAGGTGACGACCCCGAGATGCACGATAAGCGAGGAGAGTATCTGGCGGCGCATCTCCTCCACGGGGGGAAGAGGCGCCGCGGGATACATCCAGCTGCCGTGGTACAGGCCGAGGAGCGCGTTGACCGCGACAAGCGCAGGAATCACCGGCCAGAAATCCGCATAAAGGGCCGGATCGTAGTCGCCGCCCAGCATGCGGTAGGCCAAAACAGAGAGCGTCCACGCCGCAGCGATGCACAAGGCATCCGTAAGCGCAAGGACGACGACTCTGATCCGGCCCTGGGTGAACATTCGGTCCTCTCCGTCATTCCGGGTCTTCGGCGTCGTCGGAATCCGGCGGCTCGTAGTTCTCCTCGAGCCACTTCTCGGCGTCGCTGGTGTTTGTGTACTCCTCGCCCGTTATGAACTCGTATTCCTCGCGCGCGGCCGCGGCTGCCGCCTCGGTGGCTCCGCCCCCCTCGATGACGTTGACGAGCACCGAGATGGCGTCGCATTCGTCCAGATCGCTCAGCTCTCCGGTCATGGACTCGAGCGCATCGGCGTCTTCGACGATCTGCATCGCCGCCTCGACTATCTCGGCCCGCGCTTTGGGGCTGGATATCTCGCTCAGGGCGCCGGTCCATCCGTCGATTGCGCTCTGGCGGACGTCTTCATCGGCGTCTGCCATGAACGGAAGAAGGTCGTTCATCGCCTTCTTGCCGAACCATCCGAGCGCCTCGACGACATCCGAGCGTATTTCGGCGTTCGGCGAAGCGGCAGCCTCGGGAAGTATCTTCTTCAGGTCCGCGAGGCTCTCGGCGTCCATCGCGTTTTCGATTGCGATCATCACCCGCTTCTCATCCTGTGTGAGATCCTCGCGTTCCGCCGTGGTGATTCGCTTGGCCACCTTGCGCGTCGGGCGGTGCTGGCGTTTCGCCTTGACCCCCTTTTCCGCCTTCGGCTTCGGCTTGGCCTTCGCTTCCGGCTTCGGCGTCGCTTCCTGCTTCGGCGTCGCTTCCTGCTTCTCCGCGGGGCGAGGCGCCTCCTCCGGTTTGGCGGCGGGGGTCGCCTCTTTCTCCGCAACCGCGGCGGCCGGCGTTTCGCGGAAAGCGAAGAACCAGACCGCCGCGAAAGACAGCGCGAAAGCGACAGCCGCGGATGCGGCTATGGCTGTCTTGCGGTCCATGATCACTCGATCACGCTCTTTACGTAGGACGGGAAGTTGTAGACTTCCGTGATCTTCTGGACGCTCTTGCTGGTGCTGGCGAGCGCGGCGGAAGCCTTAGGGACGTATTTGAGGCGCCACGTTCCGGATGCCGCGGTCCTCTCGTCGGAATCTTCGCATTCGCAAAGCGACCAGCCGGCGGCTGCAGCCGTCTTCTCTTCCGTTCCGGCTACCTTCTCGCACCACGAGCACTCACCCGACGTCGCCTTGGCTGTGACGATCGCACCGGTCGTGGACCAGCCCGCGACATTTCCGTTCATCGACGGAATCCAGGTGTTGGTGCGCATGCAGATGGGCTCCTTGACCGTCGTGTCCTTGACGGTCCCGAAGCCTGCTCCGGTGATGCTGAAGTCGCCGGACTCGTCGGTGAGCGTCCACGTGCCTTCGACTTTCTTTCCGTTGCGGAAGATGCGGTTGAGAAGCGTCCAGCTGAACTTGACGTTCATCGGCTTCTTGGTGGTCTCATTCCAGAATATGTAGCCGTAGGGCTCCTCGGCGAGACTCGACGCCGTAGAAGAGATCGAAGGATCGCCGATCGTCACGCAGTCGCATCCCCAGATCACGCCCTTGATCTTGACCGTCCCCTGCTGGCGATAGAGCGACGAATCGTCTATCGGGCAGTCGCACGCCACGAACGAGACCTTTCCGGACTTGGTCACCGTGGTCTTGAGGGTGATTTTCATTTCATAGAACTGCGCATCCGCGAGAGCGCTCGCCCCCATTGCGATTGCAGCCAATGCCATCATCAGTTTTTTCATTTCCCTGCTCCTTGTTGTTTGGTTGTTTTTGTTCTTGAAATCACAGGCTTGCCGGTGTCCGGATCGATGCCGGGGGCCCTGCTGCGCCCCGGCGTGGCGCGGCGGCGGTATATCCGCCATGAGGTCCGCTCGCCTTCGATCTCCCCGCCATGGACGGAGCCGAGGTATTCATAGTCGCCTGCGCGGCGCGGATTCCTTACGAAGCGCTCCTCGGGGCTGCGGTAGCCGCCGTCGTAAAGACGGAAGCATACGTAGTCGGGCTCGTAGGGACACAGTCCGAAGCCCTGCGCCGCGCCTTCGGACTGTCCGCGCACAGCCCATGCGGCCGCCGAGAAATCGCCGAATACGACAGGCCTGCGGGTCGTGAAGTACTCTTTCATCGTCCGTTTCGCCTCGCTCTGGCGGGAGGGGCCGGCATAATCGGCCTTTATGATTTTCGCTATCTTCGCAGTGGCCGTCTCGACGTCGGCCCGTGCGCCGCCGGCATAGAGACCCGCCGTCTCGATGATCCCCGGGAAGACTGCGAGCCAGCCGATCGCCGCGACGATGGCGATGCGGCAGGCGTTGCGGACGAGGGGATTCGCGGACGCGGACCACAGCCACGAAAGCGCATAGGCCGACCATACCCAGAAAAGCGGCGCGAAGACGCCGAAATAGCGGGGCAGGCCCCAGGTAGATTCGCCCGAGAACTTGAATCCGTCAACAGCGAGCTGAATCGCTTCAATCAGCACGGATGCGGCGAAAACGGCAAGAAGCGCCCATTCGATCTTCCTGAAACAGCCCGTGAAGACGCGAACCAGTATCGCCGCCCACGCAAGGGCGGCATACGGGAGCCAATATGCGCCCGCAAGGGAGAGCGGCAGCGGAGCGGACTGAAAATAGCCGACAAGCGCCTCCATCTCAACCCCCGAAGACCTTTTCAAGTATCGTGACGTAATGCGGAGCGGGCAGCCACCATCCGGTCCACTCCCACACGACGAAGCACATGGGCTGAAGCGCGAGGGCGCCCGAGGCCGCCATCATCCACGTGCGGCGCGACCATCCGTCGCAGAACGCGAAAGCGAGGGCGAGAAGTCCGCCAAGAAGGATGGCGTCGCATTTGAAAAGGAACATCAGCGCCAGGCCCGCGCACATCTCGAAAAGAACGGCCGTGCGACCTGACCCGTCCCTGCTCCTGACGACGCCATCGGCCATCAAAAGGACGCCGAGCAGCTTGAACGGCTCGCGCAGACCTTTCAGCGCCCACAGATACGGCTGGGGGCAGATCGCGTAGAGTATCAGCGCGAACCATGCTGTGCGCCGGTCGAAAACGCGGCTCGCCAGGCGGAAAACCGGTATCGCGCCAAGCGCCCACGCAAGCGCCGCAATCGCCGAGCACGCAGCGTAGCCATCGCATCCCGAAAGGAAAACGCACGTTCCGGAGAGGACCGGGAAGCCTACGCCGAATCGCGGATGGAACGCTTCGGCCCACTCTCCCGCGGCGAACGCCTCCGCCATCGGAGCGTACCGGCATGCCGTATCCGTCGCAAGAAGAGGATGGAATACGGCAAGAGCCGTCGCCGCAACGCATATCGCTGCGGCAACGGCCCAGAAGAGACGGCTATCGTCAATCTTCGTCAACTTCAAAGCCGATCTCGAAGCCGCGCTTCACGGTCTTGCCGTTCACCCGGTCGCTGTAGTAGCAGGCGCCGTAGACGAACGGAAGATTGGCGGAGAGGGGAACGACGGTGTCGGGTTCGCCGCAGCCGCAGTCGTGCCAGTCGGGAAGGATGACGGCACGGTAGGTGACACTCTTCGTCGAGTTGGCGAAAACCGCTTTCGTCTTGCCGCGCACATAACCCTGCTTCTTAACGGTGCTTACCGAGAAGCCGCTGATCCTGGAGGCTGGGCTGAAGGCGGAGACGGTGACATGGATGGGCTGGCCTTCCGCAAGGACGGACTTTACGGCGCCGTAGCGCTCGCTGTCGGAGAAGCGCGACGTGTCGTATGCGACGACGAGGGCGTCGGCGCCGCAGCAGTCGACGAGAGAAGCCGACGTGTCGAGGTAGCTGCCGTACACGCCGATCGTCCTTGTGAACGTATAACCGCTCTCGAGATGCTTCCACTGGGAAACGGTGCCGTCAAGCGCTATGATCGCGCGCTTGGAAAGCCCCTTCGAGGCGTTCGGACGGATCTTCGCGTTCACCGAGACGCTGTCCTTGCCGGACTTCTTGACGACCGAAAGCCCCGCCCATCCGTTGCCGAGATGGCGCATGTACGCGGTGACCGTCATGCTTCTGCCGGTCGGGAGGAAGAATTTGCAGGAAACCTTGCCGGTCTTCCTGGCGGACGCCGTATTGGCCTTCACGACCACGTATCCGGCGCCTGTCGGGTAGGCCGTCTTGCCTGTCTGCGTCTGCGGGAGGGCGATGGTGTAGAGGCCCGTGAAGGCGGAGAAGTCGGATTCCGCCACGCTCGACTCGCCGGAAGCGAGAGCCTTCGAGCCGTAGCTCGAATCGGTGACTTTCGCCGTCACGATGCCGTCGGCATCGATGGAGAGAACGGCGGTGACGCTGCCCTTGGAGACCGTTGCGGTCGCTACGCCGGCGGCATTCGCCGAGCCCCATGTTCCGCGCATCGTAACCGTCCCGGAAGACGCATCGCGCGTGTATTTGACCGTTATCTTGTTGTAGCGCGTGGAAGTGACGAGGAGGTTGCCGACCGTCACAACCGAGGAGCCCGAAGTCGAATTGACGGGAACGTTCGCCGTGAAGGACGTCCCGAGGTACTCGTTCTCCACGGGATCCGGAGACACTGTGGAGGTTATGGTGTACGACGCCGTGTTCGCGGAGCCGTACTTCTTCGCTTCGGTGAAGTAGGAGACTTCCACGTACTTGTTCGCCGTGTCGCTGAAGTTCACCTTGACGGTTCCTGTTCCGGTCGCGAGAACGGTCGGGTTGGACGTGTCCGCCGCGTCATACACGGTGACCGTAGGCTTGATCGCCGTGCCGTCCGTGAGCTTTCCGGTGACAGTGAACGTCGAGGAGCCGGCCTTGACGCCCGTGAGCTTCCTGAACTTGGAGGTGTTGTTCACCTGAAGTCCGCCGCTTCCCGTCGACCCCAGCGCGAGGGTGTGGGTCGTGGACTTGAGATAGTCGTCGGTGTCGCCGTCGGCAATGGCCACGAGCGTCTTGAGGCGGGCCAGGTTTTCCGCCGGATCGTACGTCCTGTCGCTGGCCTCGTACATGTTCCAGCGGCCGAGAACCTTGTCGTCCTTGACGAGAACGACCATCGGGTTGGCCATGCGCGCTGCGGTGGAGCCGGGTGCGAGCCACGCGGTGGTGTACTTCGTCGTCATGTCGATCCTGGACTTCGCGGCCGAAGCGGAGATCGATTTGCGGGAAAGGTAGCTCGCGCCGCTCGCAGGCGCCTTGTAGTTGTAGGAGTAGCCCTCGGCATACGTGAGCAGCCTGGCGGTTCCGTCTCCTGCCGCGGTGGCGGGATTTGTGGACTTGCCCTGGTCGAAGACCACGAGCATCACCTTGTTCGCCTTTGCCCACTTGTAGAAAGCAGTGTTCGTGGGGCTGAAGATCGTCTCGTCGGCGCCCTTGCAGTCGGGGCACCAGAGGCTGCCGCCGAACTCGGCGAGGATGTAGCCGTCCTTCTTCTTGGCCGCTTCATAGTCCATCGTCCACTCGCCATAGTCGAAGTCCTCCCCGACCCACTTGGGATTGAGCAGCGACACTCCGGGATCGGCGACGACGTTGATCGCGCTCGTCGACTTGACGGTCTTGCCGTCGCTGTCGTAGAGCTTCAGCGAAATGGCGCCCTTCGTGGCCTTTTCAGTCGCGGTGAGGCTGTACCTGTAAGTCTTGGTCTTGGCGCCCGACGCCCAGACGAGGGCCGTCTTGGCGTGAGACCCGACCTGCACATAGTTGGTGGCGACGGCGGTTGCCGAACGGTAAAGCGGAACGTCGACGTAGGAAGTCTTGTCGACAACAGCCTCGAGACGGGAATAGGGAAGGTTCGTCACGGAGAAATATCCGCCCTGGTACCCCGTGGGAACGACAGGATCGGGGGTCACCGGATCGGGGGTCACGGGATTGATCTTCCCGTCCCATGAGCCGAAATACTTGTCGAGCGTGCCTACGAGCTGCTCGACGATGGTGCCGGTCGTCACAGGCATGTATTTGGTGCGGCCGGAGAAGCATACGCTTACGGTCGAACCGTCAGCCTTGGGCCAGTAGCAGCGCATGTACGGGAAGGCGCCGCTCTTGTTGTCCCCCTTGATGAAGACCTTTTCGGTCGTCGCTTTGCTTGTCTCGGAGGCTGCGACTTCTATCAAGACAAGGACGATCGGCTTCTTGGCGACCCACGCCTTGAATTCATCCTGGGTCAGCCCGTTGCTCTTCATGCGCGCGCAATATGCGCAGGCCTCGGAGCCCCAGAATGCTAGCATCGGGACGTTGTTGGACTCGCAATAGGCCTTGGCCGCGGCAAAATCGCTCGTCCACTTTCCGGGAACGCACCCGGATGTGTCATGCTCGATGTCGACATCGATCACGGCGGACGCCGTGCAAGCGAAGCCTGCGACGATGGCGCAGCACGCCGCCTTCAGCAGTTTAGCGAATCTCATAATTACTGTTTTCCTTTCTTTTTACCAAGTTTTTTCAAAAGTGTCACACGGAAATCGCACTTGAAACCGGGAGAGGCCGTATATCGCTCCAGCGTTTCCCTTTCAAGCTCCACCATCGCGCGGCCGATTTTCTGCCTGCGCACTATCGCGACAATATCTTCATGCTCGAGCGGTTCCGGCTCCTCTTCCTTTTCGAGCATTATATGGGCGACTTTGACGTAGCGGGGAGGTCCTTTGCCGCCATCCTCTTCTTCTTCCCAGGACCTTTTCAGTATTTTGACTATATGGTAGGAATAGGGAGTCTCGATCACTCCGCTCAACGTGTTCGTCGAATCGGCGAAAATGAATTCCTTCAGCGGGTCGAGAAGCTGATTGTCCTCCCTGTCGAACTCGCCCCACTCGCCATCGTCCATGCTGGAGCCGCAATCGGAAAACTCATACGCAATCTCGGCAAAACCCGCCTTGCCGGCGACTATGTCGGCCAGATACCCCTCGATTCTCGGCCTGAGGGTGGCATTGTACTCTCTGGCCTTGCGGGCTTCTTCTTCACGCTCCGCCGAGAGGGCTGCGATGTCGTCTTCAGAAACGGTCACCGACGGGGCGACGACATTTTCCATGTACTTCTTAGTTGTGAGATAGCCTATCTGATTCCTAAAGAAATATGAGTTTTTCTCATTTATTTTTGCAGTTATCTCTTCTCTGAACTTCTTCGGTATCTTGCGTGCGCCCTTTTTCATCGCAACATCTATCTCTTCCTGGGAAAGCGCTATGCCGTGCGCCCTCGCATCGGCCACAAGCAGCCAATTCTTCAGGAAGGTGTTGCCGGCATGTTCGGCGGCTTTCTGCCGCGCAGACGCAAGAATCTGCTCAACTTCTGCCGGAGTGGCCTGCGGCGGAAGACTCAAAGGCGAAACCTTGAAAAGATCGTCCACATACGCGTCGACAGCCCCCCACAGGAGAATCTCGTCGCCGACTTTCAGGAAGACATCGTCGGGCGAATGGACGGCCGCGCCCCCCGATGGTTTTTTATCCCTCGATTGCTTCGCGAACTTGTCGCTTAAATCGCCGCCATCGCGCTCGAGAGAAACTCTCTCGCCGAGGAAAGTCGCGCTTTTCGCATCTGCGAGCGCATTCGTCTGCGCCGGCGCAACGTCATCCGCGGGCAGGACGAAAACCCTAAGCGCCGCGAAAACGCCGATGATGCTCTTGATGGTGCGGTTCATTTTTTATTATGGAAAGGCGGAGGTAAAGTCCGTAGAACTTCACCTCCGCCCTTTTTGGATTCAGCTGACGATTGACATCAGCTGTGATCGGTTACTTGGACAGCTTCTTGCTGTACTTGGCCGACCAGGTGCCGCCGATGAGGGAGGTCGCACCGTCAGCGTCGAACTCGACGCAGTCGTCGAGGAAGGCTTCCTCGTCGAGGCAGGTCTGGAAGTCGCCCGTGAACCAGCCCTTGTAGGACTTGGGCGTGAGAACGAGCTCGCAACCCTCAATATCGGTATCCTCGCCGCAAGCGCCGCCCTTGATCGTCTTGGCCTTGGTGACGTAGACGTTCATATTGCCGAAAGCGACCTGGTTGACGTTGATGGCGTACTCGGTCTGGTCCTCGAACTTGACGCCGAGATCGGACTCGAGCTTGTAGTTCTTGCCAGGCTTCTTGGTGTTGTCGTCGAGAACGGTCTCGAGCTTCTTGCCGAAGTAGGTGAACTTCGTGACTTCGCCATCCTCGAGGATGACGTCGTACTTGTCCTTGCCGACCTTGACGGCGAGCGTCTCGGTGACGTAGTCAGCGTCGATCTGGAGGGTGCCCTTGCCGCTGAGCTTGACGACAGTCTTGTAGGTCGCGTTCTTCTCCTGCGTGGTCTTGCCGGAGAACTTGACGGTGAACACGTCAGCGCAATCCACCTCGGGTTCATCGGAGCAGTTGCCCGCGTAGACACCAGCCGTGAGCGCCGCAACGGCGGCAGCAATCATGAGCTTCTTCATTGTTTCTTTTTTTCCTTTTGCTTGTTCGTCCGGCTCTGCGGATTCCCGCTTCGCCTCGCCCGGAGCTACCCGGTCGATCCATTCTTTCCGGCGGTATCTTGCCGACCCACTTTGTTGCACCCGCGTGAGCACGGTCGACACACATGTCATGCCATTCAGCAGCCTCGGTCAGGTTCAGCGTTCAACGCATTCTCTTTCCTCATCCACCGACTTCTTAAAACCAGGTCGCAGGTCAACTTTCATTGAGCCCGGTTATTCCTAGGCCCGGACACAATGTCCGAAACCCGCTCTGATTCACAGAAGTGCTGATATTGTATCACATCCGACCCTCGGAGCGCAAGGGGGTATTTGAAAAAATTTTTCATGCCCCTCAATGGAACTTTCCGGCGGCCTTCAGGCTTTCGTAATGCTCCCTGTCGCGCCATGCGAAAACCTTTGCCGGATTGCCGCCCGCTATCGCGAGAGGCGGAATCTCCCCATGCACGACGGAGCCCGCCTGTATGATCGCGCCCTCGCCGATCTTCGTTCCCGGAAGAAGGATCACGTACGCGCCTATCCACGCGAAGTCGCCTATCGACACGGGCTTCACCACGGACGTGCGGTCGTAGGGGATCGCGTCGCCGCCGTTGTAGTTGTGGTTGCGGGTGAATATCTTGAGGCCTTCGCCGGAATGGACGTAGCGGCCGAAAGTCACGTCGCCCGTTCCGTATATGCGCGCGCCGTTGAAGTGAACCGATTCCCCCAGCACTGTTCTGCGGGAGACAGAAACCGGGCCGTGGCATCTCAGCCCGGGGCCAACCGATTTCGCCCTGCGGCGCACGGGCAGAGAATACCAGAACGAAATCAAATCCATGCGGCGGCGCTGGCGCCGCGACCGCGGGAAAACAAGCAGAACGAGAATGCTTGCGATGAATCTTACCATGGGGCCCCCTTTCCTGCAGCGCGACTGCATGCGTTCAGAATCCTGTATGCGGCAGCGGATTCAGGGCAGCTTCAACATCGAGGCCGAGTTCGTCGGCATCAATGTGGCGCAAGCCGAGATTCTTCCACTCTTTGGATGCCCTTATTTCGAGCGGTATGTCCAAAAGACGATAGCGGCCTGTGGCCTTCAGTTCGGCGGGGACTCCGGCGAATACGTTGCCGCGCGTGGTGACGGACGAAAAATCGCGGTTGAGGAGGGAGCCCCGTGCGACGATCGAGTAGTCCGGTATCTTCGCGCCCTTGCCGATGTTCGCGCGGCTTGCAATCCATACGTTGCGGCCGACTACCACCGACGCATAGGGCATGTTGATGCGGCGCTTCGTCTCGTCGTATATGAGATGGCAGTCGGAATCGAGCACCTGCGCGTCCCATCCGATGCGCACATGCGGACCGAAGGTCATCTCTTTCGAGCATACCACAAGCGCGCGCTGGTTCACGAGGACGTCCTCGCCGCAGACAAGCTTGCCCGTGACAAGGAGGCTCGCCCCCGCGCGCACGATGAAGCCTGGGCCGCAGGAAAGCGTCCCGCGCCGCGAAAAGCGTATCAGGGTCCACAATCCCTTTACCGAAAAGCGCGGCGTAGGCGAAATGCCCCATACGATCATGCCGAAGCGCGGCTCGCAGGAAAGCGAAACGGCCCCGCGCCTCAGCCCGGCTATGTCGCAACGGCGTCCGCAGAGCACCGGAAAGCGCAAAGCCGTGCGAAGCGGAAAAAGCACCAGGTTCACCCTCAGCGTGCGCCAAAAAGAGACATGGCGCAGCAAGTCCTTGAATCTCGGCTTCATCCGGCAGCCTCCGCGTCCTGCCCGGTCTCGCCTTCGCGGAGTTTTTTCAGCGTCGCGGAAAGAAGCGTCGAACTCGTCCCCTTGGTGCGCGGGAAATACACGACTCTCACTCCGACAGTCGCGAACTTCGCCTCCATCTCCTTCCAGCTGGGGGTGTTGAACCAATCGTCGCCGACGAAAAGGACGTCGAAATGAAGCTTCTCCCACATTTTGAACTTGTCGAGGTCGTCCTGCGGAATGGCCGCGTCGACATACTTTATGGACCTGACGATCTCAAGCCGCTCGGCGAAGGGAATCACGGCGCGCTTGTGCTTGTAAGCGACTAGTTCATCGACCGACACGCCCACTATGAGCTTGTCGCAAAGCCCGTGGGCGTTCTTGAGAAGATTGAGATGGCCTATGTGGAAGAGGTCGTAGACCCCGCTCGTATATCCGATGATCGTCTTGCTCATGCGGATATTATATCATATCCCGGCAATCTCTGCTTGCGCAGGCTGTCATGCAAGACAGTCCGCGACCGCGCCGATCACCGCACCGGTGGCATGCGGATGGTTGATGCATACCTCCCGCGCCGCGAAACTGTCGCGCTCCGCCTTGCGCGGATCTTCACCGGCGAGAACGGTCCGGCGGATGAAATCCACTATGTCGCCGTCTGTCGCAGCCGTGGCGCAATGCTCGAGAAGCCTGCGGCTGAACGGAAGGAACTGCTTCTCAACGGTCGAAGCGTCCGCAAGAAGATAGCATTGCGGCTTGCCGGTGTAGAAATACTCCGCCAGGAACGAGCCGCAGTCGTGGATCAGCGCGTCGGAATCGGCGAAAGTCGCGAAATAGTCGCCGCCCTGCTGGAATTCGACATTCGGGAAGGATTCCATCCTGGCGCGCCAGGCGGACGTCTTCTCCGCGCCCCACCACTTTCCCGTCGCGAGCCTCGGGAAAAGGAGCGGATGGGGACGGAACACGAAGTCTATCTCCGGGAACATCTCAGGAAGCTTGAGGAAAAGATCCGAATGGAGGGGGAATGTCGAAAGCGCCAGCCCGTCCGCCTCCCTGTCTATGGAATGGTGGGGCGAGATTATGACGCGCTTTCTCGTCCTGGCGTGCGGCTGGACGGAAGCGAGGCGGTCCATCTTGCAATATCCCGATACCACGGTGTTGCGCGCGAGAGCGGGGTTCCGCGCCTTTACCATATCCCCCGTCGCATGGTTCGAGACGAAATATTTCCATGAAAGGACGATATTCGGCAGAAAAGGCGTCTTTTTCTCGTTGGTGAAGAAGAGTCCGCCATACCCGTAATAGAGGATTGCGACGAGAGAGCGCTCCGAAAGCCGCTCGACCGTCCATTGCGGAAGGGTCTGGTCCTCGTAGACGACCGTAGAAAAGACTATGTCGGCGTCAAGCGTCTGCGCACGCCCCGTATCTGGATCGTACAGCTTCTCGACCTTGCCGGGATACCTCTTTTCAAGGGAACCGACAGCCTTGTCGAGAGATTCGCGGAGAAACGCGTCTCCTCGCGTGACCCTGGGCGCCACTGCGATGAAAGGACGGAATCGCGGATCTTCCGCCATCTTGCAGAAAACCGGTTCGCCCGAGAACATCGAAGCATCGCACACGAGAAACGCGACCGACAGCCTTTCGCCGCGCAAAAGCTTGCCGCGGCACTCTTCCTCGTGCTTCGCATAGCGCGCGCAAACGACGGGCAGCGCCGACGCCATACGCCTGTCGCGCTCGGAATCGAGAAGACGGCGTCTAAGGCGTTTTCTGACGCGCTTGACGGGGATAAGGGCGGTCAACAGCCGAATAAGTGTCGTTTTCACAGATGAACCCCTCAAATTTTCCCCGTTATCGTCCTGTACCTGCGCTCAAGTTGCGGATATTTCCTGTGCCTGCGCCCCTTGAGGACCATCTGCAGGCGCAGGGAGACTGCGTAAAGGCGCAGTTTAAGGCGTGTCTGCGCGTCCGGAGGCGATGCGAACGTCATCTCCGGCGACCCCTTCGACAGGAATGCCGCGACTTCCTTAACCTTCGCTGTCTGCGGGAAAGCGGCGAGAATCTTCCCGAGAGCGTGGAAATCGTTCCACACGCCGAGCCCAAGCTCTCTGTTCACGCCGAATACTACATAGCGGAACTTCCAATGCTTCTCGACCCACGGATCCTCCCGGTAATCGGAGCGGTCTATGGCGAGCTGCCAGTCTATCGCCTTTAGATGCCCGTCTCTCCCCAGAAGCAGATTGTCGGAGAAAAGGTCGCGATGGACGATTCCCGTCTGCATCAGGGCTTTCGCCAGCGTCTCGATGTCCGAAGCGAAAGAATCCGCCTCTTTTTCCGCAAGGCCCCTTGCCAGAAGGTCCGTAAGAGACGCCCCCTCGACGCGTTCCGTCGCCACGGACGCCGCCTTGCCGTCCGCCGAGACCTTCCACGCGAGAGGCCTTGCGACGACATCCGGCGCCGCATCGTGCATCCTCCCTGCCATGCGGTATTCGTTGCCGATGGACCACACCGCCTTGGTCGAGCGCTTCTCGACGGCGGCGGTTCCGTCGCAGAGGCCCGTCCAGAACGCGTCGTTTATGTACTTCCCCTCCAGAAGGAGTTCCGGATTCTCGAGAAGCCAGGATTCCATCAGCCGTTTTCCCAAAGCTCCTTAACCCATGGCGCAGGAACGGTGCGCTGATGCACGGGAACCTTCTCGCCTTTTTCGGTCGTGAACCCCTCTATCGCCTGGATGGGGTTCGGATGGCCGTGGAAGCACAGGATGGAAGCCCCCTTCGGAGGCTTGGGCGGAAGGAAGAGATTGAGCGGGAAAATCCTGTGGCAGGCGCGCTTGAACGAAGCGACGTAGTCCTCCGGCCACCAGTTGACGTTCTCGAGCCCCACTGCGTGCGTCATGAACGCCTGCTCGGTCGCGAAAAGCTTCTTGTCGTACGCGTGCAGCGGGTCTGCGTCGAAAGCCTCCCAAACCCTGTTCATCTTCCCCGCCTCGAAGCGGAAGCACGACGAGTTGCCTATGTCGGGGCGCTTCCTGAATATCATCTTCCTGCGCTCGATCCAGTTGTGTATGATGCAGAATTCGCCCGGCTTGTAGTCGAAGAACCTGTCCATGTCCCCCGTTATGATCTGGTCGATGTCGAGAAAGAGCGTCGGGCCCTCGAGTCCGCCGCAGCCATCCTTGAACAGTGACAGTTTCGTGTACACGGTCGGCCATTTTCTGTGGGCGGGCAGGCCTTTCGGGTGCGGCGGCACGCTCTGCACCTCAACCCCCTCGTCAAGCCCCTCTGGCTCGTTGGTGAAGCATACGAAGCGGAACGGACGCTTCAGATGCCTTTTCACGCCTGCGTACAGGCGGTTTACGTATACAGGCGGATACGCCGTGCCCCATTTGAGACAGATCACGTTTACCTTGCGCCGATCGGATTCATTCATTTTGCACCTCCCGGATTTCTTGTGAACAGACGTCTTAAATGACTCCAAAGATCCGAAGCCGCCACCAGCGGATTCATCCTTGCATGCCGGCGGGTCTCTATGAAGCGCCGGGCGACCGCGCCTCCGGCGCCTCCTGCGCCGGCGATCGCGCGCTCGATCTGCGCGAAAAGATTGTATTTCTCGAAGAGAAGGCGCCGGGCCTCGGCTATCGCCCCGCGACGCTTCTCCCATTCGCCGTCCGCCATGGCGCGGCGAATGATGTCCAGCGCATTCGCAGGATCGCGGGACGGTATCGGAATGAAGCAGTCCGGCGGGAGCATCTCGCCTATCGACGGATCGCCCGCATAGAAGGGAAGGCATCCGCAGACGAGCGCATCGGAGAGCTTCTCCGTCCAATGGCCCTTCCCGATGTGGTTCTCGAACGCTATCGTATACTTGTATGGATCGAGCGCCTCCGCCTTCGACTCCAGCGGCCTTACGCCCTTGCCGTACCTGTCGAACCCCGGCACGTCCCTCTCAAGAAGCTCGAGCAGCCTGCAGCGGTTCGCATGCTCGGTATGCGTCATGCTCTTTGCGGAATATACTGCCGAGAGGAGCTTCGTCTTCTCCGGGATCGCGTGCGCGAGCTCCTCCCGGTAGGAGCGGCCCGTGTACCAGACCATGTATCCCTCGCCCTTTGCGTAGCCGGGATGGCGCTCGGCTTCCTGCGGACGGTTCGTAAGCAGCACGTCGAATCTGCGCGTGTAGCCGCTGTTGTAGCTTTTCACGGAGACCGGCTCCTGGGTGAGAAGCATTGTGCGCGCACGCGCGGCCACGCGCATCTTCCCTCCATGAACGCCCGGATACGAACCGGGAAGCTCGTCGTACACGCAAAGCCAATCGTAGTCTCCGCAACCCGGGTCGCAGACGAACCGGAAGCCCTCCCCCCAATCGAAGGTCTTTCCCCCCATGAACCGCTTGACCGTTCCGCCCAGCATCTTGACGACCGTGCGCCCGTCCTTGCGCGCCGCGGGCAGCTCTTCGTCCACTATCTCCCTCAGCCGCCTGTAGAACGGGAAGCGCGCACTGAGATTCACCCTGAGCGCCCTCGAGACGGAGTTAGACTTGACCTTCTTGTCGAGTTTCCTGAGAAGATATCCGTCTATGGCGAAAAGCCACTCGTCCCTCGTGAACGCCGTATGCGCGATGAACTTGCGGAAAACGTCGAGGAGCCTCCCGGTCTTCGCGATCTCATACCACCTCAGATGCTCCGCCCGGCAGACTATGTACCGTATCAGGTCTTCGGCGGGGGTCCCGAAGCGCAATTCCTCGAGATCGAGGAATCCGCTGACCTTCCCTCCAAGAAAGCGGAAGTTCTCCCAGTGGAGATCTCCGTGGATGATCGACACCGCCTCGGGGGCGAGCGTGAGCGAGGCGTCCCGGATCTCCTTTATCTCGCGAACAAGCTCCGGCGCGTTCGCGCCCTCGAGGCGCGCGAGAAGATTCCGCTTGATCGAGACCGCGTCTCTCGCGGGCATCACGAACCCGTCGTCCTTCAGCCCCGCGAGGAACTTTCCGTGGGCAGAGAGGAGCTCCTCCGTCTCCTCATCGGCAAGCTCGTCCGGGAAGCGCCTCGTGCCCTCTATCCATTTGAGCGCGACAACCTTCCACCCTTCAAAGCCAAGGATCTTCCCCCCGAAGAGGCGCGTCGCCGCGAGAGGATTGTCCGAAGGGGCGGTGTGGGCGATGAGGCGGCCGAAAAGATCCTCCTTGCCTTCGGGGAAGCATTTGACGGCGAAAACCGATCCGTCCGCCGCGACAGCCTTGAAGTTGAACGAATGCGCATGCCCTGCCAGCGGGACGAGTTCCGCGATCTTCACGCCGTATCCAGCCTCGAGCGTGCGCCTCACCGAGCCTCTGTTGAAACGCCGTATCACCTGCGCCACCTCCATGTCGCGACGCGCTCGGAAAAGAACGACACCATCCAGCATGCTATGACGGCATATCCGAGAAGTTCGGTTCCCTCCTCAACGGCGCGGCGGACGGTCCGGACCTCATCGGAGGAGAGCCCCATCGCCCTCCATATGCTCTTGAAGGATAAGATCTCCGATATGACCCATATCATCATGCAGCCGAAAGGAAGCGCCGCGAAGCCGCGCGACGAGCGTATCCTGCGCCATGCGACCTTGAAGGAGGATCTCGCGGCGAAGAAAGCCGCGGCCATCCACGCCAAGGCGGCGCAAGCGGCGATGCGTCCGGCGAGAAACCTCGAAGTGGCGTGGAACACGTCCGAAAAGAGTTCATATCCGGCTATGAAGGCGAACGTTGCGCAGAGCGCCGAGTATCCTGCCCGCGCGCGCGGCTCCTTGACCGCGAGAACCGCGGAAAGCGCGGCGCAGGCCGACGTAAGCGCGAACTGGCTCCACGCGACAAGCGACCTGTCTCCGCACGCCGTATGCATCACTGCCGCATCGAACAGGAACGCGCCCGCCACGAGCAGCGGGACAAGCATGGCCGACGCGAACCCTACGGCGCCTGTGTTTCTGTGCCTGAGATCGAGCACAAACCTTCCCCCGGCCTCGGGGACGACGATGATCGAAGAGGGAACCGGCCTGTCGCCGAGCGGGATCACCCTCTTGACCGGTTTCCCGAAGCGGCTCTCTATCGCGGTCTTGAGAACGTCGAGCCTCATCGCCGGGCGCCCCACCAGCTTCGCCAGCGGACGCGGCATGCTGCCGGCGGCCACGAACCTGAGGGCGATTTTCGGAATCCCTACCGATATGCACGCGCTTATCCTGTGATGGCCCTGGCGCAGGGAATCGGCGAGCCCGCGCGTGCGGCAGAGCATGACCGAGACCGGATTCCCGTCGTCGTAGCCGTTCGCCCTGAGGCTCTCCTCGAGGCAATGCATCTTTTCCAGGCGGTCCACCTTGCCGCGCGTCTGCGGATTCCCGAGCGTCCTTACCGCCCTTTCGACGCCAAGCTGCCTCAGGGCGTCCGGCGCGATGTGGTACGTCCCGGAGCTTTTGAACCTGCGGCGGTTGCGCAGAAAGCGCAGAAGCGTGAACGGAAGATTCCATTTGGACACGGTGGGGACGAACACCACCCTTACCTCGACGGTTCCCCCTTTCGCGGCGGCTATCGCTTCGCGCCCCCTAACGAGAGTGTCGGGTCCGTCCTTGCGGATGAGCAGCACGACCGGATCGTCCGGCAGGTCTTTGGCGTTCAGCGGAGGGCCGTCGTAATCCGGGACGTCCGCGAAATCCGCGGCATCCAGGGGATAAACCTGCGACGACCACCCGAGATGCATCAGCGGTAGACCTCCCCGGCCCACTCGTACGGGGCGGAGCATGGTTCGCCCAGGACCGTTTCCACCATATAGGAGAGAACCCTCCTCGCGTCGAAGAGCGCATGGTACTTCGCGCGCCCCGCGGAGGCGACGGCGCGGCGCTCGGCGTCGTGCGTGTTGTACCAGAGAATCTTCCCGGCGAGCTCCTCCGGACTCGAGAAATACACCGTCTCCTTCTCCGAGAAGAAGTCCTGCATGCTGTTCCCGGAATGCTGGAACGCAAGCACGCCGTTGCCCATGAGGTGGGTTATGCGGTCGGAGGCGTACCACTTCCAGTTCTCGAAGCGGTTTGCGGAAAGCCCCATCTTCGAAGCGGCAATCGCCTCCTCGTAGGCGCGGCCCGTGACGAGCGGCGCCCTGTCCATGCCGAAGAGTCCGAACCTCACGGACGGGTCCAGCTTCGCGAGCAGCCTGTCGAGAAGCTCTTTTCTCGCGTCGGCGAGAGCGGGGCGGCCCGCGAAGAAGAGGTCGTACCTGAAATCCGTCTTGGCGGAGTTGTCCTCCGTCTCGAACGCGGGATCGCTCGGATTCGGGAAAAAGCCCACGACGTTCCTCCCGGTGGTCCACGTCTTGAGCTTCTCGCCCGCCGTCGTCACGAATATCGCGTCGCACGAATGCATGCGCCGCGCGATCTGGGCGCAGCAGTGCTCCGTCTCCACGGGATCGCAGTTGATGTGCACGAGCCTCGCCCCCGGCGCGGCGGCGCGGCATTCCTCGAGCGTTTCGTTCGTCACATAGTCGCAATGGGATATGAAGACGACGTCGGGGCGGAAATTCCGCACCGTCTTCACGAGCCGCCTGTTCATCATCTTCGCGCCGATGTTGCGCATGAAGCCCAGCGGCGCGAGAAAGCGCGCGACGTCCCTCTCGGAGAACGCAAGCGACGGACAGTTCAGCCTGATTGCCGCAGCCTCGAGGCGCATGTCTATGCCGGTTCTTCCGTTGCCCCAATGGCGCAAAAGGAAGTTGCCGACAAAAAGTATGCGCGGAGACTTCCTCACAGGCCCATCCTCCCGAGTATCCCGACGAGCTGCTTCTTCACCTCGGCCATGGAAAGATGCCTGAGGAAGAAATCGTACGCCGCCCTGTTGTACTCTTCGCGCCTGGCCCAGTCCGCGCGGTATTCCTCGACCGCCTTCACTATCGCGGCGGCGTCGCCCGGCGGGACGAACTTTATCGCGATGCAGTCTTTCGCCTCGGGCGGATAGCCCGTGCAGCGCTCGTTGATGACGGGCCGGGCGCAGCCCATGGCCTCGAATATCTTGTTGCCTATGACGCGCGACGCCTTCTCGGTGGTGCCGAAGACGCCGAGGACAACGTCGGCGGTGTATATGACCTTCGGGACGTCCACATACGGGACCTTGTCCAGGAACGTTATGTTGGATATCCCCTTCGCGAGAGCCTCGGTGGGCGCCTTGTATGCCCCCCAGCCCAGAAGATCCCAATGTATCCCCTTGCCCTCGGTCATCCTCGCGGCCTCGACTATGTATTCCATTCCGTGGAGGGGAAGATACGCCCCGTGGTAGAGGACCCTGAATTCCCCGTCTTTGCGCGGCGCGGGCGCGCCCTCTTCAGGCTTGAAGACCCGCTCGTCGGTTCCCGTGAAAAGCGGCGCCATCTTCTCGCGCGGCACGTGAAACTCCCTCTCGCAGAAATCGACGTGGCAGCTCGTATCCCACGTGACGAAGTCGGGCGCGTTCATCATGACGGTCTCGAGGGCGTGGAGCTTCTTCGCGCGCGGCTCCTCCGCCTTCCACTTCTTCTGCTCGAGAACCTTCTTGTCCCACGCCGATATCATCGGGTCGAAGAGTATCTTCGCCCCGTGCCGCCTCGCCCATCTGCAGGCGGCCATTATGTCGCGCTGGCGGCATACGGGAACCCACACGAGGTCGGGCTTCGGACCCCTCGCCAGCCCGCGGCAGAACGCCTCGACGTCTCCGAACCTGGGCGAGACGACGACGTCGAAGAAATCGACCTCCCACCCGAGCTCCCTGAAGAGCGCGATGTTAACCCTGTTCCTCGAATAGCCGTGGTCGAACCTTCCCCAGAAAAGAACCCTCTTGCGGTCCGGAGAGCGCTCCTGCGCGCCGCGCCTTTCGCGCCAGCCGAGATATATCGTGAGAAGCGCGAACGCGGCGAGCATGAGCTCCCCGCCCTCCTCCAGCGCCGTGCACAGCGACTGCGCGCGCGTGACGGACTCCCCCTTGGCGAGGCCGTACCCGTGGCCGAGCCACGAGGGGAGGCGGTCGGCGATCTGCACGACGACGCCCGATCCGCAAAGGCAGCCCCAGCTCCAGGCGGACGGCTTCAGCTTCAGCACTCCGTCGATCCAGAACTGGACGAGATAGACGAAGCCCGCGGCGAACACTCCGAAGAAAAGCGCGAAATACCCCGTCACCAACGCCTTCATGCCCAGCGGCACGGCACCGTTCGTGAGAACCCTCATCTTGAACGGAGTGCCCGTGAGTTTCGATCCGTTGGGCTTCACGAGCCCCGCGCTCGCCATTATGCCGCCATCCTCGCCGACGATCTGCGGATAGAGCGCGTGCAGCGCCCAGTTGTGAAGATCGAGCTCTTTCACTATCGCCATCACGGCGACGACGCTTACCATCAGAGAGAGGATTGTCCTCCTTCTGGAGGAGCCCTCGAACGGACACTTCAGCCAGACCATCGGCACGATCGCCGCGAAGAAAGGCAGCGTCGCGAGCTCCACGGGCGAGCGCCCGTCGTTGTCGAAGAAATCCACCAGCGCCGCGGGCTCCATGACCGCCCATACGGCGACGAGAACGGCGATGCCCGCGAAAAACAAGGCGGGCGGGAACAGCCATCCCTTTTTTCCGTCAATCCAGCCCATGATGCACCTCCCTGTACAGTTCAAGCGTTTCCGCGCACATCTTCGCGACCGAGAAATTGTCCGCGACCGACTTCACCGCCGCGGCAGACATCGCCGCCCTCGCCGAGGCGTCCATGTCGAAAACCCTGTCGAGCGCCGCGGCGAGCGCGTCCGGGTTCGCGGGCGGAACGAGAAGGCCCGTCCTGCCGTCCTCGATCGTCTCGCACGCCCCTCCATGGGCGGTCCCGACAACGATCTTCCCCATGGCCTGGGCCTCGGGGATGACGCGTCCGAAGGCCTCTGGCTGCGCCGAGGAGGCGCTTACGACGATGTCGCTCGCCGCATAGACGAGCGGCATGTTGTCGGTATGCTCGAGAAAGACGACGGGTCTTCCGGCGGGGAGCGCCGAGGCGAGCGACTTGAGTTCCGCGGTGTAGTCCTTGCGGCCCTGGTCCGACCCCACGAAAAGGATCCCCGCGTCATGCTTCATCTCGACCGCGGCCATGAGAAGATCGCGCTGCCCCTTCCAGTAGGTAAGGCGGCCGGGCAGCGTCATGACCGGCGTGGCGGACGGGAAGCCGAGGGAGGTCTTGAAGCGAAGGGCCTCCTCCTGAGCGACGGCGTCGGGGCGGAACGTGTCGATATCGGCCCCGCGGTGGATGCGCCTGACTTTCGCGGGGTCCGCGCCGTAGACCGAAAGTATGTGGTTTCTGACGCAATCCGAAACGGCGATCGTCACGAGCCCCGAAAGCATGATCCGGTTGTAGGGCAGCTTGAGGAAGCCGGGCTCCGTCCCGTAGAGACCGTGCCACGTCGATATGAAGGGGACGCCCGAAAGGCGCGACGCGCGGCGCACGCTCCACGCTGGCGCGCGCGATCTCACGTGCATGAGGGTGAAGCCGCCCTCCTTCGCGATTTTGGCGAGCGCCGTGCCGTTGCGGCGCATGATGAATGGGTTTTTCGAGGCGAGCGGCAGCCTGAAGTGCTCCACTCCGATTTCGGCGAGCTTCCCCTCCAGCCTTCCGCCGGCGCTCGCGACCGCATTGGGGATCCCGGCCGCAGCGAGCGCGGCGGCGACCTCCAGCGTGCCGCGTTCGACTCCGCCCTGCTCCAGCGCAGGCAACACCTGAAGAATCTTCATCTCGACTTTGCCTCCCTCGCCGCCAATTGCGCCGCATCCTCCTCCGAGAATTTGCTCTCCTTGCGGAAGTAGCGGTAGTTGAGAACCCAGCATGACGGATGGCGGCGTATGATCTTCTCAAGCTCGCGTATGCACTTCTGCGTCATTCCCCACACGTCCTTCGCCTCGGCGGCGGGGAACTGCGCGACCGGCTCGCAGCGCCAGCGTCCGTCCTTCAGCGGACGCGACCACGCGATGACTATCGGCGCCTTGGCCTTGGCCGCGAAGAACGCCGGAGCGGCGGAGACCGGAACGGGATGGCCGAAGAACCTTACCCATATGCCGCCGTCTCTGGGGTCCACCGGCTGGTCGACGAGAAGCCCGAGGGACTTGCCGGCTTTTATCCCCGCCATCAAAGGGCGGAACGCGCCGTCGGCAGGGACGATCTCCTGTCCGATCGACCGCCTCGCCTTCATCAAGAGCCCCGTCATCCCCCTCGTGCCGATGCGCTTGGCGACCGACATCATCTCGTGCCCCTCTAGATATGCGAGCTGCGAGAGTATCTCCCAGCACCCTATATGGCCCGAGACCGTGACAGCCGGCCTGTTCGCCGCGAGGAAGGCCTTGCCCTCGGGCGCCATCTCCCCCGCCGCCATGCAGCGCTTTTTCGCGCGGAAGCACGTCCAGAACGCATACCCTACCGTTCTGGCCATGTTGCGGTAGCTGCGGCGTATGATGAGATCCGCGTTGGCGGGAAGAGAGCCGAAAACCACGGCGAGATTGTCCTTCGCGTATCCTCTGCCGCGGCGGTCGAACGAATACATGACCCATGAAACGAAATCGCAGAGCCTCAAAAGGCCCCGCCGCGTGAGAAGGGAAAACACCGCCAACCCGAGACCTATGCCGAGCCATTCGAACGGCACTCGCAGAAGGCGGAGTTTTCTCTTGTATCGCGGCCTCATCCCAGCTTTATCTTTCCTGACGACGTCCTCGGGAGCGGCTCCGGGCGGACCACCAGCGTCTTTATGCGCTGATACACGGGAAGGGTCCTGTTCAGCGCGGCGACGAGTTCCCTCGCGCGCTCTTCGGGGACGGACGCGTATACGTCGGCCCTTACGTCCCTCGACTCCCCTTCGCCGCTTACGAGCGCCTCGAGGATGCCCGGCAGGCCCTGAAGCTTCTCCTCGAGCTCCTCGGGCGCGATCTTCTTGCCGGACGACAGGACGATCGTGCGGGAGGCCCTGCCCGTTATCCAGACCGTCCCGTCGTCATCTATCCTCCCCGAGTCTCCGGTGTGGAACCATCCGTCTTCGTCGATGACTTTCGCCGTCGCCTCGGGCGACTTGTAGTAGCCCTTCATCACGTTCGGCCCGCGAACGAGAAGCTCGCCTTCGGCGGAGACTTTCGTCTCCACCTTCGGATGGCGCGAGACGCCTCCCGCGCTGCACGGGCGCGGTCCGCCGGCGAAAACGGCCATCGAGTAGCATGCCGCAGTCTCGGTAAGCCCGTATCCGCTCATCGTCGGAACGCCGAGCGCCGTCAGCCTTTCGTAGATTCTGCGCGAAAGCGGCGCGCCGCCGGTGAGAATCCATCTTATCGGCCAGCCGAGAGCGTCTTCGGCGCTCTTGCCCCTGCGCTCAAGCTTGGCGGCGAGAATGTCCGCCAGAGCGGGGACGAGGAACGCGAAATCGGCACGGAACCTGACGAAGACGTCGTGTATCCTGCGGAAGTCGGGGCAGACCCCGCACGCCACCCCCGCCGACAGCATCGTGTACGTCGCGCATATCCCGAAAATGTGGTGCAGCGGCAGCAGCATGAGCGACCTGTCGCCCTCTTTCATCGGCAGCGCCATGCGGGTAGACTCTACGAACGTCTCTATCGCCTCGAGGGTTATCTCGACGCCTCTCGGCTCGCTCGTCGTGCCGCTCGTGAAGACTATGGTGGCCGTTCTGCCTGCGTCAGGCGCAGGACCGTCCCACACCGTCTTCTTGAAGATGCTGAGCGCCTTTATCGCCGCGGCGATGTAGAAATCGGTCTTGTGAGACCCGAAGCCCCCCGTCGCGAGCCCAGGTATCGTGTCCGCTATGTCATGCGCCTTGTCGGCGTAGAGGGCGGAGTGTATGAGCGCCGTCGCCCCGACGAACCTTATCCTGTTGGCCAGTTCCCCGGCGTTGAGGTTCGCGTCGAGCGGCACGACCGTCGCGTCGGAGAAAAGGCATGCGGCGTGGGCGACCATCCACTCGTAGGAGTTCTCCCCGAGAACCGCGATCGTCTGCCCGGCGGCATGCTTCTTGATTATCCAGCATATGGCCGCGATGTCGTCCGTGAACTGCTTCCACGTCACGGGGATGGAGCGATCGCCGGAGGTTATCAGGAACGCCGGCTCGTCCGGCCTCTCGAGGCGATGTCTTTTGAAGGCTTCGAACAGCATGGAAGTCTCCTTACCAAAGTCTGGCGCGCCCCTCAGTGCTGCGTGTAGGTCTTGTCGACCTCTTCCCACGTCCTCGTCGTGAAGAAGCGGGAGATCGCCGCGTCGTACGAAGCCGTGTGGGAAAATGCCTTCTTCATGAGCTTGAAGCGCGTGTCGAAGCCGATCGTGCCCCCATGGGCGGCAAGCTCCTGGGCGATGTTCGGGTAGTCGAGGGGATCGGTCACGGACGCCACGCGCAGGTAGTTCTTGGCGCTGGCGCGGACCATGCAGGGCCCGCCGATGTCGATGTTCGTGCGTGCCATCTCGGGCGTGACGCCGTCCTTCGCGACGGTCGCCTCGAACGGATAGAGGTTCACGACGACCATGTCTATGGGCTGCGCCGAGAGGCGCTTGAGGTCCGCCTGGTGGGCATCGTTGTACTTCTCGGAAAGAAGCCCGAGATAGATCTTGAAGTCGAGCGTCTTCACGAGCCCGCCCTGCATCTCCGGCTGGCCGGTGTAGTCGGAGACCGCGACTAGCGTCCCGGCGGCCTTGTCGCCGAGTATCTCCTTCACCTTCTCGTACGTTCCGCCTGTTGAATAGATCTTGACGCCGGGGCACGCCTCCACGAGCGCCGGGACGAACGTTTCGAGCCCGGTCTTGTCGCTCACGCTCATGAGGACGTTTTTGACGGCGATGCGTCCGTCTATTTCGGTTACGATGTTAAGTGCCATTCTTCTCTCCTTGGAATTGGAATTAGGTGATATTATATCATAAATCAGTCGCTGAAAGTTGCGCTTTCGGGAAGAGTGACGAAGATGCTGCCGCGCTCGTCCCTGGAGGACGCGCCGACAGTCAGCCTGTAGCTTCCGGCCGGAGTCTTGAAACAGTTTTCGATATCGTCCCAATACGCCAGATCCCTCGCCGAAACCGTGATTTCCACATTCCCCGTCTCGCCGGGCTGGAGGAGGGGCGTCTTGGCGAAGCCTTTCAGCTCTTTGACGCACCTCTCGACGCCGCAATCAGGATACGACGCATACAGCTGGACCACGGCCTTTCCTGCAGTTTTTCCCGTATTTCTTACGCAAACGCTCACTTTTACGCCATCCTCCTCGAGCTTGCCCTCCGCCTTGAGCCCGGCAAGCTCAAACTCTGTGTAGCTGAGGCCGTATCCGAAAGGGAACATCGGCTCTATGCCCGTCTTGTCGAACCATCTGTAGCCTACGTAGAACCGCTCGTTGTATATGGAGTGCTTGGGCGTGACCGTGCCCATTCTCGCGACGGCGGTGTCTTCATAGCGGCGCGGCCATGTGCAAGGAAGCCGGCCCGAGGGGTTCACGTCGCCGAAAAGCGTTCTCGCTAGCGCCCGCCCCGCCACTTCGCCAAGATACGGCTGCTGCACGAGCGTGGGGCAGTCCTCCACCCATGGCATCTCCACCGGCGACCCGGAGTGGTTTACGACCACGGTGTTGGGAATCTTCCAGGAGAGGATCTTCTTCACGGCCTCGTCGTCCTTCGGGAGAAGCTTCATGTCAGGCCTGTCGCCGCCTTCGCTCTCGAGGGCCCTTCCGTGGCCGAGTTCCGTGCCGGTGAAGACTATGACCGCCGAAGCGCCTCTGGCCTTCTTCTCGAGATCTGCGGGGAAGTCGGCGAGAGGATATCTCTCTAGCTCCACGCCCTTTCCCTTGAAATACTCGATCAATCCCTCCCAGGGCGTGATTTCATCGAGCGGCTTTCCCGTAGCGCTCCATCCCTTCTTCGTCATTTCGGTGGCCGCGAGCCTGCCTACGACGATGATCTTCTTCATCGCCGCGGGATTGAGCGGCAGCTCTCCGCGGTCGTTTTTGAGAAGCACTATCGCCTCCTCTGCTATCGCGAGGGCCTCCGCGCGATGCCTGCCCGTGAGCCTTTCGCCCTTCTCCCGCTTTTCAGGCTCGAAGAAGCCTGTTCTCGCCATGGTGTAGAGAACCCTGAGCGCCTTCTCGTCCACGACGCACTCGGGAACCTTCCCCTCCTTCACGGCATCGGCGAGCGGATATGTTCCATTCGCCGGGTTGGCGAGATGGCGTATCTTCTTCCCTTCATCCATCTCCACGCCAGCTCCGGAAAGCGCGCTTTTGACGGTCGTCCTCTGCGCGCCCCAGTCCGTCGTGATGAGCCCGTCGAATCCCCAGCGCTCGCGCAGAATCCCCTTTATGAGATAGTCGTGCTCTGCACAGCGGCATCCGTTCCACAGGTTGTAGCTTGTCATCAGAGACATGACCCCCGCCTCTTTGACGGCAGCGCGGAAAACGGGGAGGTAAATCTCGTTCATCGTCCTGTCGTCCACGATCGCGTTGTTGTTCATGCGGTCGTTCTCCTGGCTGTTTACCGCGAAGTGCTTGACGCACGCCGCAACGCCGTGGCTTTGCAGCGCCTTTATCTCGGGAACGGCGATTTTCGCCGCGAGGCAGGGATCTTCGCTCAGATACTCCCAGTTGCGTCCGCAAAGGGGCGTTCGCATGATGTTCACGCCGGGGCCTAGCATCATGTCCTTGCCGCGCGCCCTCGCTTCGCGCCCGATGACGTGTCCGAAGCGCTCGGCGAGATCGGTGTTCCAGGTGGAGGCGAGAGCGGAGAGCGTCGGCAGAACCGTCGCCTCGTCGCCCGAAGACCTGCATTTGAACGTCCACCGCTCCATGTCGGCGCGCACCGTGTGGGAGCTGTCGGACATCGTCCACTCCCTGTCTATCCCGACCCTCGGCACAGCCGGGAGAGTCATCGTGCCGGAGCCTGCGCAAAGCGAAACCTTCTCCTCGAGAGTCATCTTGGAGAGGATTTCCCGCGCCTTTTCCATCGCGGCAGGATCCGACGTCCCGGCGAATGCCGCAAGCGCCCCAAGAAACGCAACCGCAGCCGCGACGGAGTTCTTCATCCTATCACCACCCTTCTTCCTTCGAGCCTGTACTTGCCAGAGCCGATTATCCCGAGCGCCTCGGGGTATGCGACGTGCTCCTGAACCTGTATGCGGGCATGGAGCGACTCCGGGGTGTCGTCCTCCATGACGGGAACCGCCTTCTGCACCAGTATCGGACCCGAATCCGTGCCCGCGTCGACGAGATGCACCGTCACCCCCGCGACCTTGCAGCCGTAGTCGAGCGCCTGCTTCCACGAATGGACGCCGGGGAACGCCGGCAGAAGCGCGGGATGGATGTTTACGACGCGGTTCGGGAATGCCGCGAGAAGCTTCGGCTTGACGATGCGCATGAAGCCCGCGAGAACGACGGTGTCGACGCCCGCCTCCTTGAGCATCTCTATGCACCTGTCTTCCGCCGGACCCTCCAGCTTCGTCTTCCACGGCGCGCAGTCGAGGTATGCGCAGGGGATTCCGTGGCGTTTGGCGCGCTCGAGGATCTTCGCGTCCGCGACGTCGGCAAGGACGAGTTTCACTTCCGCATCGAGCTCTCCTGCCGCGATGGCGTCCACGATGGACTGCATGTTCGAGCCTGCGCCCGACCCCAGAACTCCAAGATTAAGTTTGCTCATGGACATATTATAGCAAAAAAGCGGGCAGACCGTTAGGGCTTACGGCCTGCCCGCAAATGCTCTGCAAGGTTAACACAGGCGGAAAGATGGGAACGCCTGTCCTCTCCGAGCACCGCGTCCGACGAACGATGGGCATCCGCCGGACGCAAATCGTTTATCTTATGATGATCATCAGCGGACGCTTGTACACGACAAGGCCATCATCCGTGACTTTCGTCGCCATGTTCGAGGGAAGTCCAGTGACCTCGATCGTCGCGCTGCAACCATAGAGCGATGTGAAATCGGTGTAGTCGATTATCACGTCTCCAACGGCAGGAGTGCGATCGCCATAGGCGAAGGTCACCTTCGCGCCGGATTCCGACGAAAGCGTTCCGCCGAATGTCGCCGCACCTTCCGTAGGCATCGTGACCGTGGCGCCATCAGCGAGCTTCATGTTGCAGCTCACGGTCAAGCCAGCGCTGAAGTCGAGGTTGGTGACGACAGGCGTCGCGCTCATATCAGACGAAACAGTGCCCGCGCCCTTGATTTCGGCGAAGGTCGAGTTGCAGTTGATGGAGAGCGTGGCACCGGAATTTACGGTCACAGGGACGCTGATTGTGGACGTGTAGTTTGTGATGCCGTTATTGTGGCTCTCTCCGCCGGGCGTTACATTGAGCGTTCCTTCGGAGACGACGATCGCGCCGCTAGAATCGGTGGTCGTGTTGCAGAGCCAGAACGCGGCGGAGCCGGTCTTCGTGAGCGTGTTGCCGTTCAGCGTGATGGTCGTCGCGCCGTAGCCGCTGCCGAGGAGACCGAAGTTATACGCCGCATTGACCGTCGCATTACTGGCAAGCGTTAGTTCCGTGGTCTGTCGTGAGGTTGTACCGATGTGGCTACCCGTGTTCGCGAGAACGCCTCCCTCTGCGAGCGTGTAGTTGTTTACGCCTGCGATGCCGTTTATATCGAGTGTTCCGTAGACTGTGACAGTGTGCGAGCCTGCGGCTTCATCAGTTCCGCCGAACGCATTGTAGACTCCAAACTTTGCCGTGGCGCCCGAGGAGACAGTGACGTCGGTATCGATTGTTCCGGAAATCGTGAGTGTTCCGTTCGAGATGACGGTCACGCCAGTTGCATCCGTTCCGAGCGAAACAGAGCCAGAATATGTCGCAGAATCGCTCGGCGCGAAGACGAGATTACCCGTGCTGCCGATGACATACGTCCCTGCATCTGTCCCGGTGAGCGTGAGGTTACCGGCGCCAGAGAGGGTCACCGCACCGCCAGCCGTGATGCTCGTGAACGACTTGTCGGTGCTCGAACCGAAGACGAGCGGGAAGGCGTATGTCGTACTGATTGTAAGTGCGGAATCCTCGGTCATCGAGTCGATGTAGAGAGTGTCGCCTTCGAACGGATAGTAGGCCGTACCGGTCAAATCTGCCGAATCATAGCAGACTTCACCATCGGCAAGGCTTGTGCCGGAGATGTAGAGGTTCATCGCCGAGCGCGAGCAAGTGATGGTGGCTATCCAGATGGAGTTGTCGGAGTCGAACGAAACAGTCAAGGTGCGGTCTCCGGTTTCGCCCGTTACCTCGCCGGTTACAGAGGCGGAGGAGGTGGAAACGCCTGTCAGGTGGATGGAAGCGGCCGAAGTGGCTGTGGCAACGGAGTAATAGTCGAAGTTGAACTTCACCGAACCGCTGTTCGAAGTCGTGAAAGGTCCGCCGGTCAGATTGAGGACAGCGTTCTTGATTGTTACCGCTGCTTCATCGACCGCAGACTGCGCTGCTGTGATTGTATATGACGCCGCGCCGGAATCGGTCGTCGCGAAGACCAGCGAGCCGGGGCCATCGACAGTGATCGCCTCGTACGTTTCGCTCGCTTCAAGGTCGCAGGTAAGCGTCGTCACAACACCCTCAGTCGTGGTGATTGTGATGGCCGAGCCTGCGAGAGGAGCATCTGCAGTCGTCGAAACGCCGTTCGTCGTGATTGTCCAGGCATCAGCCTGTTCCCACGTCTCGCTCGCCTCGGTCACCGTACGGGTCGAGTTGCCGCTCGGCGAGACATACGGGAACTCTTCGGCGAACGCCGCAATCGCATTAGCGCCGAGCGCACTGCTGACGATGCGGACTGCCTGGATCGAGCTCTGACCGGCCGTTGCATCCTTCGCGCTCTTGATTCCGGTCGAGCCAACGCCGCCATGGACAGACCCAACCTGAAGCTGCGCTCCGAACGACGGACTGTCAACGGCAGTTACGTTCCACAGCTTGCCGTCAAGATAGACGGTAATGGAGGATGTCGTCTTGACGAACGCGTAAGTGTGCGATGCCGTGCGGGCATTCGCGACAGTCATGCTTGCGAGAGTCTCATAAGCGGAATTGCCTGTCGTGCGGACAAGAAGCACATCGGTATCGCTCGTGCTGATGAGTCCGATCACGCCCCCAGACTGTGTGCCGAATGTAATGAGCGCCGAGTAGTCGAGATCGGGCACGATGCCAGCGATAAGGCACGTCCAGCTGTCGGGATAAGTGACTCCGCCGCTGGTGTATGGCGTGGCAAGCGTATTGAGCGCATAGCCATACGTAAACGCGTTGCTCGAGATGTATGCATTACTCGCGGAATATCCGGTGTCGTAGTTGAGAGACGTCGTGTCCGTGCCGACGCTTGCGAGCGTGTTCGTGAACGTCCAGTCGTAGAGGCAGGCGGTGCCAGAGACGGTGGGAGCAAACTTGACAGTGGTAGTAGAGCCGGAAGTCGTGACAGTGGCGTTGGATATGATTGCTCCATTGTTGCCGATGACTGTAACGGAAGCAGAACCGGACCACGTGATGCTGGCCGAGATAACACCATCATCTGCAAGAGACTCGTAGAAAGTAATACCGCCAGCGTTTGTTATCGAGAGATTCGTCAACGCGGCAGAGATTGTCGCCGTGTGTCCGTCGAGGTCAAGAGTCACGGCAATGGAGCTGTCTTCGCTCACTTCCAGACCGTCGACAAGAGCCGTAATGGTATCGCCGGACTCTGCGGCCGAAAGCGCGGCCGAAAGCGATCCATACTGCGTAGATCCGATTGCCACTTTGGGAGTTCCCACGCATAGAGTGTTACCGTCAAGGTATACAATATAAGA
>JAILJX010000018.1 GCA_024694365.1 Kiritimatiellia bacterium
CCCAGATCGGCGCGCGCCATGAGGCGCAAAGATATTGCCAAAAAGAAAGAGGCGAACAAGACATGAACATGGAACAGAAGGCGATCGAATACGACCGCATCCAGAAGCTGGAGGGCCTGCTGGCGTATGCGGTCGCACACAACGAGACGGAAGAGGCCGACCGGATCCGCAGGGAGCTCGTCGAGCTGGTGGAAGGGCTGTAAGATATGGAAAACAAAAAAGAGAACAAAACCGCAAGTCCGCCTTCCTTTGCCTTGAGGCTGGGGAACATTCTTCTGGGCGCTTCGTTCCTGACGGCTCTGGTCGGGTGGAACAGCCTGCGTGCAGTCGATCCGGGCAACATGAATCACCTTGCCTCCGTCTTGAACGCGATAGTCGGGGTGGCGGCTGGATTCGCCGGACTGGGACTCAGTCTGCGACTGATTTCGGTTTGCGGAGGCAAAGGGGCTCCGGGCGAGGCGGCTGCGGCCAATGCAGGCCTAGCCGCCGCGGTTCTCTGGATCGCCGACGAGATGATGTTCTGCCATTGGCATGGATTCACGCGGGGCGGCGGTTTTCTCCGGATAACACTCTTGCTTGCCTTGACCGTCGTCTTTATGGTTTTCCCCGGAGCCGGGGAGGGATCCAAAGACGGCGAACCCGCAGGCGGCGGCAAAGATGACAAGAAGTCCGGCTGGGGCGCTTTCGCGGCGATATGCGCCGTCATAATCTACGTCGCGTTCAACAGCACTCTCTTCTCTGGGATGTTCTCGAAGGAGAAAGCGCCGGTCAAGGCGGCGGCGACGAACGCGGTTGCGGGGCCTGAGGTCACTCCGGCCAGGCACGACGAGATATCCAAGGCCTTCGTCAGCATCGGATCGAAGCGGCTCCTGAAGCCGACGGGCTGCGGAGTGTTCGTGGGCGATGTCGTCGACGGCAAGCGCCAAGTGTCCTTGATGACGGCCGCGCACATCGCACGGACGCTGTTTGAACTCGGGGACACGAACAGCATAGTGATAACGGCGTACAGAGGCAAAGGCAAAGAGGATCTGTCGATCAATCTCCCCGATCTCGGCTTCGGGTGGAGCAAGATCAACCATTATGCCGACATTGCTATGCTGAACGTGACGCCGTACTTCGACGGACTTGTCCGCAACGGATGGGACGTCAAGTACATACCGATCTCGGCAATGCCGAGAGCCAGGAAGGACGAGCGCGAGGTTGAGGGTTCGTTCATGCTCACTACTGGATTTTTCCCGAGTTACGGAGTCGGCCTCGGTTCTCCCATAATCGCCTACGGAAACGCATACGAACTCGAACCGCTGGCGAAGATGGCCTGCCAGCCCCTTGGGCTCCGTTCGGGAATCATAGCCGCGAGGAGCGAAGTCTTCCCGGACCACGGTCCAGATGCGCCTCCTATGATAATTGTGGAATGCAATACGTATCCGGGATACAGCGGAGGGCCCGTCTTTGCCAGTGCGCAAATCGGACTGTTCTCGTATCCGGCCCTCATCGGAGTGACAGGCGGAGGGGTTACCGTCAATGCGCTTCCGGATCAGACGAAAGCCGGCCGCACGTTCCAGAGCGGATATTGCTACGTCACGCCCCTGGATACATTCATAAAGAGCGTCGCCGAAATTGAGCGCGGGGCCAAAGAATCAAAGTGATGCGCATCGTCAATCTGATAGAGAACACTCCAGGGGTTGAAGGGTGCGCGGCTGCGCACGGGCTCTCGTTCTACATCGAGACTGCCCGGAAGAAAATACTCTTCGACGCGGGCCCCTCGGAAGAGACCCTCAAGAACGCCGAAAGGCTCGGCATCGACCTCCGCAAGGTCGACATGGCGATCCTGAGCCACGGCCACTACGACCATTCGGGCGGACTCCTTGCTTTCGCGGCCCTCAATCCAACAGCCCCGATCTACATGCAGCGCGGCGCGGGCGGCGAGAACTACGCCTACGACGGCCCTGAGAAGGGCTACCGCTACATCGGCATCGACAAGGCTATCCTCGCGCTCCCGCAAGTCCGCCTCCTAGACGGCGACGCCGATCTTGGCGGAGGCATCCGGCTTTTCACGGTCGAGGAGCGCAAGCACTCGCTCCCTTCCACCAACAGGCGCATAATGAAGAAGGATGGCGACGGATTCATCCAGGACGATTTCGCCCATGAGCAGAGCCTCTACATCCGC
>JAILJX010000050.1 GCA_024694365.1 Kiritimatiellia bacterium
CATGACGAGGAAAGGGTTGCCTTGGACGGCGTCCTCCTCGAAGGCGCGGACCTGGACGATGTTCGGATGCACCAGCTTCATCGCCACGAGCGCCTCGCGCTTAACCTGTGCATACGCCCGCCTGTTGGTGACGAGTATCGAGGGCAGCATCTTGACTGCGAAGAGCTTGTTGTCGAGCTTCGTATCCTCTACGAGCCATACCGACCCCATGCCGCCCTGGCCGAGCGACTTGACCACACGATACCGTCCGGCGAGAAGAGCCCTCTCGCCGCCTGTCATGGTCACGTCTTCGTTGTAGTCTGAGTTCATGTCGTTCATCCTTTGGCTGTTATTATACCATATCCACGTCGGGGAGCGTCAGCCGAGCGGCAGCTCGAAGTCGAGGCGCGAACCGAGGCCGCGCTTGGACCACACCCTCATCCTGCCGCCGAGCTCGGCGCAGCGGCGCTGCATGCTGGAGAGTCCGTAATGCCCCTCCTCGCCCGCGGCGGCGGCGTCGAAGCCGCAGCCGTCGTCGACGACGGACATCGCGAGCGCGCCGGCGGAGAAGGCTAGGCGCACGCGGACGTGGGCGGCCTTGCCGTGCTTGAGCGCGTTTCCGACCGCCTCCTGCATTATGAGAAGAAGCGTGCCCGCGCTTTTTCGCGCGACGCTCCTCTCCTCGCCGGAGCTCGTTATCTCGACCCGGCCCTCCCAGTGGGCCATGCGCCGCGCGGCGAACGAGAAGAGATCCATGAGCGACTCGGGCCCTTCGCTCTCCTCGTTCATCGCCCACAGGGTGGACCTGAGCCCCGTCTGGGTGTGCTGCAGGGCCTCCTGGACTTTCGCGAGCTGGTCGCGGCTTTTTGCGGCGTCCTCGGGCAGATAGTTGCGAGCGGCCTTGAGGCGGAACATGGCGCCCGCGAGATACTGCTGAAAGCCGTCGTGGAGATCGGCCGCGAGGCGAAGGCGCTCGCGGCGGGCGGCGTCGGCCTCGATCGTCGCGGTTTCGCGCGCGCGGATCGATTCGGCGAGCTCGGCTGTGCGCTTGCGGACCATCCGGCGGAGGGTCCACACCCACGCGAAGAGGACGCCGACGACTATGGCGGCGACGCCGAGGATGCCGGCGACGCGGCGTCCGGTCCAGAACGGGGGCTTGGGCGGCTCGGGGGCGAGCTTGACGATTTCGACGTCGGCGATGGAGCGCGGGATCAGCTCCACGTTCTCTATCCTGCCGAAGAGCGCCTCTTCGTAATTCTCTATGGACGTGTAGGCGAGCGCGCCCGTCACCCTGACCGTCGCGCCGAGAACGAGGTTGGCGGGCAGCGATTCATCTATCGAGAGCGGTATTTCGACCTGTATGTTCCTCTCGCCGCGCCCCACGAGAAGCTGGGTCGTCGCCTGGCGGCGGTTTATGTCGCGGAGAAGCCCCTCGGTGCGGAGGAGGAGGCCGTACCAGTCGCGGTTGCCGAAAGGCATTATGTTGCTGAACAGCTCCTCGATCTGCACGTCACGCGGCGGCGGCGGGGCGCCGCGGGAGACGACCTCGAGAGACGAGGTCGAAAGCCGGTTCTTTACGGCGGAAAGTTCGCGCTCGCCCGTGGCGACGATGCGGTCGCCCGGCGCGAGGGGAACGGCGGCGGGCCGCTCTACGCGCCACGACGCGCCGGCGTCGTCGCGGATGAACGCGAAGGATAGCCCCTCGCGTTCGAACGTCACGACGCCGGCGAGATTCGTGAGAGCAGCCGCTATTAGCGCCAGATGCACCTTTTATTCAACCCACACCGGCCAGGAGAGGGCTGGGCTCTTGCAGGTCGCCGTTCCCGTTCCCTCGCCGTCGATGACGATGCCGTTTACCTTTACGGTGTACTTTTTGAGCTTCGTGCCCTGGATCTCGTAGACCTTGAAAGATCCCTTGAAGGTTCCCGTCTTTGGCGTATATGCAAGCTTCAGGCCGGAGAGGTTGGGCTTGGCCGGATTGTCCGTTCCCTGAAGCTCCCAATCGCCGTCCCTCGTCTTTTTGTATTTGATGGACGCAGCCTTCGCGAATTTCCATTTCCCGCGAGAGACCTCGGCCGTCTCCCCGTCGGGGAGAAGGTCCTCCTGCACCTCGCCCGGGAACATGGAGAGGTCGTCCGCCTCGACGTACACCGAGGCCGCATCGCCCTCCCACGCGCCACCTACCTCCGCCGTCTCGAAGACGTAGCCGCCGGCCCAGCCCACGAACGCGTCGCCGTCGACGGAGAGAGTCCCCTCTCCGAGTCCCTTGACGGTCACGGACGCTTCGCAGTCGCCGTTTTCGTCGAGCTGAACGGGCGTGCTTCCCACGGTGTGCTTCTTGCCGCTGAACATCGTCACCGACGCGGAGACTTTCGCTATGCCCGTTTTTTTGTTTGGCTTGCCGACCTTTACCTGGATCGTGCCGACCACCGATTCGTCGGCGTCGTCCACGACGATGCCCGAGAGCTTTCTCGCCTTGATCGACGCCCACGACGAGCCGCCGCCCGAGCCGCCGGGAGTGTAGGAGGAGGCGTTCGTGAAGCGGCAGGCCGCGACGGCCTTTTTCCATGCCGCGGCGTATTTCGAATTGTAGCGTATCTTCAGCCCCGACGGTATGCCTGCGGCGGCCAGGCCCTCGGGGGGAGCGCCCTCGAAGTCCATGGCACCGAGGCGCTTGCAGTTGCGGAAGGCGTTGCGGCCGACCTCATCGACCTTCGCGGGGATCGTGAAGGACGTTATCGAGCCGCATTCGGCAAAGCACATCTCGTCTATCTCGCGAAGCGTCGCCGGGAGCGTCACGGCGGTCACGCTGTCGCAGTCGTAGAACGCGGTGTCGTCCAAAGTCTCCACGCCGGCGGGGACGGCGACGCGTCCGCTCGCGGCGCTCGGGCACGCGACGAAATCCTTGCCGTCCTTGGAGAGGAGAAAACCGTTCTGCACCTTGAAGTTCCTGTTCGCGGAGGAGACCGTGAACGTCTTGAGGCCGGTCTCGCCGTCATGGAAAGCTAGCTCGCCTATGTCGCTCACGCCCGCGCCGATGTGCACCTCCCTGAGAGACGAACACCATTCGAAGGCGCTGTCGCCGATTTCGCGCACGCTGTCGGGGATGGTGACGCTCTTCAGCGACGATTCCTCCGAGAACGCGTAGTCGGCGATTTCGGTCACGCCGGCGGGTATCGTGACGGCGGTCGCGCCGTTCAGCCGGGCGGAGTAGAGCACCCCGTTGTCGATGTAGTATGACGGCTGCGCGGCAAGCGCGGCGGCCGGCAGGGCCGCGAAAAGCAGCGATTTGAGTTTGACGTTCATTTTATTGCCCTCCTTTTTCGATGATGAAAAGATTATACCACTTCCGCGCCATATGAGTCAACAGCGCCGTCGGCGCGGCGCGTCCAAAACGCGGGACGGGGAAAACGGAGGGCGGGCGGATCACGCCCTGAGGATGCCGAGCTCGTAGGCCTTGCCGACGGCGCTTGTCGCGTTGGGGCAGCCGAGCTTGGCCATGATGCCCTTGAGGTGGGTCTTGACCGACTCCGATCCTATTCCTAGCGCGGCCGCGATCTGGTCGCGCTGAAGTCCCCGGGCGAGATGCCTGAGGACGTCGAGTTCGCGTCCGGTAAGCGGAGACGGGGCGGACTGAAATTCCACGCACGCGAACATCTTGGGATCGGCCGCGACATCGCGTATCGCCTGCGAAAGGCGATCCTGGTCGACATCCTTCGGCAGATAGCCGCTCGCGCCGTCCCTGCGGGCCCGGCTCTCCTCGTCCTTCAGGGGCATCCCCGCGAGAAACAGGACTTTCGCCTTCGGGAGAACCGCCTTGATCTGCGAGAGCATCGCGAAGCCGTCGAGCTTCGGCATCCTCACGTCGCTGAGGATCACGTCGGGCCGCTCTTTCACGGCCGCCGCGAGCCCCGCTTCGCCGTCGGGCGCGAGGCCCGCGACGCGAAAGCCCTCCTCGCTCTCGAGCATGGCCGCGAGACCTTCGCGGACCATCGGGTGGTCGTCGACTATGAGGATCGAAATCACTTCGATTCTTCCCACTTGCCGGACGAGGCGTTGAACTGGACGTCCCTGCCGATGCACAGAAGGCGCGTAAGCTCCTCGACGTCCTGTCCCTGCCGCCACACTATCTCGTCGGTGTGGCCGTCGGTGAAGATGACGTGGGCGACGACGTCGTTGCCGCGCTTGTGGTTGAAGCCTATCGACTCGGCCTCGCCTATGCCTTTGGCGCAGTCCTTGTACTGCAGGACGCAGTCGTTCTCGATGCCGGAGCCCGTGCCGACGTTGGGCGTCTTGTCGGTAAGCGTGTTGAACGGCAGCTCGGCGAACATGAGTATCTTGTCGGCCCGCTTCACGTCCTCCGGCCTGAGGCGGGGCTCGTGTCCGTTGCTGCCGCCGGTGAAAGTCTCCCTGCTGCCCATCTCGAAATCCCAGCCAAAGTACGCGTTCATCACATAGCTCCAATTGGGGTCGGACTTTTTCTGCGCGCGCGTGTGCTCTGGACAGATGTAAGTCGGACGGTTGCGTCCCGAGTGCGCCCAGATCGCGCCGTTGGTGATGACGAACTCGCGGACCCTCTCGTCCTCGTTGTAGGCCGAGGTGAACCAGCTCTGGCTGGACTTGTGGGAGGTTGGATTGCCGCAGTAGGCGCCCTGCGAATTCCAGCTTATCCAGCCCGGGATCTCATAGAAGCGGTCGACGCCCTTGCTTGAGCCGCGCGAGCCGTCGTAGCGGCTGCACTCGACGGAGCCGGCGAGGGGATAGCGCTTGGTCGCCATCATGTATTCGCTCACTCCGTTCCACAACGCTTTCATGTTCGCCTTGCACTTGGCCGCGCGCGAAGCCTCGCTGCTGCCGAAGAAGACGACGGTGAGCGTCCCCATGAGGAGGCCGAGAATCCCTATGACGACGAGAAGTTCTATGAGGGTGAAGCCGCGTTTCATGTATTTTCTCCTTTCAGTCGAATTGCCTGTAGAACAGCACGCGCGTCTGGTGGGGCGTGCGGTCGTCCCTGGAGGCGGTGGGGTCGCGCCAGACGAGCGCGACGGCGCGGGCGCCGAGCTGGGGCGGTATCTGCCCCGCGCCCTCGCCGCCCATCATCGTAGGCTCCGCGCGGACGAAGATCAGGAACAGCTGCTGCCTCGGGGCGAAGCAGTCGCGCCAGTAGCCGTACAGGAATTTCCTGTCGGCCATCCAGAGAGTGTCGGTGTTGCCGCTGAGCGCGACGTCGCAGAACTTGTTCTCGTCGCCGTACCAGTCCATGTCGGCCCAGGCGGTTTTCCAGTTCCCGCCGTTGGAGCGCACGCGGTTTATGTAGTTGCCGGCTATTGCCGCGAGATCATTCCACTCTATCTTGCCGGCGGACGAATATTCGTTGAAGGCGTACTTGGAGTTGAAGTCCGACGCTTTCTGGTTTCGGTCGTACTCCTCGCCCTCGACGATGTTGGTCGAGGCGTGGGCCCAGTCCATGGGCGTGTTGGCGAAGACGGCCATCACGACATTGGTGGAATCTGAATAGGGGTTGATCTTGAAGCCGTTGCCCTCGCTCGTTCTTGGAAACTGCTCGAACGCATCGTAGTCGTCGCCGAAAGGCTCGTAGGTGCGGCACATGTAGCCCCTGTTCTTCTCGCTGCCCTTCTGGGCGAAGACGTGCTGGCCGTTGGCGGAGCATGTCGAAAGGTCGCCGCAGAGAGGGTCTGCGACAGAGCCGAAATTGTTGAGCCTCGGCAGATGGGCAAGCTCGTAGACGCTCTGCATGTAGCCCGCGTCGCTCGTGGCCATGAACATGTCGCCGTCGCCGGCGGAGAGGGTGGGCTGAACCTCCGCGAGCCACGTGTTGCCATCGATGGAGTTGCCGTCGTAGCGGAACCACTGCTCGGGCGCGTAGTTGAACCTCGGGTCTGCAATCATCGCGCCGAGGGGATCGAACTTTATCTGCTTGCCCTGGTCGACAAGCTCGTCGAGCCCCGCGGCGGACATCGTTATCTGCACGCCGGTGTCGAAGCGCATGAGCGGACCGTACGCCCCTACCTGGCCGACGTAGGCGAGGTCGCGCATCATCCAGTTGGCCTCGTTCTGCACGGTGTCGTCCTTGGGGTCCGCCGGGACCATATCGACGACGTTGCCGTCGCCGTCCTTGACGCGCAGCCAGACTGCGGCGTTGAGGTTGACGACCGTGTTGCCGCCCTTGATGACGTTGACGAGATCGTTGTTGGCGATCGCCGTGCCGTTGGCCCTGTAGAACTTGAGTCCGCTCGTGGCGGCGGCGATCGCGGCCGCGCCGCTCTTCTTCGCGTCCTCGAACGAGGGCGACCACGTCATGCTCGCGCCGCCGTCGAACCTGTTCTTTCGGCCGGTCTGCTGCCATACGTAGGTGATGGTCGCGAAAGCGTACTGGTCCTGGGCAAGCAGCGGACCGAACGCCACGCCTTCGGCGAGAGTGAGCGGTATACGCTGGATGTGGCTCGCGGGGTCGCCGTTCTTGCCGGCGGTGTTGACGGTGGTCTTGGTCTCGGGCAGGGCGACGCTCATGAGGCCCTGGCCGATGTCGGTGTTCATCAGGCCCTGCAGTTCCTTCGTCTGTATATGGAGGGCCGTTCCCTCGCCGGTCCTGAGCGGCATGTTCTCGGTCGAGAAGAAATACGACATCTTTCCGTCGATGGAGTAGCTGCGGTCGCCGTCGGAGTCGTAATTGCGCGCGAACGGGAAGGAGACGAGAGTCGTTATCTCGCCGCCCATGAAGGCGGAGGCGAACTCGTTTATCTTGTAGGTGACGACCTGCTGCACCGTTCTCACCGTGCCGTCGCCGGCGGCGGTGACGCCGGAGTAGCCGGACTTGGTGTCGTCGTCCTCGTACTTGAGGGACTTGAGGAGGCTGAGCTTCGCGGAGCCGGGGATCTGGGCGTGGACGCCGCAGATCATCGGCGTTCTCTCGAGGGTCGGGATGGCGAGGGAGACGGGAACGCGGTCGGTATCGAGATAGTCGAAGAGCGCCGCGCAGCCGAGGCCTGTTATGCGGCTCGCCCAGACGGTGCGGTCCTGCATGCCGGCGCCTTCGAAAAGAATTCGCGCGGGCGACGGCGACTGGCCGCCGTCGTTGTCGAGGTCCTCGCCGGCGAAGGGCTGGTACCTGCCGTCGTTGAGGTCGTACACGGTCTCGCCCTTGGAGTTGACGGTCTCGCCGGAGACGGCGGGGAAAAGCCCGTCGGTCACGAACGTCATCCTGGAGAGGTATTCGTCGCCTGCCCTGTCGCCTGTAGTGCTGAACGAGGTTCTGTCTCCGTTCAGGTAGTCGCAGAAGGGGCTGAAGAAGTTGCCGACGGCCCCCTTGCGCCCGAGCGCGAGGTTGAGGTCCGCCACCGAGACGAGGGGCGTCTGGTTCTTGAAGTCGAAGTTGCCGGTGTTCTTGTCGGGAGAGCCGCGGAACTCCTCCATGAACTTGTCCCAGGCGGTCGGGCCGCTGCCGGCCTTGCCATGGTTCACGTCCTCGAATATGTACGACAGGCTGACGCGGCGGTTGGCGGCGGACGAGCGCGGGGCGTCGGCCACGAGGCGGTTGACGTCGAAGTAGTCGGAGACGTCGAGCGCGCACCAGGTGTAGCGGCCGCTGTCGAAGCCGAACTCCTGCCATGTCGCCGTCGGCGACTGCAGGGAGTAGTATCTGAGCGGATCGACGAGCGGCGGCGGGACGTAGGCGAGGGCCTCGAGGCAGAGGGGCGTTATGTTGGCGCTGCCGGTCGTGTTCGTGCCGTTGCCCATGAATACGCGGTGGCTCCATTTATTGTTGGCCCGTCCGCCGATTCCGGGGTGGGGATCGTTGGCGATCGAGGTATCGAGCTCGTCGATGGCGCGGGCGAGGGCGGCCTTGATGAGCTGTCTCGAGGCGCTGGTGCGGCGCAGGTAGCTAGAGGGCAGGCGCGAGAAGCGCATGTACGCGGCGAAGCCGACGGCCGACGCGATCATTATCGCGAGAAGTCCAAGGACGATCAGCAGGGCGCTGCCCTTTCTGGACGCAAATCTGTTCATTGGCGCTCCTCCGGCGCAAGTCTGTAGTAGTTGGGGAAGTAGAAGCCTGTCTGCAGCGAGCTCATCGACGTAGAGAGCTTGACGGAGGCGCTCCCCTTCCTGACCGTTATCCTGTAGGGCCTGTTCCACGGATCCATCATCCTGTTGCCGCTCTGAAGCTGGGCCATGAGGGTCGCGGGTATCTTCTCTCCCGAGTCGGACTGCCCTCCGTCGCCGAGGATTTCGCGAAGCCTCGAGTAGTCGGCCTCCTGGTTTTCGCCGACGAGCGAATCGAGACCCTCGTTCTTGCGGAACGCCTCCGTGCCGAGAATCGCCTGGGAGACTATCCTGACCTCGCTCTGCGCCTTGGATATCTGCGCGCGCTTGCGGGACTCGGAGAGAGAGACCGTGAGGGCGGCCATCAACAGCGCGATGATGCCGATCACCACTATGAGCTCTACGAGAGTGAATCCTTTTTCAGTTGATTTCATCCGGGAAACTCCATATATCGTCGTAGGTGTCGGGCGTGCGGTCGGGTCCGTCGCTCTTTACGTTTACGGTGTAAGTCTTCAGCCTGCCGCCGGAGCTGCCGCCTCCGATTGATACGGTCGTGAACGACTTGAGGTTGCCCTTGTCGGACGTGTTCACGTTGAGGCTCACGGACGTGTTGCGCCGCTGCTCGCTGCCGACGTCCCAGGCGCGCGAGCGCAGCTTGCCCTTGTCGTCCCACAGCCCGAGGATGTAGTGGACCTGCCCGCCCCAGATGTAGGCGTTGTCGGCGGACTCGCGGACCTCGGCCGCGTTGCCGCGCACGGAATCGAGGTCGACAACGCCGGCGATGCCGGTTCGCCAAGCGATCGATCCCTGCTGGAAGATCATCGTGAGAACGGTCACAAGCATCGCGAGAAGCATGCTCGCGACGAGGAGCTCGAGAATGGTAAAGCCTTTTTTCATCGGTTGCCACCTCCATTCGCGGCGGTCTCGGTCTTGCCCTGGAAGCGCACCTCGGTATAGAATATCGGCATCGCCATCAGCTGGGTCGGCTGGTCTGTCGCGCGGAACGCGATCCTCACCACGCCGCTGTCCTCGTCGTGGATGACGACGAGCCCGGGCTTGAGGTTGGTGCCCACCGACGGCCACGCCGTGTTCACGCCGGCCTTGGAGCCGACCTTGTTCATGACGGAGGAGTAGACGCTTTTCGCGCGGCCGGTCGGGTCCTGCTCGACGAGCCCGGACGACTGGCTTATGTACGCGCCCCATCCGAGCGCGGAGGGGGACGTCTCCACCGAGTTGAAAGTCTGCCAGTCGAGGTTGGTCGAGGAGAGGGCCATCACGAGCGGCGAGAGCACAGCATCTGCGTAGGCCGCGGCGGCGACGTCTTCGCGGCTCTGCCTGTTCTCCGCCTGGCCGAGGCCGTAGAGCGCTATCACCGAGAGGACGCCGCCCGCCATGATCAGGATGGCGAGGTTCACCTCGAGGAGCGTAAATGCCTTTTTCATGTCGTTAATTCTCCAGTTGTTTCGTCGGGCTGTCTGACACGGCGACCTTCTTCGCGCTGTACGATCCGCCCGAGGCCTGCCTCAGGTTCGCGACCTCGATGGTGTCGCCCGTCCCGGACGACACGGCCGAGCCGCCGCTCGACACGTTGAACCGCATTATGCTCTCGCCCTTGACGGGGCTTGAGATGTTGCGGGACCAGTCCTTGCCGAAGATGTAGTTGTTGGGGAGGGTCAGATCGGCGAATTCGAAGCCGTAGGCGTCGCCGGCCTTCCACTGGATGCCGCCCGGGTTCTGCACATAGTAGGCGTAGGTGTCGATCGAGACCTGGCGGCCGTCTATGAAGGCTGTGTCGGGTTTCTTGACGGTCATCTCGTCCACGGTGGTGCGCTTGACCTGATTGCCCTCGTCACCGTTCATGGGGTAGACGAAAACGCCGTTGCCCTTGCCGGAGGAGCCGGTGTTGCCGGAGTCCTCGTCCTCCTCGTCCGCGCTGAGTATGAGTCGGTTGAAGCGAAGGTCGCCGAACTCGTCTATGAGATAGTCGCCGATGACGCGCGTGAAGCGCCCGGCGCGGCGCACGGCGACCGCCTTGCCGACGGCGATCGGCGGCTCGGTCGGGCTGTCTACGCGCTGGGTCTCGTTCCAGAAATAGACGGCGACTGGCTGCCGGTCGATCTGGGCGCGCTGGTAGGCCGCGCGGATGAAATGGTTCACGCTCTGCATGACGGAGCGGTTCTCCATGCCGCGGCGCATCGTCTGGTAGCCGCCGACGGCCATCGCGCCCATGAAGGCCATGATGCCTATGACGAGCAGGAGCTCTAGAAGTGTGAAGCCTCCGCGTTTCATTGCCTGCCGACCTCCAATACGCCAGTGCTGTTTTTGTAGACCATCCTGAAGCGGCGGAACCAGCCGCGGTCCGTCTCGGGGTAGCCGAAGTACATCTGGGAGACTTTCATCTTCTCCTTCGTGCGCTCCGAGCCGTGTATGGCCTCGTTGAAGTCGTAGCCGACGCCTTTCGTGCCGGGCTCGCCGGTCGACTTTGCCGAGACGAAAAGCGCCGAGACGTCGAGCATCGGGTTGGCCCTGAAGACGGACTCCTCGACGAGCTCCCTCACGACGGAGCGGACCTCGGCGCCGTCGAGCTCGTACTGCTCGTAGTCGGACTGGTTGTTGTAGCCCTCGTTGTTGGACCTCTTCAGCGCCCCCGACTGGGCCCTGTCGCCGATGCCGGGATACTTGCCCTTCTGGGCGCGGTAGTTCTCGGCGCCCTCCTTGACGCACTTCACGAGAGCGTTGGCCTTCTGTCCGCGGGCGTACTTCATCGCGCCGGCCACGCTCGTCGTGACGATCCCGAGCAGGATGCCTATGATGGCTATCACAGCCATCAGCTCGATGAGCGTGAAACCTTTTCTTTCCATGTTCGCCATCACTTTACGCCCTGTGTGTCGCCGTCGGACCAGCTCTTGACGACCTGGCCCTTGGGGCCGATGCACCATACCGCGGCCGTCGCGCGCACGTCGACCGTCTTTTCGTTCTTGGCGCTCGCCACCGTGCCCGGCACGTTCACGCCAAAAATCTTGTTCTCGTTCTCGGGGTCGCATATCGCGTACCTGAGGCGGTGGTCGGCTATGTTGCCGCCGATGGAGGGGACGGCCGTCGACTCGCTGCAGCCGGTGCCGCTCTTCTTGACGACCTCCGCGGCCCACGGGGTGATGATACCGAAGCGGTCGTTGCCGGTCAGGCGCTGCGTCGAAGAGTTCGCCGAAAGCGACATTCCGGCGGTGCTGAGGACATATCCCGCCGAGGCGTCGAGCCCGGCGGACTTGTTGCTGTTGTTGTAGAGGACCTGCGGCCACGCCCCGCTGTTGGACGTGTAGAGATGCGTGAGCGACTCCTGCACGTTCTTCACGAGCTCGAGGCACTTCGCGATTTCTGCCTTCTCCCTCTGCCCGCTCATCACGGGGATGAGCACGACCATGAGAACGGCGAGAATGCCGAGGACCACCAGAAGCTCTATCAAAGTGAAGCCTTTTCTGACCATGACGGGAACCTCCTTAATTTGTCTTGAGGTGGATTATGTCGTCCACGACCCATTTCGAAATGCACTCTCTCGCCTTCGCCGACATCGAGTCGCCCTCGCGGTCGACCCAGGGCGGGAAGGTTCGGCCGTTCGGCCCCGAGCTCCACAGGGTGTAGCGCTGGTAGGGCGAAGGCGAATAGTAGAAGAACTCCCTCCCCCATCCGTCGCGGACGGTTATGCCGTCGAGGATGTACTGGTTGGCCGTAGAGTCGGAGTCGGAGTCGCCGGGCGAGAATATCTGTATTCCGACGTTGTCGGGATCGAGCTCGCTGCCGCCGAGCTCGGACGTGTCGTTGAGCTCGGTGCCGAAAAGCGTGAAGGAGTGGTTGGCGTGGCAGATGCCGGCGAGATTTGGAATCCACCTTGCGCAGACGGCCTGGGTCGGGATGTTGCCGAGCCGCGCCAGATCGCGCATGTTGCTGCTGTCGACAAGCTGCTTCACGCCCGTCCACGAAGTGAACGTCTTCCCGGTGTAGGGATCGGTCGGCCTGCGGTTGTTGCCGGTCCACTGCGCATACTGGTTGAAGAAGACCTTGTCGCCGTTCATCATCACGAGGTAGCGCGGCAGGAGAAAGCTCATGAGACCGAACTTGAAAAGCTGGATCTCGCGCCAGTCCTCGAGGTCGCGCTTGCTGGCATGGCGGTTGATGTTGTCCGTCACGCCGTCGTCGAAGCCCGCGGAGAGCCGCTTCTTCACGGCCTCGCTGCTGAAGTAAGCGGCCCAGCGGTCGTCGCCGGATTCCGCGCGGCGCTTCATCTCCTCGGAGACGCGCTGCACCCGGTTCTGCCAGCCTGGGGCGTAGGGGAAGCGGCAGTCGACGGGCTGGGCGCGGCACGCGGCCTCCACCTGCTGCCAGGCGCGGGTCTCGTTCCACTCCCCGATCCTGCTCCAATTCCAAAGATTGTCGTTCGTGTTGTCGTTCTGGATTCCGTGGACGTTCACGCTGCGGCGGTAGTCGCGCGAACCGTGCATCTTCACGGGCGGATAGTTGCCGAACGCCGCGTGGTATCCGGAAAGACAGTTCTCGATCTTCTGCAGACGGGAAACGGTCTCGGCCCGGCGCCACGAATCGGCGCCGAGGCCGTTCAGCTTGAACACGAGCCCCATCAGGGACGCCATGACGGCGACCACTATCAGAAGCTCAAGAAGCGTGAAACCGCGTTTCATTTTTGCCTTGCCTCTCTTCCTCAGCCGCCGGAGACGGACGAAATGATCTTGATCATCGGGAGGAACATGGCGACGACGATCGTTCCCACGATCACGGCCAGCACGATGATCAGGGCGGGCTCGATGGCGGCCGTCATGCCCGCGACGGCGTTGTCGACCTCGTCGTCGTAGGTGTCGGCGATCCTGGTGAGCATGTCAGCCAAGGCGCCCGTCTCTTCGCCGACCTCGACCATCGAGACGACCATCGGCGGGAACACCCAGCACTGCGAAAGGGGCTGGGTCATGCCCTCGCCCTCCTTCACGGCGTCGTGGATCGACTGCACGGCCTTCGAGACGACCCTGTTGCCGGAGGTGTCGCGGACGATGACGAGCGACTGGAGGATCGGCACGCCCGAGGAGAGGAGCGTCCCGAGCGTTCGCGTGAGGCGCGAGACGGCGGTTCGCTGCACAAGGGTTCCCGTCACGGGCATCCTGAGCGACAGCTGGTCGAAGAAATACGCGCCCTTCTCTGTCTTTCCTATCATCTTCTTCGCCACAACAATAGCCGCGACGGCGGCAAGGACAACGAGACCGTTGTGCTGGACGTACTCGGAGGCGTCTATGACGAACTGCGTCACGGCCGGAAGCCCCTGGTCGCCCATCATGTCGGCAAAGACCGATTTGAACTTCGGGATGACGGTAACGAGAAGGAACGCCGTGATGCCGACGGCGGCGATAAGGACGACTATCGGGTAGATCATCGCGCCCTTGACCTTGTTCTTGATTTTCTCGGACTTCTCCGCGAATTCAGCAAGACGTCCAAGAACGACTTCGAGAACGCCGCCCGCTTCGCCGGCCTTCACCATGTTCACGTAGAGGTGGTCGAAGATCTTGGGGTACTGCGTGAGCGCCTCGGAGAACGTCCCGCCGGCGGCGATCGTCTCGGATATGCCGTTCAGGGCTTCGAGCATCTGCTCGTCCTTCATCTGGCGCTTGAGGACGTCTATGCCGCGCATCAGGGGGAGGCCCGCGTTCACCAGCGTCGCCAGCTGGCGCGTAAACTGGGTAAGCACCTTCGTCTTGATTTTGCCGCGCAGGAATTTCGGGAGCTTGATTTTGATCTCCATGTTGAGACCCTTTTTCTTGCCGCCCTTGCCGCCCGGCGCCGGCGCCGCCTTCTGCTTGCGGCCCGGCTTCTTCGCCGGCTCCGCCGCGGGGGCGGCCGCCTTTCGAACCTCCCCGATGGCCGTCGGCAGAAGCCCTTGCGATCGCACCGTTGCGATCGCCTCGTTGCGGTCGCCCGCCTCAACAGTCCCTCGGGTCTCGTTGCCCTCGGCATCCTTCGCGATATATTGAAATGTCGCCATATGTTCGTATCTGACGGACCTCCCGGCCCGCCCCCTTTTGGTAGTGTTGAGTGAATTATAGCACAGTCATGCCCCTTTTGACAAGTTCGAAGGCCGTGTGCGCGCGCCGGCGCAGCCTACTTGCCGACGCAGAAACGCGAAAAGAGATTGTCGAGGAGGTCGGCCGACCAGTCCGCGCCCAGAAAGCCGCCCAGAGCTTCGGCGGACCTGCGCAGAGCGTTTGCGGCAAGGACGGGATCGGCGGCCGAAACGGGCAGCGAGGCACGGGCGAGGGCGAGAGCGCCGGCAAGGCGGTCGTCGCCGCCGGAGCCTGTTCGTGAAACTGACTCGAGCCTTTCCGCCATCGCGTCCTTCAGTGCTTCGACTCCCTCGCCTGTCTTCGCAGAGACGCGCAGGAGTCCGTCCGCAGGGCCTTCGGCGAGATCGGCCTTCGACAGCACGGCGATAGAGTTCCCCGCAGGCGTCTCCGGCGCGGCGGGGAGGGGGGCGTCGGCCGGGAAAAGCACGACGGTAAGGTCTGCCTTGGAAATGAGGCCCTTCGCCCTTCTCACGCCTTCGGACTCTATGGCGTCGCCGCTCTCGCGCAGTCCGGCGGTGTCGACGAGCCTCACGGGCCAGCCGCGCAGATCGGTCCAGGCCTCTATCGCGTCGCGCGTGGTGCCGGGGACGGGCGAAACGATCGCGCGGTCCTCGCTAAGCAGGGCATTGAGAAGAGAGCTCTTGCCGGCGTTGGGAGCGCCGGCGAGAACGACGAGCGCCCCCTCCCGGCGCATCGCGCACGCCCGCGCGCGGGACTCCTCGCTCTCCAGATCGGCGCGCAGGGCAGCGATTCGCCTCTCCACGCCGGGGAGGAAATCTCCCGGGAGCTCGCCTTCGTCCACGTCGAGCGCATGCTCGAGCGTGGCGGAAAGCTCCACAATGCACGAATAGAGAACCTTGGCGCGGCGGGTCGATTCTCCGGAGAGCGCGGCGAGCGCATCGTCTGCGGCGCGGTCGGTCCGGGCCTCGATGAGCGACAGAACACCCTCCGCCCCCTCCAGCGAAAGCTTGCCGTTCATGAACGCGCGGAAAGTGAATTCGCCACGGCCTGCAAGCCTTGCGCCTGCCGCGATCGCGGCGGCGAGAATGCGCCGCGGCGTCACCGCACCGCCGTGGCACTGAAACTCCACAGTATCCTCGCCAGTATAGGAGCGAGGGGATTTGAAGGCGAGAAGAATGCCCTTGTCGAGGCCGGAGAAATCGGCGAAGACGATTCTCCCTGGCTCGGGCCGGCGGCGAGCGACTTTTCCGGCGACCGCGAACGCATCCGGACCGGACACCCTCACGACCGCCACGCCCGATTTTCCAGGCGCGGTGGCGATAGCCGCGATCGTGTCCCCCGCGAGGGTCATTTCGCTTCGCGGAAAAAGCGCCTCATCTCGTCCGCCGTCGTCGATTCGGCCAGGCGCTCGGCGCCGTTCTCGGCCCTGAGCACGCGCGATATGAAGCTCATGAGCTTGATGTAGGGCGTCTGCGTTTCGGAGTTCGCGAGCATGAGGACGATGATCTTCACGGGGCTCTTGTCTATCGTCTCGTAGTCGGCTATGATGCCGCCAGAAGGCGCGCCCGAGTTGTCCACGATCGCGACGGCGCCGGCGACGCCCTTGACGGAGGGATCGCGCCCGTGGGGGACGGCGATGCCGTTGTCGAGGCCTGTCGGCATGGACGCTTCGCGCTTCTTCACGGCGGCAACCGCGGCGGCCGCGTCGGGGACGTGGTTGGGGCACGATTCGGCGATGGCGGAGACGATCTTCTCGAACGCCTCGTCCTTTGAGGTCGCGCGGAATTTCGGCAGCATCACGAACCCCTGAAGGTAGCGTCCGACGCCCTCGTTGCCCTTGGCGACGGCTTCCGTCTCGGAAAGCATTTTCTCCATCTGTTCGCGCCTGACCGGTTTCGCTATCGAGCGGGCGAGATCGTTCACCTGGCTGACGACCTCCATCCAGGCCGTCATGACCATCGCCTCCTCGGCGGGCGTGCAGGAGAAGAGAATGACCTTGCCCTTGCGCCTGATCGAAAGCTCGATCGCGTCCATCGCGATTTCCCAGATGTGGTCCTCCTTAGAGAGGCACGTCACGAAAAATCCCTCGTTGCGGAACTCGTTGAGCAGCTTGGCCATCATGAGCTCGGCCGCGGATTCGTCGCCAAGCTCGAACTCCACGTCGCGCGAGCCGTCCATCGACTTTTTCGGGTGGCGCACGCCCTTCGCTTTCGGGTGGAAGAGCGCGACGAGAGCGGGCGGGGCGACGACGGTCGTGACGAGCGTCATCAGGATTCCGATGCCGAAAATCTCCTGCGTGAGATATCCGGCGGAGAGTCCGATGCCGGCGATGATGAGGGCGACCTCGCCGCGCGGCACCATTCCGGCGCCGATGCGCAGTCCCCCGAGAAGGTTGAAGCCGCAGCACAAGGACGGGATCATGCAGCCGAGAACCTTCGCGGCGATCGCGAGGGCCGTGTAGATCGCGCCGAAGACGAGAACGGGAGTGGAGCAGAGAGCGCGCACGTCGACCATCATGCCCATCGCGCAGAAGAAGACGGGAACGAGAAACGTATAGACCGGGGTGAGCATCTCCTGGATGGGGTGCTTGAGGTCAGTCCTTGAAAGCGCAAGGCCCATCACGTATGCGCCGATTATCATGGCAAGGCCCATCATTTCGAAGAAGCCCGCGAGAACGAGAGCGAGGCCGAAAGCCATCGTCGCGATGACCACGGGCGACTTGAAGCAAACCTTGAGAAACTTCGCGATCCAGCGCGCGGCGAGAACGCCGACCGCAGTCGCGCCGAGCCACACGCCGAACGCCTTCACGGCGACGGCGCCGATCCGGCCCCAGTCCATGCCGCCGCCGCCGGAGGACGAGCCGTGCACTGCGGAGGCGGCGATGATGCCGTTGCCTATCGCGAGGACGATGAGGCCGAGGACGTCGTCGATCACGGCGCCGGCCATGATGGTCGTCCCCTCCTCCGAGTCCATCTTCTTGCGCTCGGAGAGGATTCTGGCCGTTATGCCCACGGACGTCGCGGTCGACATTATTCCCATGTAGAGCGGCGCCGCCTGGGTCGCCGCCTCGGCGAGCGGCATGGACGAAAGGTATGCGAAATGGGAGAAGAACTTCGGGAGCAGCCAGACCGCGCAAAGGTCGCCGAACACGAAGGAGAACACGACACCGCCGACGCCGACGAGCGAGCCGACGAACGAATATTTGAGGAACATCCTCAGGTTCGTCTCGAGGCCGGAGAGGAACAGGAGTATTATGGACGCGAGAGTCGCGATGCCGTACAGCTCGGGGGTCGTCGCGTCGCACATGCGGCCGGCGGCCGCCATCTGCCTGAGCTCCGCGCCGTGGAAAAGCCCGGCGGAGAAAATCCCGTCGCCGAAGCCGATGCCGCCGAGAGCCCACGGGCCTATCGCGATGCCTGCGGCGAGTTCGCCCAGGATCGACGGCATCTTGAGGAGCGAGGCGGCCGCGCCGCCAAGCTTGGCCGCGAAGATGATGATTCCTATCTGAAGGACGAGGAACATCATTCCCTCCACCCGGGGGAGTCCGAAATTCGGATACGGGGGGACGTCACCATGCGCCCAAAGGGCGGCCGTCGCCAGGACGGCCGCCATCATCACCAACGCTTTTTTTACCTTCACTTTACTTTGCCTTCTTCGCCTTGCAGCAGCAGCGCTTCGATGCGCATTTCTTGATCACGGGGATCTGCGCGGCCGCGACCGACTGGCCAAGGCGGCGGAAATGCTCGTCGGGGACGATGAGCTCGATCTCCTCGGCGATCGAGGGGTAGATGTCCTTGAGCATCGCACGCGCGGTCTCGAGGATGATGTCGCCGCCGAGGCCGCTCGTGACGCGCCCGAGGAGCATCATGCTGGAGTAGTCGTAGAACTCCTTGTACCACGGAATCGCATGGGCGAGGAAGCGGCCTATCTGGACGTAGACCTTTAGGGCCTTCGAGTCGCCCTTCTCCATCGCGGCCTGCACGACCTTGAGGCGCTCGGGGAGCTTCATCTCCTTCGGGAACTCGAAGCCGTGCTTCTCGGCGAGCCAGTTGACGGCCTGCTGCGAGAACGCCATCGAGCCTACGCCCGCGTCGCCGGACCATTCATCGGCCGGGGCGTTGGGGTTGAAGTCGACCGGGGCGAACGCAAGCTCGGTGATGCGGCCCGTGAGCGCGCCCGACTTGTCGATGAAGCCGACAGCTTCGGAGGAGCCCATCGCGACGCCGAGGATGCCCTTCTTGCCCATCGTGATCATGCCCGCGAGAGCGGAGACGTCGCCGTCGTTGTAGATCTCGAACGGAACTCCCCAATCCTTCTCGACGCGGAAGAACATGTCCTGGGCGACAGGGTACTTGGAGGGATTCTTCTCCTTTATCGCGCGGAAGAGGCTGGCGACGCCCATCTTCTTGCCGACGAGCGTTCCGGCCGTGGAGCCGCCGATCGCATCGACGCGCGGAAGCGTCGCCGCGGCCTCCTTGAGACCCGCCGTAAGCATCGAGTAGTGGTACTCGGGGTCGGCGTTGTTGCGGGGATCCCACGGAAATTCCTTCGAGAACACGACCTTGCCCTTATCCAGCGCGGAGATCTTGAAGTCGGAGGCGCCGAGGTCGAAGCCGATGCGGCAGCCGTCGGCCACCGTCTTCACCGTGGTGAGGGTTTCGTTCTGCTCGGGCATCTTCTTGAGCGGAAGGACGACGGCCTCGACCGGGCGTCCGTACAGATCGGAGAAGAACTCGTAGTCGAACTTGCGCGCGCCCTTCTTCGTGTAGGCCTTGGCGACGGGCTGCACTATTTCATCGGGACCGGCAAGGTAAAGCTTCCACCCACCGGCGGCCCACACGATGAATTTCGCGATGCGGTCCACGACATGCGAGACGAATTTCACGCCATCCTTGTCCAGGCGCTTGGGAATCTCCAGATCGTAGCGGTAGATCTTTCCGTCCTCGCGCTCCCACGCGACGGCGACGGTGTCGTTCTTGGCGCCAAGTCCGCTCTCGATGTCGGCGAGCGCCATGATCGGCGCCCAGAATTCCTGGTCGCACTTGCATTTCTTTTTCGAGCATGCCATGGTGGAATTTCCTCCTTTAGTTTTTGATGTACGTAAATTCTATCAAAATCCGTCGAAAGCCGCAAGTACCGCGGGCGTAACATCCTCCAGGGACGATACGCTGTCCCTCAGCTCCTTTTCACGGGGACCGAACGCTATGAACGGCACGGGATTGCGCGTATGGCTGCGATCGTCCATGGCCTCGATGTTTCCGTGGTCGGCAGTCATGACGAGAGTAAGCCCCGCGGCCTCGGTGAACCTGACTAGCGCGGAAAGGAACCTGTCGTACGTCCGGAGGACCGCGCACGCGCGCGCATAGTCCATCGAATGGCCCGAGACGTCCGTCTGGAAAAATTCGTACAGGGTGAAATCGTTTTCGCGCGCTATGGCGAACAGATGCTCGGCCGCTCGCTGGGGCGGGATGACCCGTATGTCCGGGTAGCGATCCTGAATCGTCTCGCGCGTAAGGTCCTGCATGAGCGCGCGGTCCTCCGCAAGGTCGTCCGCCGTCATCACGACCTCCGGCGTCGTGAGAGCCATCACCGTCGTGACGGATTTGTATCTTCTGGGAATCAGCTCCTCCGCCGACTCGACAAGGTAGGCGTCGGCGAACTTGACGCGCTTTCCGCGCTTCTTCAGCTGGAGGAATAGGTTGTTCTCCTCGATGATTCTCCTCAGCGAGGGGCCCGGAAAGCCTTCGCAATGCTTGCCCATCGCCCTGGCGCAGTTGACGCCGGTGAACATCGTCGCCTGGCCCGTCGCAGACTGCGGCAGACCCTCGACGCCGAGACAGGCGTCGATTGGCTTGGAATGGGAGGTTATGAGACGGCAAAGCGTGGGGCAAACCTCCGGATTCACCGGATTGTCCGACGCAGCCTCTCGCAGTCCCACCCCGTCGATAAACAGAAAAATTATCCTCAAGTGCCGTTCCGATTCATTGCCGATACGCACATTATATCATATTCGTGAACCTTGCGCCACGGCATATTTCGCCATAAATCACCGACTGAGCGCTTCTTATTTTTGATTATCTTCTTATGTTGATAACCTATCGATAAGTGTCGACATCTTTTTGAAATTTCTCTATTGACAAATATCGGCAAGTTGCATTTATCGTAGTTTTTATTCAAAAATGATAAGTTTTCATCACTTTTTTTGTCTTATAACATATGTTCTTTTTTTGTTCACAATTGGGTAGATAATTTGCTATAATTTGCATGTATGAATACGCTTTCACGTTATGTCACGATAGTCGTAGGCGGAGGGCACGCCGGGGCCGAGGCTGCGCTTGCGGCGGCCAGAATGGGCGCGCGCACGCTTCTTGTCACGGCGTCGGCGGATGCCATAGCCCGCATGCCTTGCAATCCGTCGATCGGCGGTCTTGCGAAAAGCCATCTTGTCTACGAGCTTGATGCGCTTGGCGGGGAGATGGGCATAAATGCGGACATCACATCTCTGCAATCCAAGACTCTGAACTTAAGCCGCGGACCTGCCGTACGCGCCACCAGAGCCCAATGCGCAAAGGCCGAATACTCAGCCCGCATGCAGAGAGTCATACATTCGCAGGCCAATCTAGATGTACTTGAAGATGCGGTCGTGGACATTCTCACCGCCGAGGAGTCCGGGAGAACCGACGACGACCCGTCCGCTCAAGGCAAAGCATCAAGGAGATGCCACGGAGTCGTAACGGCAAACCATGGGACCATCGAATCATCCTCCGTTGTCATCACATCCGGCACCACCCTTCGCGGGCGAATATGGATTGGGGAGAAATCCGAAAAAAGCGGAGGCGACGGACGCCCCGCCGTGGACAATCTTTCATTTTCGCTGCAAAAACTGGGATTCGAACTTATCAGGCTCAAGACAGGCACCCCGCCCAGACTGGATGCTTCATCCTGCGATTTCTCCCAGTGCATACGCCAGAATGGCGATTCACCGCGTCCTATGTTCCACGTAGAACATTACAACAGAAGCCCCTTTACCGACGAATCTGGTGTATTCAAATCAGGCAAAACAGACGCTTCTTCAGCAAACACGCCACCAATAACGGGTTCGGCAGACTTAAACAGTTCAGCAAGTCATCAAGAACAATTGGCGTCTATAGACAAAAAACCAAATAAAATTTCTCTCGATTCCTTGGTCGTCGGCAGTTCATACGGCCACAGCTCAGATTTGTTCCACGTAGAACATTGCAATAAAAATTTTCTCGAAGACAGATCAACAACACTTGAGAACAAAGAATCATCTCATTTAAAACAAAAGTCCCTAGATGCGATGATTCCGCTAGCTGATGCCCACGGACGATTGTTCTACGTGGAACAAGGTCAAAGCGGCGGTCTGCCGGGCGCTGATTTGTTCCACGTAGAACAAAAAGATAGAAAACTGCCCGAGTTTCCGTGCTGGATGACCCATACAACAGAGAAAACACACGAAATAATACGCAACAACCTTGGGCGATCGTCATTGTACGGAGGGGCGATAAAAGGCACAGGCGTGCGGTATTGTCCTTCAATAGAAGACAAAATTGTCCGTTTCACCGATGCTTCACAGCACCATGTGATACTGGAGCCGGAAGACTCCGAGGGTAAAATCATATACCCAAACGGACTCAGCTGCAGCCTGCCTGAGAATGTGCAGGAGGAGATGGTCCATTCAGTTCCGGGACTGGAACATGCCAAGTTTCTGGCATATGCGTATGCTATTGAATACGACAGCATAGATTCAAGAGAATTGAAGCATACGCTGGAGTCTAAGAGAATCGGCGGACTCTTCTTTGCGGGCCAGATAAACGGCACTACGGGATACGAAGAAGCTGCCGCACAGGGAATCATGGCCGGCATAAATGCCGTTTTTCTGTCCCGCTCCGAAAAGCCTCTTGTTTTGAGCCGGCAAGACGCATATATCGGCGTAATGATAGACGATCTCGTCACCAAGGGTACCGATGAACCGTACCGCATGTTCACCAGCCGAGCCGAGAGACGTCTCATACTGAGGCAGGACAACGCCAAATTCAGGCTGGTGGATGCTGCAGAAAGAGTTGGCATAGTTCCGAAAGAAGAGATATCGGCCATAAAAGAAGTAATGTCTTATCTTGACCTCAAATCTTCCGGAAGCAACCGGTCCAACCAGAAAATACAAACAGAGCTGTCCGAAAACGCACTGAAGTTCTTCACTACAGACTTCATTGATGAAGAATGTAATATTATGCGTCATTATGCCCCATACATAGAACAGGAAGAAATCGCCGCCGAGAGGGCAAAAAAGGACGAGTCCATATCCATACCCCGTTGGCTCGACTACGACAGATGCACGGCTGTCAGATACGAAAGCCGCGAAAAGCTGAAGCGATTCCGCCCGGAGAATCTTGCGCAGGCATCCCGCATACCCGGGGTCAACCCTGCGGACGTTTCGGTTTTGGCCGTCATCATCAAAAGGGGACACCACTGAAAAGTTATCAACACGGAATGTTGATAAGTTGATTATATCATATGATAGCACACTGTTGATTCTGCGGCACAACAAATGGTATCATATTTGCGAAACATCAAATGAGAAGACGCAAATGACAAACGACAGCACTGACATTGCCGCAAAGGCTCTTTGGGAGAGGGCCCGCACCATATACCTCTCTACCCTGATGAGCGATACGGAGAAAAACCAGGCGGAAAACTATTTTTCGATGATAACGTCGGTCACCGTCAAGGACGGCGTTTTCACCGTGTACACTTCAAATCCTTACGCAGCCGATTTTCTCAAGACTTCATATTCCGACAAACTGAAAGGTGCTCTTGATCTTGCCGGAGCGGATCCCAAACAGTCCCTTGACTTTCAGGCGGACACAAGCGCCAAGCCGGAAATAGTAACTCCTGCTTACAGCCATACACAGCCGGGAGCCTCTCAGCAGTATCAGCAGCCCGCGCAGAAGAATTCTTTCATATCGACTCTGCCGCTCGACGAGAACTACACGTTCGAAGAGTTCGTGCAGGGTCCGTCGAACAGCTGGGCATATGCAGCGGCAAAGGGAGTGTCAAACCATCCCGGGCAGCGCAATTACAATCCTCTTTTCATACACGGCGGCACCGGTCTCGGAAAGACCCACCTGATGCAGGCGATAGGCAACGATCTCAAAAAGAGAAATCCAGGTCTTTCGATATGCTATCTCACAGCCGAAACTTTCCTGAACGAATACGTAAACTCCCTGCAGAACAAGGATATGGACACGTTCAGGTACAGGTACAGAAACATCGATGTCCTTCTTGTCGACGACATACAGTTTCTGCAGAAGGGAAAGCAGTGCCAGGAGGAATT
>JAILJX010000079.1 GCA_024694365.1 Kiritimatiellia bacterium
GGCCTGCTTGAGGCCGAGCGAGATGCGCTGCTCCTTCGGGTTGACGTCGAGAACGACCGCCTCGACCTCCTGGCCCTTCTGCAGGCACTCCGAAGGATGGTTGATCTTCCTCGTCCAGCTCATGTCGCTGATGTGGATCATTCCGTCGATGCCCTCCTCGAGCTCGATGAACGCTCCGTACGCCGTGAAGTTGCGGACCTTGCCCTTGACCTTCGAGCCGACCGGGAAGCGGTCCTGGACCGTATCCCAGGGGTTGGCCTGGGTCTGGCGGATGCCGAGGGCGATCTTCTGGTTCTCGACATCGACGGAAAGGACGACGACCTGCACTTCGTCACCGATGCTGAGCATGTCGGAGGCGCGTGCGACGCGCTTGGTCCAGCTGAACTCGCTGATGTGGACGAGACCCTCGATTCCGGGGGCGATTTCGACGAAAGCGCCGTAGGCCGCAAGATTGACGACCTTGCCGCTGACGCGCGAACCGACCGGGAACTGGTCCTGGATCGTGTTCCAGGGATTGTCTGTGGTCTGCTTGAGGCCGAGGCTCACGCGCTCGCGCTCGCGGTCCACGTCGAGGACCATGACGTCGAGCTCCTGGCCGACCTTGAGAAGTTCGCTCGGGTGCTTGATGCGGCCCCAGCTCATGTCCGTGATGTGCAGCAGACCGTCGAGTCCGTCGAGGTCGATGAACGCGCCGAAGTCCGTGATGTTCTTCACGCGGCCCTTGCGGACTTCACCCTTCTGAAGGGACGCAAGAAGCTCCGCCTTCTTTTCGGCCATCGTGCCCTCGATGAGCTCGCGGCGCGAAACGATGAGATTGCGGCGCTCGTTGGAAATCTTGATGACCTTGAACTCGTGCGTCTGGCCGACGTAGGGCTCGAGATCCTTGACCGGGGTGACGTCGACCTGGCTGCCGGGGAGGAACGCCTCGACATCGTCGATCTGGACGAGGAGTCCGCCGCGGACTGCGCTCTTGATGGTTCCCGTGACGACGCAGCCTTCGACATAGCGCTCGAGGATCTTCTCCCAGCGGATCTTCTCGTCCGCCCTGCGCTTGGAAAGCTCGACCATGCCGGTCTTGTCGTTTTCGAGCTGGACAAGCATCACCGTGACCTTGTCGCCGGGCTTGACCTCTGCGCCTTCCCCGAATTCGGAGATGGAGACGGAGCCCTCGCTCTTGTACCCGATGTCGATGAAGACGTCGTCATCCTTGACGGCGCTGACGGTGCCCTCGACGAGGCTGCCGTTCTTGAACTTCGATTCCTGACCCGCGCCCGCGAGCAGCTCGGCCATGATGGCGGAGCGCTCCGAAGGAGCCGTAGGTTTGCGGATTGCCATACTTTACTGTACTTTTCTTGTTTGTTTCATTTCGCGGTTTTCTGCCGCGTCCACCCCGTTTTTGGGCGTGGAGCAGATAGTATACCACTTTTTTGTAGCCGCGCGCAATGGCAAAATCCGAAAATTTTTGGTATAATATCCGCCACTTGCCTAAAACGGGGCGTTGCACAGCCTGGTAGTGCGTCTGCTTTGGGAGCAGAATGTCGGAGGTTCAAATCCTCTCGCCCCGACCAATGAATCCAACTTTCCGAACTCCTCCCGCCCCAATTGCGACAGCGACCGACGGATCCACAAACCCGGGCGATTTGCTTTTTTGGGGTGATTTACTTTGCATTCTTGGGCTGTTTTGCTTTGTATCTTCGCGATGTACACTCCAGGCGTAGAGCACAAATCAAGCTTCACTCTCCGCCAAGCCCATTTTGGGGTGATTTGCTTTGCATTGTCTTCTCGAACCCAAGCGGAATGATATATTTGTGAAAGCTGCAACTACTCGAAGTCGAGACCGAACCCCTGCTCCTGTCGGCGCCCCCGAAGCCCCCGTCCGCCGCCTCTCTGTCAATCGCACCTTTTGACAGCCTCCATCGCAATCCTGTCTATGTCGTTTGGGGTCATGCCATGATAGTCTATTTCGGCTGCGCCGTCCCCCGCGAGCCACTGGCAGAGCCGGTTCATGGCCGTCGCGTCGAGGCGGGTCATCGGCTTTTCGCCCGGCCGGTATGGCCACGCCCCCGGCGCAAGCATCAAGAGCCGACCTTCGGCGCACGCGTCGAAGTAGCGTCCCGCCGGCTTCTGCAGCTTCGAAAAACCCTTGTTCTGCATCGTTATCAACCGACAGCCGGCGGCAAGAGCTTCGCGGGCGATCTGCCTCTCGCCGTCCGAAATGCAAGGCGAAATCAAGACGGCGCCACGGCGAGCCTCCGCAAGCAGCGCGTCGCGCCTCCTCGCGTACCCGGGCGACGAAAACTCGACTATCGGCTCGCCTTGCGCGTCGCGCGCTATGCGGCTTTTGGCGCCGGGCTTTGCGATCCGCCGGTATCTGAAAAGCGCGCGCGAGACCTGCACCTGCGCAAGCGGGCGCTGCAGGAGAAAGTGATTGCCCAAGGCGGAGAACCGGCCGACTGTTTGCACAGTCGGGGCCGTACGGACCAAAGGCCGCGCCAATCGCGGACCATGCGCGCCAGCCGCCGTTTGCGCGATCTTTTGCGCGCCCTCCGGTCCGTCATGCTCTTGCGGCGCGATCTTTTGCGCGCCCTCCCGTCCGTCATGCTCTTGCGGCGCAAGCCGCAAGTCTACCCTTATCTCCCTCGAATACTTGAAAAGACCGGGAAAGAGCTTCTTGACCGCCAAGCGCCGCGGATTGTCGAGAAGATATTCAAACTCGGCGTGAAGCTGGCCGGCGCGAAAGATCGTTTCATCGACGAATCCCGCGGCGAAAAGCCGCCCCTCGCCGCCAAGCTTTGCATGCAGCTTCCCGCAACCCGTCTTGAAACCGGCGATCGCATGACCCAACGGACGCGCCAGCTCCTTCTCCACTTCAAGGAGAAGATGGACGTGATCCGGCATAATCGCGCAATAGACGGGCTTGAGTCCGGGAGTAAACTCGCCGATTTTCCTGAAGTGACCGAATATCGCCTTCCCAAGCTCGCTGAAAACGACTTTCGCCTCGACGCTCTCGGGCTCGAGCGCGAGGGCCTTGGCCTCGTCAAGGGCGAGCCATCCGCCGCTTCGGGGATCCTTCACCGCGAGCTCTCCAAGGGCATTGGACCGGCGGTCTTCGAGCACAATCGTGATGACATAGCAGCCCCGCCGCCTGTAGTCCCTGCCCGGAAGACGCCGCCCCATGCGATGGACGGTCTCGCACCTCCATCGCCCTTCTGCGTCTCTGACCCAACCGGGCGCTCCATCGTTATCGCAAGAATGACTCACTGCCGATATTATACCATTTCTTCACGAAAGACAGTAGAGGAAACGGAGCAAAACGCCTCCTCCCGCCGCCCCTCCCCGCCCCCTCGGCGCGGTCTAAACCGCGCCAACAAGAATTCCGCCCCGTGAGGCTGTCCTCCCCGCCCCTCGGCTCGGTCTAAACCGAGCCAACAAGAATTCCGCTGTAAATAAGTAATCTCTCCTCCTAGGGGGAGAGATATCTATTATGCAGTTAGCGTCGAGTTTAAAGAGATCGCGAAAGCAACGAAGACGATTAGGCGGAGGAAGCTCGACACCCCCTCCTCCTCGGCTCGGTCTAAACCGAGCCAACAAGAATTCCGCTTTAACTAAGTAATCTCTCCTCCTAGGGGGAGAGATTACCATTATGCAGTTAGCGTCGAGTTTAAAGAGATCGCGAAAGCAACGAAGACAGTTAGGCGGAGGGAGACAGTGAGATTAAGCGGAGGGGTTGGGGGCAGGCAGAGCGGCTGTTAAGCGAAGGGAGAGCCGAGCAGGAGAGGGGTGAGTGAGACTTCGAGGAGGAGTGCAAGCGTAGGAGAGGTTCTGTCCGAAACCAGAGATAACCGCCGAGGCATGGCTGACTAAGCGAAGCTTGTTGTCTACGTGTGAAAGCTGCAACTACTCGAAGTCGAGACCGAACCCCTGCTCCTGGCGGCGATCCCTTCGCCCTCGCTACAGGCCACAACCCCTCCGCCTCCGCTACTGCTCCCGGCGCCCCTCCGCTCGTCCTCCTTCTCCGCTACTCCCTTCGCCTCTCCTCCACCATCCTCGCCAATGCTCCCCTCAACATCTCGACCCTCTCCTCATCCCGTCCGTCCTTATACCCCTCCAAATACACGACCCCTCTCTCCCCGCCGCTCCATGCCGGCGCGCCATCAGTCGTTATGACCCTCTTGCCGCGCTCCAGCGCCTCGGCGACCACCAGCCCGAAATTCTCGCTCAGCGTCGGCAGCACAAGCACGTCGCACCAATCGTACGCCGCGCACTTCTCCTCTTCGCCGACGACCCCGCGGAACTCCACATCCAGCTTTCTTTCCGCGGCGATCCTGCGGCAAACGCCCTCCTCCCCCTCGTCCTTGCCGATCATCACCAGCGTCGCATCCTCCGGAAGCGCCTGCAGCAGATACCTTACCCCCTTCAGCTTCGCGAACCTGCCCACGTACAGGACGCGCAGCCGCTCCCCCGCACGCCCCTCCGCACGCACGGCGAACGCACCTTCCGGACGCAGCGAGACGCGCGAAACGCGCACCCCTCCGCCTGCAAACGATCTTATCCAACCCTCCTCCGACCCGTCGGTCGCGACAATGGAATCCGCGCGCCTGAACAGCCGCTTTTCCAATGGCGCGACAAGCGCCTTCTTCCACCACCGCCGCTTCAGCTTCACCGGGTCCATGCAACCGTGCGGCATCCTCACGAGGCGCTTTCCGCACCTTAAGGCGCACCACGCAGCCAAAACGACGCCGGGCGTCCACATGGAATGCACCCAGACCTCGTCGGCGGACTCGACCATCGCCCTCGTCCACCGCCTCGAGTCGACGAGCTCCGCACCCTCACCCTGCCGCGCTGCAATCATCTTCGCGGCAACGGCGATGCCGCAAGTCGGGTCGTCCAATCCGGGAACTATATGAAGAATCCTCATTTTCGAGTATTATACCATATCTCAATCGGCACTGCTCACGCAAGTTTGTCCAACCTCGGCGAAAGTTTGCGCGACTCCGTTTACGATATCATATCCCAATCGGCACTGCTTACGCAAGTTTGTCCAACCTCGGCGAAAGAGAGTTAGATTTAGCCGTGTAGAACATGCAGATCGTGTAGAAGGAGGGATGGTAGTTTGAGTCGCGGAGGACCGCGGCGTGTTGGTGTGTGTGGGTGGGCGCGCGTGGGTGGTGTTGCCTGTCATTACGCGACCTCTTTCGATGCAACCGTGCTCCCTGTGCAGGATGGGCGATTTCGCCGTCCTTCGCCCCACTCGGCGTATACATATACAGCCTCGGGGGCGAGTCCTGGCGAAATCGCCTCATCCTGCTTCGGTCCGCTCGGCT
>JAILJX010000109.1 GCA_024694365.1 Kiritimatiellia bacterium
CGCGAGAAGCCCTATCATGATGTCCGAGTTGTCTATCCCCCTCGTCTTCTCGAGCTTGTAGGGCCATGCCATGCCGAACCTGTCGACGAACGTCACGATCGTCCCGGGCGAAAGGGGCCAGTGCTTGGCGAAGATGATGTGCCGCCTGCTGATGAGAGTCCCGGCGCGCTGCTGTCCGAACCTGTCATTCCACGGACTTGCGCACGAAAGGTCGATGTTCTTCGCCCAGAAATGCGGATTCGGCATGAACTCCCCGCTCTTCGCGCCTGCAGGATAGTTCGAGAATCGCGAAAGGGACTTTGCGGGGTCCGCATTCGCGATCGCCGCGTCCACGTCGCCCCATCCTCCGCCGGACAAAGCCGCCGCCAAGAATATCGCTGTTACAGTCATGGACCTATTATATCATATTACCGCGCGTTTGAAGTGGGCAAACGGCTTTCTTTTGGGTGCACACCATTATAACGAATCGCGCGCGCTCTCCAGAACCGCCGGGCCGCTTGCCAAGCCAAGACGGAATGTGGTAAAATACCGGTATCGAATGAATGTTTACATATGATTGCCATGCCATAAAGGTATAACCAAACGTCTCCATTTGAATCAACTCCGATTGTGATGCCTGCCGAAAGTTTGCCATGCGGATCGTCAATCTGATAGAGAACACTCCGGGTGTTGAAGGGTGCGCGGCTGCGCACGGGCTCTCGTTCTGCATCGAGACGGCCCGGAAGAAGATACTCTTCGACGCAGGGCCATCTGAAGAGACCCTCAAGAACGCCGAAAGGCTCGGCATCGACCTCCGCAAGGTCGACATGGCGATCCTGAGCCACGGACACTACGACCACTCCGGCGGACTCCTCGCCTTCGCGGCACTCAACCCCGCGGCCCCGATCTACATGCAGCGCGGCGCGGGCGGCGAGAACTACGCCTACGATGGTCCCGGGAAGGGCTACCGCTACATCGGAATCGACAAGGCCATCCTCGCGCTCCCGCAAGTCCGCCTCCTGGATGGCGACGCCGATCTGGGCGGAGGCATACGCCTTTTCACGGTCGAGGAGCGAAAGCACTCGCTCCCTTCCACCAACAGGCGCATAATGAAGAAGGATGGCGACGCCTTCATCCAGGACGATTTCGCCCATGAGCAGAGCCTCTACGTCCGCTCCGCCGGCTCCAGCGCGATAGTCTCCGGCTGCGCTCACAGCGGAATCCTCAACGTCCTCGAGGAGTTCACCAGGAAATTCGGGCGCGTGGAACTCCCGCGCGTGGTGGTGGGAGGCTTTCACCTGATGCGCAAAACGGGCTACGCGGAATCCGACCGCCCCGAGCAGGACGAAATCGCCCGCCGGCTCAAAGCCTATCCCTGCCGCTTCCTGACCTGCCACTGCACCGGCGAGGAGCCCTACGAACACATGAAGGCCATCATGGGCGACCAGCTCGGCTATGTCCATACTGGCGAGGAAATAAGCCTGTGAAGCCGCGCCCTGGCCTTGAGTAGCGTCTCCGCCGCCTCTTGAGTCCACTCCGACGGTCGGCAAAAGAGGCTCCGCTACCGCTCCGCCCGCTTTGCGCCCGCCAACCGCGAAAGCGAAGAGCCCCTACCAATTCGCATCGATTGCCAATATCCAATGAGGGCAATGGAAATTGGCAACATCGGTATCGGCAACACTGTCACATTGGCAACATTCAACCACGCGCCATCGCCTCTTGTAACAACTTTATCGTTGACCTCGTCTCAATAAGTTGTTACACTATCTGCGTCATGGGCATAAAAGTTGTTACAAAAGGAGGAAAGCCGTTTCGTTCTAAACTTGCTCCGTATGAAGCGGAAGTCAAGGAACTTGCTTCTGGCGGCATAAGCGTGCGGGCAATTGCGAAGGAAATGCTTTCCCGGCATGGACTTGACGTCTCGCACAACGCCGTGGCATCGTTTCTGCGAACTCACGGAGCAAGAAGGCGCAATTTTCTGGATGGAATATCCGAGGGGCGCAGGCTGGAGCTTCTGAAGCAGCTGAGGGCTCTGTGGACGCATGACTCGACTGCGATCGAAGGCAACACGCTGACTTTGGGCGACACCATGGCCGTTCTGGAGTATGGCATTGCAGTCAAGGGCAAGCCGCTTAGGGATCATCAAGACGTAGTCGCGCATGCGAGAGGAGTCGATTTCATACAGGCGCTTCTCGGCAGAGGACGCATAAAAGAGGAGGACGTCCTTTCTCTTCACAGAATCGTGATAGCGGAACAGTCCAACGATATATGCAGGCCTGTCGGAGCGTGGAAGCGCGAGGACAACGGAACATACGGAGCGGAAGTAGGAAAGAGCGTATACATGCCTTATGCTTCTGCTGACGAGACGCCATTGCTGATGGCGAAGTGGCTGGAGAGTTTCAATGCGATGTTCAATCTGCGATCGGACGAGGACTCGGCATTGAATTCATATGTGGCGGCGCACGTCTCGTTTGTCCGCATACATCCATTCTTCGACGGGAATGGCAGAATCGCAAGACTGCTTGCAAATCTGCCTGTTCTCCATGCGGGATTTCCTCCGATAGTGATACCCGCCGAGGCGCGGCAGGAGTACATCAACGAACTCTGGGCGTATCAACGCGCTGTTGGCGTCATCGCAGCGTCCCGTCCGGAGCTTTTGCCGGATGAGGAGCGGCTGGATGGCTTCAAGACACTCGTCCGCGGATGGTGGAGCGAGACAATCGATCTCGTAGACGAGGCAAAGCGCGGACGGAATCGCGCCGGGCGAGTCGTCCGCCTCTAATTCCTCCCTCCCCTGAGACGGTCCCCGCCGCCTCTTGCTCAACTCCGACGGTTGGCAAAAGAGGCTCCGCGCGTGCTCTTGCGACTTTCGCTTCGCGAAAGCTCCTCGCGCTCCCTCTTGCGACTTTCGCTTCGCGAAAGCTCCTCGCTTCGCTCGTCGGGGAACCTGACGCCTTTGGCGCAGGAGCATCTCGCTCGTCGGCCAACCTGACGCCTTCGGCGCAGGCGCATCTCCGCTCCGCCCGCTTCGCGCTACTCCAACCGCGAAAGCGAAGAGCGACCAGCTCGGCTATGTCCATACTGGCGAGGAAATAAGCCTGTGAGAACGATGCCATGCGCAGGAGGACTCGAGGCTTGGTGAGGGGTGCGAAGAGGCGCGGAAGGGCGCGTGGGGGCGCAAGGGGCCGCGCGGCGGTCATGCCCCCAAAAATATTTTTTGGTTCAACAGGCAGGTCCGGAACTCAATTTCACCCAATAAAATCAAGGGTTTTGCTTGTGATTCGGTTTTGGGCGTCAAAAAATTTTCAGCCGCACCACTTTACCCCCTTGCCGAATTGGCCCAGAGTGTGGTATAATTCCGATTGTCTGAAGGAGGATTGTAGACTTGCGAGTGCAGGTCGGCCTCTGGAGGGCCTCGTGAGAGCGAGTACTGAAGCGATGTCAGTCAGGGTACTGATGGGTGGATGTGCGAAGGTCGAGCGGGTAACAACTAATCGGACAGAGTTCCGAGAAAGTAGGTAAAGATGAAGAAACTCATGTTCAGCGCTGTTGCGCTCTGCGCGGCAGTAGGTTTTGCAGACATCACTTCTCAGAACGTCGTGGGCTATAATACCACATCTCTCACCACTGGCAAGAGCAAGCTCAGCATGATTGGCGGCTCCTTTTGCGCTGTTAATGGCAACGGCTTCCAGATGAACGGCGATATGACGATTTCCAACATCACGGGTGGTTCTGGTGCGTCTGATGCCGACACTCTCCTCATGTGGGATCCTACAAAATTTGGTGGGGCGGGCGGCTACACAACATTCTACTACTACGACGATGGCTTTGAGAAAGGATGGTGCCATCCTGCGACGGGTGACTATGTCGAGAAAGCCGACACGTACAAGAACGGCTTCCCTGCAGGTTCGGCATTTTGGTTCAAGCCGATTGATGGTGCGACCAAGGAGATCACTTTCAGCGGTGCGGTCGAGGATGCCGACTATGTCGAGCCTGCGCTGTCGGAGGGCAAGAAGCTTTCTATGATTGCAAATGCCTATCCTGTTGCGCTTAAACTGAACGATTCCACGAATGTTGCATTCACCGGTCTGAAGGGTGGTTCTGGAGCTTCTG